>JAXEPX010000027.1:0-55581 GCA_034117325.1 Phascolarctobacterium sp. | reverse complement strand
ATTCTGTTCGTTGGTACCAAGAAACAAGCTCAAGAAGCTATGAAGGAAGAAGCTACCCGCTGCAACATGTTCTATGTTAACGAGCGTTGGCTGGGCGGCATGCTGACCAACTTCAAAACCATCCAAACCCGTATTGCTCGTCTGCGCAAGCTGGAAGCTATGGAAGCAGATGGTACCTTCGACGTTCTGCCTAAGAAGGAAGTTATCGGCCTGAAACACGAGATGGAAAAGCTGACCAAATACTTGGGCGGCATTAAAGATATGAAAAAACTGCCGGGCGCTATGTTCATCGTTGACCCCCGCAAAGAGCACATTGCTGTTTTGGAAGCTCACAAGCTGAACATTCCTATCGTTGCAACCGTTGACACCAACTGCGATCCCGACGAAATCGACCATGTAATCCCCGCTAACGACGACGCTATCCGCGCTGTAAAACTGCTGACCGGCAAAATCGCTGACGCAGTTCTGGAAGGCCGTCAAGGCATGCAAACTGAAGAAGCTGCTGCTACTGAAGAAGTTGCTGCTACCGAAGACGCTGAATAATTTATACTTTATTTGAGGAGGAATTACTCATGGCTCAAATTACTGCTGCATTAGTTAAAGAACTCCGCGAGCGCACTGGCGCTGGCATGATGGACTGCAAAAAAGCTCTGACCGCTGTAGAAGGCGATATGGACAAGGCTATCGACTTCCTGCGTGAAAAAGGTCTGGCTGCTGCTGCTAAAAAAGCTGGCCGTATCGCTGCAGAAGGCGTTGTAGGCTGCGCAATCAGCGAAGATGGCAAAGTTGGCACCATCGTTGAAATCAACTGCGAAACCGACTTCGTTGCTAAAACCGACGGCTTCAAAGAGCTCGTTGCTAAAGTTGCTGCACATATCGTTGCTACCAAACCGGCTGACCTGGAAGCTCTGCTGGCTAGCGAAATCGAAGGTCAAACCGTTGAAGCACTGGTAACCGCTAGCGTTGCTAAGATCGGCGAAAAGATCTCCGTTCGTCGTTTCGCTCTGTACGAAGCTCCGGAAGGCATCGTTGCTGCTTACATCCATGGCGGCGGCAAAATCGGCGTTCTGGTAGAAATGAAGGGTGGCAATGCTGAGCTGGGCAAAGACATTGCTATGCAAGTTGCTGCTGCTAACCCGTCCTACCTGGAGCGTTCTCAAGTTCCGGCTGCTGAGCTGGAGCACGAGAAGGAAGTTCTCTCCGAACAAGCTCGTAACGAAGGCAAACCCGAAAAAATCATCGAGAAGATGGTTCTGGGTCGCATCAACAAATACTACAAGGAAGTATGCCTGGTTGACCAAGAGTTCGTTAAAGACCCGGATCAAACCATCGCTAAGCTGCTGAAAGCTAACAACGCTGAAGTTGTTGCATTCTCCCGCTTCCAACTGGGCGAAGGCATCGAAAAGAAACAAGAAGACTTCGCTGCAGAAGTTATGTCCCAAATCAAAGGCTAATTCCTAGCTTTTGCAAATTTAACAAAAATCGACCTGCATCCCTTAGGGTGCAGGTCTTTTTGCATTCTATGCAAGGCGCGCGAGCATTTTTTATAAATTTTTTACAAATTATTTATGACGAAATCTAGCATTTTTAGCTGATATAGTGTATACTATAAAAGAAGTAGAAGTATAATTTCAGAAGGGGAGTGACGATCATTTCTTTAAGTAACAGGCAAAAACAAATTGCTGAGATAGTACGTCTCGACGGCCCCATCACTGGTGAACATATTGCAGAACGGCTGAACGTAACCCGCGCCGCACTGCGTAGCGACCTGGCCATTCTGGTCATGGGCGGCATCCTGGATGCACGTCCCAAGGTGGGCTATTTTTACACCGGCAAAAACACCCTCGGCATGCTGATGGAGGAAATCTCGGCCATCACTGTGCAGGACCTCAAGTCCCTGCCCGTGGCCATTGCTTCCAGTAAGAGCGCCTACGAGGCAGTAGTGACCATGTTCCTGGAGGACGTGGGCTCAGTCTTTGTGCTGGATGAAAATAATTTTCTCACGGGCGTAGTATCCCGCAAGGATCTTTTGAAGGCAGCTATTAATAATAGCGAGCTGCGCGATATTCCCGTAGTCATGGTGATGACTCCGCTGTCCAAAATCATCTACGCTACGCCGGACGAGCCTGCAGCCAGTGCTGCTCGTCGTCTCATCGATAATGAAATCGACTGCCTGCCCGTAGTGAAGGTAGTGGATGAGGCGAAACGCCAATTTACAATTGTTGGCAGAATCACAAAAACTAATTTTACTCGTTTGCTGGTAGATTTAGCAGAGGGTAAGGGAGGTAATTATCATAATACCGAAGAATAATCCGATTATTTACGCTGTCTCCGACTCCATCGGCGAGACGGCCGAATCCGTAGTTAAAGCTACCACGAGCCAATTTGTGGAAGAAAAATTCGATGTCATCCGCGTGCCCTATGTAAAGGACAAGGAGCAGATTGATAAGGTAGTGGAGGAAGCAGCTGCTAATGGTGCTGTGATCTGCTATACCATCGTTTCCCCGGAGCTGCGCGAGCATATGGCCGATGTGGCTCTGGCTAAGGATGTTGAGGTTGTCGACGTACTGGGCCCCATGCTGAAGTCCATTGAAAAGAGCACCGGCATGATTCCGCGTAACCAGGCCGGCCTCATCCACTCCCTGGACCACGAGTATTTCAAACGCGTGGAGGCTGTGGAATTTGCCGTTAAATACGACGATGGCAAGAACCCGCTGGGCCTTTTGAAGGCAGATATCGTCATCATCGGCGTATCCCGTACCTCCAAGACCCCGCTGTCCATGTACCTCGCGCATAAACGCATTAAGGTGGCCAATGTACCGCTGGTGCCCGAGCTGGCTCCGCCTGAAGAGCTCTTCAAGGTGCCCCCGTACAAGATTATTGGCCTTTTAATCGACCCCTTCAAGCTGAACGAGATTCGCAGCGAGCGTCTGAAGACCATGGGCCTCAGCGATACGGCTGTGTATGCGGATATGAACCGCATTAACGAGGAGCTGACCTATGCCAAGGGCATTATGCGTCGCCTGCATTGCCAGATTATCAACGTGTCCAACCGTGCGATTGAAGAAACCGCGGGCATCATTCTGGAATATGTGCGCAAGAATAAGGAGCGCCACGGCGAAGATTAAGCCATTAATTCATTACTCCTTAGTACCTCGTGCTTGGAGCTTTGCTCCTTCCTTTAGTTAATTATTCAGTTAACAAAAGTTTACAAAAACTTAGCAAAAAAACCGAAGTCGGCACTGCTGCCTGGCTTCGGTTTTTGTGTTATTTATGATATAATGATTACTTGTTATGTCTAAAAGTGAGCAGTTAATTTTTATAGGAATTCCTTTGTGATGACGTTATAGGTCACGTCCTGCTTTTTCTTCTGGCCGTCGACGCTGACGTTGCCGGAGAAATGGGCCAGCTTCGTCTTCCAGCAGTAGCTGCCCTTATCCGCCGTAATGCTCACGGTTTTATTCTCAAATTTATCGACGAAGCTGCACTTGCCTTCGACATAGGCTGTGCGCTCCTTGTGGAAGACGTCCACCTTATCGCATTTGAAGCTCATGTCGCCGAAGCTGAGGGTAATATTGCCCTGGCCATGCACCTCCATGTCATACAGATAGACCTGGGTGGTGTCGCCGGTGATGGTGAGCAGCGTGTCATGGGCGGGAAATTGCACGAAAACATTGCCCCGCAGGTCGTAAATGCCCTTCAGGGGGTTAAAGGTGCGGGTGTCGCTGGTGATTTTGGGCTCCACAGCGCTGCACATACTGGGCAGGAGCATCAGGAGCATGAATATAGTTAGCAGAATTTTTTTCATGTTCTATACCTCTTAAATAGCTAGAGTGGGCGCAGTGCCCCTAAAAATAAAAGGACTAAAATTGCTCAGCTTGCCTTACAATTTTAGTGTAATAAATATTATAGTCTTTTTTTATCCTTCCTGCAAGGGGTAAATGCGATTTTTTTCAAAAATTTCCTCGAAAAAAAGAGGATTTTAGCAATTTATATTGAATATAACTTATGTGTAAAATAGGAGTGGAGGAATGTAGGCATGGATGGAGAATTTGCAAGCTTTAAGGAGCAGGTGCGCAGCACTGCCGATATTGTGGAAGTAATCTCCTCCTATGTGCCCCTGAAGAAGCGGGGGCAGAACTACTGGGGCTGCTGTCCCTTCCATGGGGAAAAAACGCCCTCCTTCTCCGTTAATCCCGACAAGAACATGTTCTACTGCTTTGGCTGTCATGAGGGCGGGGATATTTTTAAATTTATCATGAAAAGTGAAAACTGCGGCTTTGTGGAGGCGCTGAAGCTGCTCGCGGGGCGCTACGGCATTCCCGTACCGGAGCGGCAGAAGACGGCGCAGGAGCTGCGTCAGGAGGAGCAGCGCAAGCGTATTTATGATACGAATGCCATGGCTGCGAAATTCTTCCAGGCCTGCCTCTTAAAGACGGAGTACGGTAAGCCTGCTCTGGCCTATCTGGCCGGCAGGGGCATTACCCAGGCGATTATCGATAGCTTCAGCATTGGCTATGCGCTGAATAATTTCACGAGTTTGCTTTCCAATATGTCCCGCAAGGGCTATAGTCAGGCGGAGCTGCTTGCCGCAGGACTCGTGGCCAGCAAGGGCAATGGCTCGAGGGCGTATGATAAATTTCGCCATCGGGTGATGATTCCGATTAAGGATGCCAAGGGACGCGTCGTGGGCTTCGGCGGGCGCGTGCTTGATAAAAGTGAGCCCAAGTATTTAAATACGGCGGAGACGCCCTGGTTTAATAAACGCCGCATTCTTTTTGCGCTGGAT
Organism: Phascolarctobacterium sp.; assembly: GCA_034117325.1. Classification (GTDB taxonomy): domain Bacteria; phylum Bacillota; class Negativicutes; order Acidaminococcales; family Acidaminococcaceae; genus Phascolarctobacterium_A. Next base: position 50,792 of record JAXEPX010000027.1, on the reverse strand, counting down.
GTGGCCTATAGACAGATTCGCCAAAGCCGTCAGGCCATTGTGGTCGAGGGCTATATGGATGCGATTAGCCTGCATGCAGCTGGCATTACGAATGTAGTAGCCTCCATGGGCACGGCCTTTGCCGCTGAGCAGGCCCAGCTTTTGAAGCGCTGCTGTGATGAGGTCATCTTTTGCTATGATAGCGACAGCGCTGGGCGCAGGGCCAGCATCAGGGCTGTGAGCATTGCGCGGGCCGCAGGGCTGAAGGTGCGCATTGCCGGTGTACCCGAGGGCAAGGATCCTGATGAATATGTACGTCGTTATGGCGCCGAGGCCTTTCGCAAGGTTATCGAGGCCGCGACGAATGGCATAGATTTTCAAATAGAAGAAACAATTTTGCAAAGTAATGTTAGTGATTTGGCAGGAAAAGTCGAAGCAGTGTCGAATATACTACCATTCCTATTAGAATGTAAAAGCGAAATCGAGGCAGCGGAGCATATTCGCAGGCTGGCACAAAGGCTGACCATAGATGAAGGTCTCATTATTGACGAGTACCGCAAGGCAGCAAAAAAAGGCTCCAGCACTAGCGAGCGTGCCTATGTACCTGTACCCCGGACCCAGGAGCTGAATCCCAGGCGGCAAGCAGAGGAGCAGCTTTTGGCACTCTTGGTGGAGCAGCCCCAGCTGGTGGGTGCTTGCCAGGGTGTGGTGCAGCAGACCGGCTGGAGTGATTCGGTGCGGGCTCAGCTTTATCATATGCTGGAGGACATTGCGCTCAATGACGTTTTTACGATAGATAAATTAAATGATGCTCTGGATGATGCAGCACAATCACTCCTGGCGCAAATCAGGAGTAGGAGCCTGCCTCCCATTGAGGGGGAGCGCTATCTGGAGGATTGCCTGCGGCAGCTGCAGCGCAGCTATTGGGAGCAGGAATATGAGAAGCATCGCCTATTGGCCGACGAGTATGAGCGGTCGGCGGATGAGCGCTTTGTAGAAGAATTAATGGAGACTCAAAGGATAAAGAATGAAATCAAAAAGCTCTATGGAAACTAATGATAATGATATTTTGACGGAAGGAGGGAACACCATGGATTATAATTTTATTAAGCTAGCGTCGGAGACGGTAGAGGAGCTCCTGCAAAAGGCTAAGGCTCAGGGTGGTGTTCTCGCTGAGAGTGAGGTTATGCGCATAGGCAACTCCGACGATGCAGCGGCGGAGGATTTAGTACAGCTGTATGAGATTTTGGCAAATAATGGCATCAAAACTGTTGATGATAGTGTAATCATCAACGAGGAAGAAGATGAGGAATTCCCCGAGCATGAATCTCAGGCTGATAATGATGATATTACCGAGGCGGAGCTGGCTAATTTGAGTGTGCCCGAGGGCATTAGCATTGATGACCCGGTGCGCATGTATCTGAAGGAAATCGGCCGCGTACCCCTTTTGGTGGGCGAGGACGAGATTAAGCTGGCGAAGCGCATGGATAAAGGCCGTCAGGCTGAGCGCCTGCTGCGCGGCAAGACTATTGCTCTGGATGCGCCTGTATTTAGCGGTACGGATGCAAGCGCTGTGCTGCTGGAGAAGGTGCAGGGCTATCTGCAGGGTGAATGGCAGATGACTAATATGCGCTCCATCTTTAAGGTGCTGGAAATGATCCGTTCCCGTCAGGAGCAGGGTAAGCCTTATCAGCTTGAGGATTACGAGGATTTGATTTTTGAATTTACGAAGGATGAACGTCTCCATCTGCAGCGTCTGATGGCGGAGCAGAAGTGCCTGATTCCCCAATGCGAGAATCTTGTGGTGAAGCGCCCGACGAGCGATAAGGATGTGCATAATCTGTACCAGCTGAAATCCCTGCTGGAGGAGGTTAAGAGCCGCCTGAGCGATGGCCGCGAGAAGGATGCTACCTTGGCGGACCGCTATCTGGAGCTGGAGGAGGATTTTGACAAGCTGCTGAAGGCTGTGCGCCATCAGGGCGATGAGGCGAAGAAATGTCTGTCCGAGGCTAATCTGCGCCTTGTAGTAAGCATTGCGAAGCGTTATGTGGGCCGTGGCATGCTCTTCTTGGATTTGATTCAGGAGGGCAATCTGGGCCTGATTAAGGCTGTTGATAAATTCGATTATAATAAGGGCTTTAAGTTCAGTACCTATGCTACCTGGTGGATTCGACAGGCTATTACCCGCGCAATTGCGGACCAGGCCCGCACGATTCGTATTCCGGTGCATATGGTGGAGACGATTAATAAGCTGATTCGCGTTTCCCGTCAGCTGCTGCAGGAGCTGGGCCGTGAGCCCCAGCCGGAGGAGGTAGCGAAGGAGATGGATACTTCTGTGGAGAGGGTGCGCGAGATTATGAAGATTGCACAGGAGCCTGTGTCCCTGGAGACGCCTATCGGCGAGGAGGAGGATTCGCATCTGGGCGATTTTATCGAGGATCACGATGCTCCCGCACCGGCGGATGCTGCTTCCTTTACGCTGCTGCGCGAGCAGTTGGGTGAGGTGCTGCATACGTTGACTCCGCGTGAGCAGCGCGTACTGGAGCTGCGTTTTGGTCTGGAGGACGGGCGTAGCAGGACGCTGGAGGAGGTAGGCCAGCATTTTGGCGTTACGCGTGAGCGTATTCGTCAGATTGAGGCGAAGGCGCTGCGCAAGCTGCGTCATCCGAGTCGCAGCAAGAAGCTGAAGGACTTTTTGGAGTAGGCTTTTTGTGGTAGGCTTCTTTAGTAGGTTTTTCGCTGTTTTTATGGCGTAGGGTGGGGCTACGCTGTAGGCGTGGGCCGTGTGTTTGCCCGCTCGTTATTTAACATTTAATATTTATTTTAGCGATGGCTTGCTAAATGCTTGACTTTAGTGGGTTATTGTAATAAAATAATAATGTTAAGTCGCGGGCCTATAGCTCAGTGGTAGAGCCGCCGGCTCATAACCGGCTGGTCGTAGGTTCGAAACCTACTGGGCCCACCATCCCCTTAACACAGTTTTTTACGAAATGATTACAAAAAACGCAGGTCGCAAGATCTGCGTTTTTTGTTTCTTAAAGTATTTCGCAATTAGATATCGAACGCTCACTTAATTTAGTCGATTCGCAAATTATATATCTCTTCAGTCAACTGAGATTTCTTAACGAGCGGTTCGGGGCAAGCCAATCAGCTTCGCTCTACGAGTTTGCTTCTTGGGCCCCTATCGCATAGGTCACATTGTCCAATCAGCATCGTCCTACGGACTCGCTTCTTGGATGTGACTCCATCATTTCGTTGGGAATAATAACGAAATCTCGCCAAACTCGCTTCGCTCAAACAATGTCTCGATTTCTATTATTCCAACAACAGCGGTTCGGGGCAAGCCAATCAACTTCGCTCTGCGAGCTTGTTTCTTGGGCCCCTATCGCATGTGTCGCATTATCCAATCAGCATCGTCCTACGGACTTGCTTCTTGGATGCGACTCCATCATTCGTTAAAATCTCAATTTCTTCCGAGATATAATAATTTGCTCAATTCACTAAAAGTTTGTTACTAAAGTATCGCAAAGCAAGTCTATCCTAGAGCCAGCACTTTGCGGTAGACCGCCAAAGCCCTAGAACGTCGTAAGTAAATATCCCTGGAAGCGAGAACTTCTGGGAACCAGAAGAAGATTCTAGAGGTTGAATAGCGAGACTAAGTGGATATGGTAAAGCCCTTTTTTTGCGGAGCTTTTTTGGGCGAACAAAAAAGCGATGTTTCCCGCGCTTTCTAAAAGCGCGCACTTTCTTGCTTCTTCTTTGGTGACAAAGAAGAAGGATGAGACTTAGAAATAAAAATTGGCAAAAAACTAAACGTCATACACTTTCTTGCTTCTTCTTTGGTGACAAAGAAGAAGGATGAGACTTAGATAAATTTAAATTAGTAAATAAGCTTGACTGATGAGTCAATTTACTTAGCTTTTGCTTGCTTTAGGGGGCAAAGAGGCTGTATAATATAGAATATATCACAAGAAAAGCATAGTATTTAACTATTTGCCTAATCAAATATTTAACTATCTGAAATTACCCCTAGGAGTGTGTCTTTATGAATTTACAGAATAAAAAAGTGCGCATTGTGCTGGGTCTGCTCATCGCAGTGTGCCTGATTATATCCTATCGTATTTATAGCAATGTGCAGAAGGAGAAGGCGCGTGCAGAGAAGATGAGCCGCGTGCGTACTGTGTCCGTAACTACGGGTCACGCTACCCGTCAGACCATCGTGCCGAAGCTCTCCTTTAGCGGCAGTCTGGACCCGGAGTGGCAGGCCGAGGTGGCAGCAAAGGTTGATGGACGCCTGGAGAAGGTGTACGTCCAGGAGGGCGATGCTGTGCATAAGGGCCAGGTGCTGGCCATTTTGGAGCAAATCGACACCAATGCCAATGAGCTGGCTGCCCGTGGCTCCTATTTAGATGCCCAGACAAACCTGCGCAAGGCCGAGACTGATTTAGTGCGCTACGAGAAGCTCTATGCGAGCGGCGCCGTTTCCCAGCAGACTGTGGACGATTATCGCTTTGCGCGCGATAACGCTATTGCGAAGCTTGAGGCTGCACGCGGCAATTTGCAGAGCATGGAGTCCAAGAGTGCGGGCACGGTGCTCGTCGCTCCTGCCGATGGTATTGTGGCGAAACGCTATTACCAGGAGGGCTATTATGCGAAGGCCGGTACTGCTATTTTTGCCATTGCCGATATTAGTAAGCTGAAGACTGTGATTCATATTCCCGAGGGCCAGGTAGCAGGCGTTGCTGTGGGTAATGAGGCTAGCATTGCGCTGCCCGCGTACCCGAATAAGCAAATCGTGGGCAAGGTGACCCGCATTGCGCCCGTGGCCGACCTGCCCAGCCATACCTTCGCGGCGGAGGTGAGCGTGGATAATCACGAGGGACTGCGCGCGGGCGTGTATGCGAACGTGAGCCTCGTAGTGGAGCCGCGCGAGAACGTGCTGACGATTCCGCCCCATGCCATTGTTATGCGTGATGATCAACAGACGATTTTCATAGCGGATGAGAAGGGCGTTATCCAGCGTCGCGTGCTGAACGTGGGCTACACCGATGATAAGGTGGCCGAGATTCTCGGGGGCATTACCGAGGAGGACCTCATCGTGGTCGAGGGTCAGAACAAGCTGCGTGAGGGCGTGAAGATTAAAATGGATGCGGATAAAGAAAAGGCTGGTAAATAATTATGATAGGTACATTTATTAAGCGACCAGTTTTTACTACGATGTTCGTGCTTTTGCTCGTAGTATTCGGTATTCGCTGCTACCCGGAAATCGGCGTCGATTTGAACCCGGACGTGGATTTGCCCATCGTTAGCGTGCGTGTCACCTATGATGGCGCTTCTCCGGAGGAAATGGAGACTTTGATTACGAAGCCAATCGAGAACCGTGTCAGCCAGGTTTCCGGTATCAAGACCTTGAGCTCCACTGTACTCGAGGGCTATAGCGAGACGGTTTTGGAGTTTAATCTGGGCGTGGACCCGCAGATGAAGGCGAGTGAGGTGCGCGAAAAGGTTTCCACGATTCGTAAGGCTTTGCCGGATGATATCGACGAGCCGACGACGCAGACAGTAGACCTGAACGCGCGTGCGATTGTAGCCTGGACCTTTTCCTCTGAGTCCCGCTCTCGTGGCGAGATTCGTCGCATTATCGAGGATAATATCAAGGACGAGCTACAGATGGTAGAGGGCGTGTCCGAGGTAACGGTTGTAGGCGCGAGCCAGCGTGCGATTCGCATTATCCTAAAGCCGGAGAAGCTGCAGGAGTTTGGCATTTCCTATCAGGATGTGCGCGATATTATTAATAAAAATAACTATAATACTCCCGGTGGCAAGGCGCGCAGCAAGGAGATGGAGATCACCGTGCGCACCGTGTCCAAGTATAACACTGTCGACGATATCAAAAAGGTGGTCGTGGGCAATGTTAGCGGTCGCCCGATTTATATTACTGAGGTGGCCGATGTGCTGGACGATTGGGAGGATGAGGATACATATGCCAGCGCGAACGGCGTGCCGAGCGTGTTGGCCTTCGTGCGCAAGCAGTCGAAGACGAATACTGTGGACGTAACGGATAATATTAATGCGAAGATGGAGCAGCTGCGCCAGAGCAATCTGCCCCCCGATATTAAGGTGGATAAGGTGCGCGACCAGTCCAAGTATATTCGCGATAATATTGCCGATGTGTGGAATACGATTCTTTTCGGTGGCTTTTTGGCACTGGCTATTACCTATATGTTCCTGCGCAATTTCCGCGCGACGATTGTCGGCGGTCTTTGTATTCCGACGGCTGTTATTTCCACCTTCTTTATGATGAAGGTTATGGATTTTACGCTGAATAATATGTCCCTGATGGCGCTGTCACTAGCGATTGGTATGCTGATTGACGATGCCATTGTTGTTATCGAAAATATTTTCCGTCATATCGAGATGGGCAAGACGCCCTTTGTGGCTGCGCGTGAGGCGACGGAGGAGCTGACGCTGGCGATTTTGGCGACCTCCTTTGTAATGTTCGCTGTTTTCGTGCCCGTTGGCAATATGGGCGAGATTATTGGCCAATTTTTTAAGCAGTTCGGCTTGACGGTTGCTTTTGCGATTGCTTTCTCCACGCTCGTAGCGTTTACGCTGACGCCGATGGTGTCCGCTTATTGGATTAAGGTGGAGACTGAGGAGGAGAGCGCTAGAGGTCGCAATAAATATTTGCAAAAATTCCTGGATTCCTTCGAGAGCGGCTTCCAGAGCGTGCGCCAGCTGTATAATAGCCTGATGAGCTGGTGTCTGGAGCGTCCGAAGCAGGTTATTATAGCGAGTGTTATTTCCCTTGGTCTGAATCTGGCGCTGATGCCCTTCGTGGGTACGGAGTTTCAGCCGACCTATGACTCCGGCGAATTTACGGTGAATGTAAAGGCGCCGATTGGCTCCAGTCTGCAGAAGACTGTGGAGCTGGCTACGCCGATGCAGCAGTATATTAGCCAGCTGCCGGAGGTGCAGATTGTCGCTTTGAATATTGGTAATGGGCGTAACCCTGTTAATCAGGGCTCGCTGGATATTCGTCTGAAGCCTTCCGCGGAGCGCGAGCGCAGCATGCAGCAGGTAATGGATGAGCTGCGTGCTAAGTTCGGTAATACGGAGGGCCTGAAGGTAAGCGTTGTGTCGAACCAGGGCGGTGGCCGTGGCGATAGCCGTCCGGTGCAGATTGGCTTGCGTGGCAACAATATTAAGGAGCTGAAGCAGTACGCGCTGGATTTGGCGGAGAAGCTGAAGAGTGTGCCGGGTGCGACGGACGTGGATATTTCTGACTCCGAGGAGGAGCCGGAGATTGTAGTACGCATTGATCATACGAAGGCGAGTGAGCTGGGTCTGGATGCTACTGAGGTCGGCAAGGTTGTCGAGATGGCCTTTATGGGCAAGAGTCTGTCTAATAGCTATACGATTGGCGATAATGACTATGATATTGTGCTGCAGATGCCGCTGGAGCGCCGTGCTGATATTAATGCGGTGGCTAATTTGCGTGTGTCTAATGCAAGTGGCACGTTCGTGCGTTTGGGCGATATTGCGACGGTTAAGTATGGCAGTGGCCCGACGCGTATTGAGCGTGAGGATAAGCAGCGCCAGATTGTGGTGTATGCGAATACTGTTGGTATTTCCCCGGGTGATTTGATTACGAAGGCGAAGGAGGAGTTTATTCCGGAGCTGAATATGCCTGCAGGTTATAATTATAAGATGATTGGCCAGGCTGATAATATGGCGCGTTCCTTTAGGGAGGTTGTGAAGGCTGTTGTGCTGGCGATTGTTATGGTGTATATGACGCTGGCGGCGCAGTTTGAGAGCTTTAGTCAGCCGTTGATTATTATGGCGTCGCTGCCGTTTGCGCTGATTGGTGTTATTGTTGGCCTTTTGGTTTCGGGGCAGACGGCGAATATGATGAGTATGATTGGCTGCATTATGCTGCTCGGCTTGGTTACGAAGAATGCGATTTTGCTATTGGATTATGCGAATCAGGCGCGTGAGCACGGGATGCCGCTGAAGGAGGCTGTGCTGGAGGCGTGCTCTTTGCGTTTGCGTCCGATTTTTATGACGACTTTGTCCACTATTTTGGGTATGTTGCCGATTGCTCTGGGTATTGGCGAGGGCGCGGAGCTGCGCCAGTCCATGGGCGTGGTGCTGGTTGGTGGCTTGACGACGTCGACGCTGTTGACGCTGATTGTGGTGCCGCTGCTTTATCTGCTCTTTGAGGGGTGGAAGGAGAGGCATTATGTGGAGAAGGGCGAGTAATTAGTACGGAAGCAGGAAAGGCGCCCCTGTAGGGGAGCTGGCTGCGAGCGTAGCGAGCAGACTGAGGGGTCAATTAGGTTTACTAATACGCAAATTATATATCTCTTCAGTCAACTGAGATTTCTTAACGCTCATTTCGTTGGGAACAATAAGGAAGCTTTGGGGTACCATTTTGTTCGAGGAGAGCGATAGGTTTTCCCACCACTCGCTTCCATTGTTCCAGCAACTCATTCGCTAAAATCTCAATTCCTTCCGAGATATTATAATTTGCTTCTTTGGGAGTATTCTATGGGAAAATTATCTGATAAAGATTTCCTCAATTATCTTGCAGAGGTTCGACAAAAAATACATACTGTTCTCGACATTACGAGCGAGAAGGATATTAATTATGGCCATCAGTTTGTGATGGCCATAGCTAATGCTAAATTAACCTTGAATGTGTATAATGGCAAGAAAGGGCTGACGTATGTCTTTTCTGGCGATAGTGCGCTGGAGGCGAAGGTTAGGGAGCTGATTACACCGACGGCGAATGGCGGTACTGTAGCTGGCGGCGCAGGGATTTCTGCTTGCGCTTGTGATGTGGAAGGCGCTAGTTGCTATGGCGAGCCTGCTTTGCCGCGTGGTTTGTGGGCCGGGAGTGATGAGTCGGGTAAGGGCGATTTTTTTGGCCCTTTAGTTGTGGCTGCGTGCGTGGTGGATGATTCTACAGCTGGGAAGCTGGCGGCAGCGGGCGTGAAGGATTGCAAGCTGCTGACGGATAAGAAGATTCTGGAGCTGGAGGATGTTATTAAGGCGACGGTTGTTGATTATAGTGTGCTGGAGCTGAAGCCGAAGGTGTATAATTTGCGTTATGAGCAGGTTGTGGCCCAGGGCGGGAAGCTGAATCAGCTTTTGGGCTATGGTCATGTGGCGGCGCTGACGCAGGTTTTGGCGCGGCATAGTGATTGCCATGCGGCGTTGATTGATCAGTTTACGACTTCTACGGTGAATTTGCGTGTGTTGCGGGAGCGTTTTCCTGAGTGTGTGGTGCGGCAGCAGCCGAAGGCGGAGAGTAATTTGGCGGTGGCGGCGGCGTCGGTTTTGGCGCGGGCGCGGTTTTTAAGGACGCTGGAGGAGCTGGCGTGCGCTGCTGGGGAGGCGGCTTTGCCTAAGGGCGGGGGTGCGCAGGCGACAGCTTGTGCGCGCAGGCTCGCGGAGTCGTTGGGTAAGGCTGCGCTTCGTGAGTACGTGAAGCTGCATTTTGCGAATTATACGAGATTATGATATTGATTCGCAAATTATATATCTCTTCAGTCAACTGAGATTTCTTAACGCTCATTTCGTTGGGAACAATTACGAAGCTTCGGGGTTCAATTTGTTCGCAAAAAAATTTACGATATTAAACCACTCGCTTCTATTGTTCCGACAACTCATTCGCTAAAATCTCAATTCCTTCCGAGATATAATAATTTGCTCAATATACTACGGTAGTATTTCCTAAAGAAAAGCGTTAGGAAAGGCGCCCCTTGCCCCGCGGGGCGGGATTAGCACGACCAGCACGTTCTCACGGCGCTACGCTTGTGACAACGTGGGTCTTTGCGTCAGGGGAGCTGTCAGTCCGCGTACTTTTGTAAGGAAGAAGTAGTTTGTGAATGCGGATGACTGAGGGGTCAGTTAGGTTTAAAGTTAGTTGAGAAATTTGTAAATATAATATTGCTATGCTCAGCCGAAATTTTTGACGCTATCTTCGGACGGTGCAATAACGAAATCTCGCCAAACTCGCTTCGCTCAAAGCGGTTCGGGGCAAGCCAATCAGCATCGCTCTGCGAGCTCGCTTCTTGGGCCCCTATCGCATGGGTCACATTGTCCAATCAGCATCGTCCTACGGACTCGCTTCTTGGATGTGACCGCAACAGTGTCTCGATTTCTATTGCACCAAGTCCTCGCTAGCTAAAATTTCGATTCGCACCGTAATTATTATATTTACTCAATACAGTACTTCTAAATAAACCGTTAGGGTAGACTGAGAAATTTTTTTATTATAATTCATAAGAAGGTTGTTCGATGAAAAAGCTTATTGTTAATGCCGATGATTTTGGCTTGCATACTTTAATTAATCAGGGGATCATTAAGGGTTATCGCGAGGGGTTTATCACGAGTACTTCGTTGATGACTAGTGCGCCGGCGTGTGCGGAGGCGATGGAGCTGGCGCGTGCTAATCCTGGGCTGGGTATTGGTATTCATTTGACGCTGGTGGGCGGTGTGGCGCCGCTGCTGCCGGCGAGTGAGGTGCCTAGTCTGGTTGACGAGCGGGGTCTTTTTGTGTCTGATTATGTGGCTTTTGCGAAGCGTTTTTATTTGGGCGCTGTGAAGCAGTGTGAGCTGGAGGCGGAGCTGCGGGCGCAGATCGAGATGGCGCTTGCTAGCGGGCTGAATATTACTCATATCGATAGTCATCAGCATACTCATGTGCTTCCTTTTGTAAATAGACTTGTCATAAGGCTGTGTTCAGAGTATAATATAAAAAGAATACGTATACCTAAAGAGGGTTATTTCTTTAGTGGTGGCTTTGCTGCCGGCTTAGGTCGTAAGATTGGCCGGGCGGGGCTGAGCTTTTGCGCTGATATGGCTGCTATGGCGGCGGATGGGCGCGGGTTGAAGCATCCTGAGCATTTCTTTGGCATGCTGGCGGGCGGTCATTTGAACGCCGAGCTGGTGGGGAATATTATCCGTATGTTGCCGGAGGGTGTGAGTGAGATTATGACGCATCCGGGGCTGGAGACGGCGCCGCTGAAGGAGATTTTCAGCTGGGGGTATACGTGGGAGACGGAGCTCGCTTCTTATTTGGATGAAAGAAATAAGGCTTTACTGCAAGAGCAGGGTGTGGAGCTGATTAATTTTGGTCAGCTATAGTGACCCCGAACTTTTCCGTCCAAACACTACCATGGCGGTTTGAATTGATGAACAAAAAGCTTTTGCTACGCTTGGGCATTTTATTTGCCTTTGTGCTGCTCATTAGCGCGGCAGTCATTTATTTTACATTTGATATACGGACGTTGGATTATCTGACGATGTTTGAGCCTAAGTGCATTCTGCTTGCCTTAGGCTGTCTTGGCGTGGGTCTCTTTTTTGATGGCTTGCGTCTGATTACCCTGGCAAACATCACGGAGGAGAAGCTGACGCTGCGCCAGATTGTGAATGTTGTTTTGAGCAATTATTTTCTGGCGCTGGTAACGCCGGGAGCGAGCGGTGGCGCTATTGCGCAGGTGATGTTTATGCGCAAGGCAGGGGTGCCGGTTGCGAAGTCCACGGTGGTTATTCTTGTGCGCACAATTATGTCGATTATTTTCCTGATTTTGCTGGTGCCTGTGGTGCTGCATTGTGATCAGGATATTGTGCAGTGGATGCCGGCTTCGGTGCTGACCTTTGTGTCGTGTGCCTTTGTTTCCTTGCCTATTATCGCCTTTTATCTGATGCGTACGCGTTATCCGGAGAAGCTGATTTTCCTGTGTACGCGCAAGCTTTCCTATACGACGCGGCGCAATTGCTATATTTGGTATCAGCAGTTTAAGCATGCCTTTGTGGTTATGGGCAAGCATCCGCTGATGGTGCTGCGCTCCTTTGTGGAGTCGGGCTTGAGCCTGCTCTTTATTTATGCGACGGTGCCGGCTTATATGACCGGCTTGAATATTGATTTTGATTTGGCACAGGTTATGGGGCGTATGGTGCTGATTAATCTGGTGCTGTATTTTTCGCCGACGCCGGGCGGCAGTGGTATCGCCGAGGCGGGCTTTGTCATGCTGTTTGCTAATCTTCTCCCGGGCGGCCTGGAGGGCATTTTGGCGGTGCTGTGGCGCTTTACGGAGGAGTATTTGCCGTTTATGCTGGGCGCTGTGGTGACGATTCGCGCCTTTGGCAGTGATGTTATTAATGTGGCGCAGGTGAAGAGCAGAACGAAGGTTGTGGAGCGTAATGAGTCTAGTGAGAAATAATGTTCGGTTTGTTCTGTTTTGTTTACCCCTGCTTTGGCTCGAGATTGTAAATAAGCTGAAATTAAGCTTCTTTTGCTATCATAAGTGTAAATAAGTTAGCTTAGGAGTTGAATAGATATGAAATTTTTAGTTACAGGTGGTGCGGGCTTTATCGGCTCGCATCTGCTCGCCCTTTTAGCCGCGAAGCCTGAGGTGCAGGTAGTTGTGTACGATAATCTGTCCAGTGGTCGGGTGGAGCATGTGCCTAGTAATATGCGTCTGGTAGAGGGTGACGTGCGAGATAAGGAGCTGGCACGTCTTTTTGCTATGGAGTGCTTTGATGCGGTGATTCATCTGGCGGCGCAGACCATGGTGCCTTATTCTCTGGACCATCCTGATGAGGATTGCGCTATTAATCTTTTGGGCGTGCTCAATGTGTTGGAGTGCTGCAAAAAGTATGGCGTGAAAAATATAGTGTTTTCTTCCAGTGCAGCTGTGTATGGGGATAATCTCAACGTGCCCCTGCGAGAGGAGGAGTCTCCCCGTCCGATGAGCTGCTATGGGATTACGAAGCTGACCACGGAGCATTATTTGCGCATGTATCATGATTTATATGGGCTTAATGCTACGGTGCTGCGTTTTGCAAATGTGTATGGGGAGCGTCAGGGTGCTGGTGGCGAAGGCGGCGTGGTGAGCATTTTCTGTAAGCTTTTGGCCCAGGGTAAGGGCGTTACTATTTATGGCAATGGCGAGCAGACACGTGATTTTGTGTATGCAGGTGATATTGCGGAGGCACTGTGGCGTGGTGTGCAGCTGGATGGCTTCCATGTGATCAATATTTCCACCCAGCGTGAGACTTCGCTGAATGAGCTGCTGGGTGCTTTTCAGCAGGCGGTGGGGCATGACTTCGCTGTTACGTATGCGCCCGCGCGGGAGGGGGATATTTTCCGCTCCGTGCTGTGTAATGAGCGCTGCCAAAGGGAGCTGGGCTTTAGTCCTGTGATGAGCCTAGGTGAGGGCATTAAGCGCACCTATGGTGATTATTTGCATAAGAATGGGGAGTAGGAATGAGGCAAATCGAAAAAAATAGTCTGCTGATTATAGCAGGGCTGGTGCTGTTTACGATTTTCTTTGGTATCGGCGGGGTGCCGCTTTTGGACCCGGACGAGCCTGTGTATGCGGAGACGGCGCGGGAGATGATTCAGTTTAGCGATTATTTATCGCCCCGCATTTTTGGTAATTATTGGTATGATAAGCCGCCCATGTATTATTGGCTGGTGGCTCTGAGTCAGCATATCTTTGGCTTTACGGAGTTCGCTGCGCGTTTTCCGGCGTCGCTGATGGCCTGCGGTACGGTAATCATGCTTTATGTGTCGACGACGACGCTTTTTAATGAGAAGGCGGGCTTTTGGTCAGCGGTGATTTTGACGAGCTGCGTGCAGTTTTTCTATATGGGTAAGGCGGCGGTAACGGATACGACTCTGCTCTTCTTTATGAGCGGCGCGATTTTGTGCTTTGCGCATCGCAAGTATTGGCTCATGTATATTTGCATGGCGCTGGCGACGGTAACGAAGGGCCCGATTGGCATTGTTTTCCCGGGTGCTATTATTTTTATCTATTTAGCAATGATGGGTCAGCTGCGCGAAATCCTGCGCATGCATGTGGTGCGCGGCACGCTGCTGTATTTTCTAGTGGCTTCGCCCTGGTATTACGCGATGTACACGGTACACGGGATGCAGTTTATCGAGACTTTCCTGGGCTTCCATAATGTGACACGCTTTACGACGCCGGAGCATGCGAACCGCGTCACCTTCTGGTATTATTTCCCGGTTATTATTCTGGGCATGTTCCCATGGACGGGCATGCTGGTGCAGGCTGTGAAGGCCTCTATTTGCGAAAGTCGCATTGATGATATGCGTCAGCTGCTACTCTACCATGTGTGGGCGGGCTTTGTCTTTATTTTCTTTACGATTTGCCAGACGAAGCTGACGAGCTATATTTTGCCGATGTTCCCGCCCATGGCAGTGATTATCGGCTGGAATGTGTCCCGCATGCTGACGAAGATGCGCCATAATTCTACGTATTATAGCTGGATTTGTGGCAGTGGGCTGATGTTCCTGCTCTTAGGTATTGGCTGGTTTGTAGGCGCAAATTATTTGCCCGAGGCAGCCTTTAGCCTGTATATTTTAGGTGGCTTGACGCTGATCATCGGCTTTGGTGCGGTGTTCAGCCTGTGGTATTATCGCGATATCGAGATGAGCTGCTGGCTGCATACGCTGGTCGGCCTGGTGACGATGTGCGTGGCCTTTGCCTTTGTGATGCCGGTGATTGCGGACCGCTTCAGCGTGAAAAGCATGAGTGCGGTGTACGCGGAGCAGTGCGATAAGGAGACGCCGATTTATGTGGATAAGTTCCTGCGTCCTGGATTCATGTATTATGCGGGCAAGGCTGGCGTGGAGATGCTGCCGCAGACGGGTGCGCTGCCGGAGGCGCTGCGCAATGGTCAGCATAAGTATATTTTAGTGCGTGGACTGGAGTATCGTCGCGTGCAGAAGACGAAGCAGGTGCCGACGAATGTGGCAGTGGTTAAGGAAATCAGCGACATTTATCTGCTGGAGCAGAAGTAGATTGGAGACATAAATATGACAAAATACATCAAAAATGGCAAAAAATTAGGTGTGCTGGGGGGCCTGGGCCCTGCGGCCGCTGCGGAGTTTCTGCGTCAGCTGGCGCAAAAGTGCCCGGCTACGATTGACCAGGAGCATCCTGTAGTGTATATGATTGGCGACTGCGAGATTCCCGACCGTGGTACTGCCATTTGCGGTCAGGGTCCGAGCCCGCTGCCGAAGCTGAAGGAGGACCTCCTGAAGCTGTGCGAGCTGGGCGCGGATGTGCTGGCAGTGCCCTGCAATACGGCGCATTATTTTATTGATCAATTTGCGGACGAGCTGCCCGTGCCCCTGGTGCATATTATCGAGAGCACTGTGCTGGCAACGAAGGCGATTGCGCCCCATGGCGCGTGGATGCTGTCTACGAAGGGCACCCGTGCCTGCGGTCTGTACCAAAAATATGCCGAAATGCACGGCCTGAAGCTCTTCATTCCGAACGAGGAGCAGAGCGATAAATCCCAGCAGGTGATTAATTTCGTTAAGGCTAATCGTCTGGCCGAGGCGGGGGCGCTGTGCCGCGAGCTGGTGGAGGAGCTGTGGCAGGAGCACGATGTGCCTGTGATGACGGCCTGCACCGAGCTGCCCCTGGGCTATGATGCGAGCGGCTTGCCGCAGGAGCGCAGTGTGTCCAGCATTGGCGCGCTGGTAGAGGCAACCGTGAAGAAGCTCTACGACGTAGTGGAGGAGTAATGGGCCTCTGCTCAACAAAATCAATGGGCTAAGCTAGCTTAGTTCCTAAGTTAAGCTAGAAGTCTGAGCTCTAAATGATGTTAAGATAAAGAAAACCTCATCCCTAAAGTAAGTAGGGATGAGGTTTTTGCGTTAGCTAGAAGAATTTTGTTAAGCTTTGTTTGCAGCTTATAGAACTCCTTTAGAAGTTCTCGTCTAAAAGCAGGGTTAAAAGCTTAGCTACCTCCTGCATGAGCTCCTGCTCCTTATCCGTCCAGTCATGGGGCTGGAAGCGATAGTAGGCTGTGAAGACGTAGCGTACCTCATTGTTGATAATAATGCTCTTCGTCAGCGTGGAGCGGATATGCTGAGGCTTGGCGACATAGCTCAAGCCTTCAGGAATGTATTTTAAGTCTGAACAAGTGCTGAAGCCCTGGTCATCAAAATAGCTTTGAATTTCGCGCCAGGAGCGGCCGTGGTCAAAGCAGGGACGCAGCTCATTTTCTGAGTCATAATAAAGATAGGGGCGCAGGGGACCGTCGTTTGGCTCAATCCGATAGAGCATGATGCCGTGCAGCTGGAGTGTCTCGCTGGCATGCTGCAGCAGCTGCTGGATGCTGTGCTGACGGTTTGTGAAATCCATATAATCAAGTGTTTGCGCTAGAAAGTGGCTCAGGGACAGAGGAGGATTATTGAGGCGTTCATAATTAAGCAGATTGCCATAATTAAGCTTGCACTGCGTCCTTTTGATGGGGATAATGGTCGCAATATAAAAGTCCTCGCCGTTCAGGCCGTCGTCAACATAAACACCACGCTCCAAAACCCAGAGGGGGCGCTGCTCCTTCGTGAGCAGGCGATAGGTCAGGGTATAGGGGACGCCATTAATATGGGCGCGCAGCGTACTTTTGACTAGCTCTAAATCCTCAGGATAGACTATATGCTGCACCTGACCCTTAGTACAGCGCAGCAGGTCGGCAAAATCAGTGTAGCCCAACATTTTGCAAAGATTCTGGTTCCTATAAACAACGGGATAATGCTCGCTGATGAGGAAGTAGACTAAGCCATTGGGTGTGTCATCAAAAAGCGCATGAGCCAGCTGTAGCTTTGCTTCGTCACAGGCTACCTGCTCTAAGGCCTTATTGCCATAGCTTTCCGGTTTAATATAGAGGAGCTGATTTATCCTTTTGAAAGGGGATGTATGGAGATAGACGATTTTTGCTCCCGTAGCCTCCTTGCGAAAAACTAAGGAGGAGCGCAGAAGCTGTTTTTTGTAATGTGCATCGGGAACACGGTAGCTGAGCTCAGCTGTTAATAAAACGATGCACACGCTAGCGGAAACAGGGATAACCTCCGTAGCTACATTTTGAACATCGATATAATAGGGCTTTGTTAAGCGCTCGTTAAGCGTAGCGCAAATAGCATCATAGCTAGGATAGTATTCATTCTTGCCCCAGGCTACATAATAAGTCTGCTCCTGGGAAAAGGCGTTACGGAAAAAATCCATGTCCAGGCGCTCGCAATAGGCAGAGGTCATTTCCCGAGCTAGCTGCTCTGCTTGCTGATAAAAGCTAGCGTCTGCCTCAGAGGCTTTTATAGCTTGCGCAGGCGCTTTATTAGCTTCCTTAAGCATGGTTTTCACCTCCTGCAGGATCTGTTATATAAAAGAGGCCCACGCCTTTGCCACGCTTAGTCTCGAGGCTGAGGTTGGTATAATCCTCAAGGTGGAGCTTATGTCGCAAATTGGAAAGGTGCATATTCAAGGAGCGGCTAGTAAGCTTGACCTCGCTCTGGGGATAAACTGCCTCGTACAGGCTTTCGGTATCCACAATCTTGTTAAGATTATGGGCAAGGGCGAGCAGCAATTTATATTCCTTCACCGTGAGGGCAAGATATTCCTCACCTAGCATAACCTGATTATTTTTTAAGAAAATCTTGAGCTCGCCAATATGAAGGATATTGCTGGTATTCTCCTTTTGCACGGCAAGAGTTAGGCGCAGAAAATTATTGAGCTGTGCGCGAATTTCCTTAGCATCGCAGGGAATGTGGACAAGATAATCAGCACCCTGCTCCAGTAGCTGTGCAGCATGGTCATCATTGGTGCTGGTAGTCAGCGCAAAGATGGGCAGCTTCTGGGAAAGTGAGCGCAAAAAGGTGAGCTCCTGCAGCGTGTTACTAGCGCAGTGGAGGATAAAGAAGCTAGGCCTATAACGGACAAAGGCAGCTACTGCCTGCGCCGGCAGGTATCAATAGTGGAATTCCATATCAAAAAGACTACTGTATTGGAGGAGCTCCTCAATTAAGGGTGAAGAGGTATAAACTAGAACCTGGATCATAGGCTACCTCCTTTTGCATCAGCAGCGTCAGTGTTTTCAGTAAGAGGATAGTCTTTAAGAATGGATTTATAAATTCTTGCAGCCTGATGAGCGATGTTTAGCTCATGCTCAGTCCAGGGAGTAGCATCATTTTGCCGGAAAATATGCAGAACAAAGGCTTCCTGACCATCATATTCGATAATTTCATGAATACCGCTGGTAATACCCACGCGTTCGCTATACGTGCGCAGGGGCTCAGGATATTCCTGCAGGGAATTATAGCATTTATTTTTAAATTTATGGATGATCTGCAGCAGCTCCTGACTTTGCAGAGGAAGATGCTTAAGCTCATGGGCTCCGGGTGCTGTGTAGGACGCGAGAAGCCTTGTATTAGCTTCGGGATCACGCACGTCATCAAGCCAGGCATTGGAGGCATTGAGGACGGAGGCAGTGAGCTGCAAAATATGGGAATTATTATTGCCATAGCTACGCCCGTTTTTGCGACCATATTGCGCGAGGCTGTCGAGGGCTAGCTTCATAAATAGTTCAAAGGAAATGGTATAGTTCTCCGGTGTGGAGCTAGGCAGCTGCTGACCGCAATCGAGCTCCTCCGGTGGCACCTCCAGGGGTGTGATACTCAAAATATAATGGGGCTCCTTCTGCAAAGCATACTTTGCTCGGAGTAAAACAGGGAAGGCGCTACCATCTGCCTTGAGGCAGTGCAGGTTAAAGGCAATAATTTTTCCGGGAGTATGCTTGGCCAGCTTTTTGGTGAACAGGGGTAAATCCTGCGCTTCGACAAGCTGCTCCAGGGTTCCTGCAGTTTTATGAAAAAAGTCGTTACTATCGGTATAACCCAGCAGTTTCAGCAGGGTATTATTGACAAAGGTAATGGGTTGCTCCTGTGCCAGGCTATAGTAGAGCAGAGCATTAGGGCTATAGAGACCCGCGGCAACAGCAGGCCCCAGCAGCTCACTCTTGGACATGCTTTCGTCAAAAAGGGTATTTTCATCGAGAGCGGCATGGAGCTTGGAGGTGCGAATAGTCTGATGGGGTACTGCAAAATGCAGATGAATGATCTCCAGCTGGTCGTCCTTGCAGGTGACAAAGTAGGAAACGCGGCAGGGAAGCAGCATTTTATAGCATTTATCAATAATAAACTCCAGCTTAGCCCGTAGCAGAATGATGCAAAAGTCCTCTGCCAAAAAGGTGAGCTCTTCCTTTAAAGCGTCGATACGAGCCTGGGCTTGAAAATCATCCATGGGCATCATGTCGCGTACAAAATCATCACAGCTCACGAGGGAGTTTTTTGGATGGAGACAGAAGGAGTGGAGGCTCTCGGCGTTCATATAGCGCATGCTTTTAGGCAAATCATTTTCTACAAAATAGGCCTTGAAGGACTCTAGACAAATATCGTGAGCCCGCTGGGCAAATTCTCGTTTATCCATGATGGAGCAGCTCTTCTTTCAACTGATAATATTCACGGGAGAAATAGGGGGATAGCTGCGCCTCGCGATGGTCATAGCCAAAGGCGCGCTTGGTAAGCGAAAGGATGGGGGGAGCCTGAATGCGCTTCGCTACGGCAAAGCCGGCGAAAAGGCGCCACCAGCGCTCCAGGTCGGCGATTAAGACCTCCGCTGTAGGACAGGCCTCGGCAAGAGATTCCTCAGTGCAGCCAAGTTCCTCGGCCAGGACGCCAGCCTTGTACCAACGCAGAATGTCGGCGGGTGTGGTCTTGTGCCAATTTTCGATGAACGCACGCAGGAGGTAGTCATGGTAGGGGTAAACGAGCGGGTCGCCGCCCTTGCCCACGGTCTGCGCCTCGCTGAGCTCGGCGCTGGGCCGAATAGTGAAGATTTCTTCGGGAATGACCTCGCGCTTAAACACTTCAGCGTTCAGGTAACGTCCCAATGCATAGACCTGGTGCTTCCACAGGTCGCCAATCATGGCGAGGGCGCCGGCGATATCGCCATAGAAGGTGGCATAGCCCACGGAGATTTCAGCTTTATTAGAATTGCAGCTGAAGGCACTGCCAAAGGCAGCGCTGGCTGCGGCAATGAGGCGCGCACCACGGTCGCGGGCCTGGATATTTTCTTTAACTAAGGTACTAAGCTCGAGATGGAACTCCTTACCTGTGGCGAGATGTGTCATGGGGGTAGTAGTCAGCTGCTCGACAGTCAGCTCATAGCTCTCCGTAATGGGAAGCACGGCGTAGTTGGCGCCGAGGGCCTTGGCCAATTTATAAGCAATCTCGCGCGTGGTCGTAGAATTATAGCGCGAGGGTATATTCACAAGTAAAATATTTTCCGGACCCAGGATATCGGCATACATGGCAGCGGTAATGGCGCTGTCGATACCGCCGGAGAGGCCGATGGTCATTTTTTTGATGCCGCACTGGGCGAGGAATTTCGTAGTGCCGTATTTGAGCGCCTGGTAGACGCTGCGGGGCTCCTCGGGCAATGTTGCAGGAGGGCAGGTCGGGATAATGGTATTAGACGCAGTCTCCCAGCTCATGGGAAGCAGGGTATCGGCATACATCTCGGCGCTCGTCACCAGCGTGCCGTCGCCATTATAGGCAGAGGTGCAGCCATCATAGGTGAAGATATTTTTGCCATTATTCTGGATGCCCACATTATTGCAATAGATGAGGGGGATGCCTGCTGCCTTTGCTTGCGCACTAAAGAGGCGGTTGCGCTTACGGTTCTTGCCTAAAGTATAGGGGGAGCAGGAAAGGTTGCACAGGAGCTGGGCGCCGTTGTGCGCCAGAGTTTGCGGCACGTTCAGATGGTAGTTTTCCGTCCAGCCATCCTCGCAGAGCATGACGCCGAGGCGCAGCCTTTCGCCGCGGATTTCGACCTCCACAGGCTGCAGTGCCTCTTCTACGCTCGCGTATTCCTCAGCGCAGAGCTTTTGCAGGCTATAGAAATAGCGACAATCGTCAAATTCGCGATAATTGGGCAAGGAGTTCTTCATGATGAAGCTGCGCCCCTGATAGCCACCTAATAATTTGCCGTTCTGGGCGACATAGGCAGCGTTATACTTGCGCAGACGTCCGTCCTCATTGAGCTTATCAGGCTCGGCAGCCACACTGCCGAAGAGCACGCAGATGCCCTGGGTTTGCGCCACGAGCTGCTCCGTGTAATAGGCGCAGTCATCGAGAAAGGTCTGCTGCTCCCAGAGATCGCCGATGAGATAGCCGGGCAGTGCCATCTCGGGCAGAAGCAGAAGATCCGCACCCTGAGCCTTGGCATCCGTGATAATTTCGCTTATTCTATTGTAATTCAGGTCGGGACGGCCAGGGATGACCTCCATTTGTCCACAGATAATTTTAATCTCCACTTTGAATTTCCTTCCACATAAAGCCGCTGCGAGCAGCTTTTTTTATTTTCTTTAGCCTGCTGGCGTGAAAATGATTTGCATTAGGGTATATCTAGTGATATTATAGCAAATAAAGAGCAATTTCTCTAGCATTAAGGGGGTTTTTCCTGTGAAACATAATAAAAAAACTAACGCTGCTCGTGAATTAGATAAGCTGAAAATAGAGTACCGTATTATGGAATATGCTGTGGATGAAGAGCATCTCGACGCTATTCATGTGGCCCAGGAGGTAGGGATGCCTGCTAACCAGGTTTTCAAGACGCTGTGCGTGCGCGGTGATAAAAATGGCGTGATGTTCGCCGTAATACCCGGGGATGCGGAGCTGGATTTAAAGGCTCTGGCGCGCGTCAGTGGTAATAAAAGAGCGGAGCTGGTGGCGCTGAAGGAGGTCCTGCCGCTGACGGGCTATATCCGCGGTGGCTGCTCGCCCTTAGGTGCGAAGAAAAATTATCCTGTGTATATGGATGAGACGAGTAATAATTGGCCTGAAATCGCTATTAGCGCGGGGCAGAGGGGCATGCAAATTGTGGCTGCGCCAGCTGATTTACAAAAAGCTACGAAAGCTACGGTAGCACCGCTGATTTTTGCTTAAATTTCTTGTAGTAGTGCGTAAAATGTGTTATGATAGGTTTATAACGCTATAAGTGGTGTGACTTTTTACGTAAAATACTAAAAAGCAGAGAAAAATGTAAATTGCTACACATCATAGCTTAATTTACAGAGTAAATTAGCTTGCAAGCTCTCCGGAGCTAAGGAGCATCAAGGAAAGTAGGTTTTTGCGATGTTATATGTTAGTACAAGAGGGAAAACTGAATTAATGAGCGCTGCTCATGCCATTACCCGTGGCCTGGCAGAGGATGGCGGTCTTTTTGTACCGCAACAGATTCCGACGCTGCGCATGGTGGATATTAAGGCCATGGCGGAGAAGCCCTATACTGAAAGAGCAGTGGACGTGTTGCTGCAATATTTGACTGACTTTAGCGAGGACGAGCTGCGCGAGTGCGTGCAGGCTGCCTATGCAGAGGATAAATTTGGTACTAATCCTGTGCCCCTGGTGCAGGTCAATGATAATACGGGCGTGCTGGAGCTGTGGCACGGCCCTACGAGCGCCTTTAAGGATATGGCGCTGCAGCTGCTGCCCCATTTACTTACTCGTTCCATGAAAAAGACGGGCGAGACGAATAAGGTGGTTATTCTTGTTGCTACCTCCGGTGATACGGGTAAGGCGGCTCTGGAGGGCTTTGCCGACGTCGAGGGCACCCAGATTATTGTCTTCTACCCCAGCGAGGGTGTGAGCGATATCCAAAAGCGTCAGATGATTACCCAAATGGGCAAGAATGTGAAGGTTTTTGGTATTGAGGGCAATTTTGACGATGCTCAGCGCGGCGTGAAGGAGATTTTTGGCAATACTGTTTTGGGCGAGGAGCTGGGCAAGAACGGCTTCACGTTCTCCAGTGCGAACTCCATTAACTGGGGTCGTCTGGTACCGCAGATTGTGTATTATTTCAGCGCCTATGTGGATGCTGTGAAGGCTGGCAAAATTCAGTTCGGTGAGGGCATTAATTTCGTTGTGCCCACCGGTAATTTTGGTGATATTCTGGCGGGCTATTATGCGAAGCTGATGGGCCTGCCCATTGAGCGCCTCTTGTGCGCGTCCAATAGTAATAAGGTGCTGACGGATTTCATTAATTCCGGTACCTATGATAAACGCCGTGAATTCTTTAAGACGATTTCCCCATCCATGGACATTCTCGTTTCCAGTAATCTGGAGCGCTTGCTCTATAATGTTACGGATGAGGATGCTGCTCAGGTAGCGGATTATATGAAGCGCCTGAACACCGAGGGCGTGTATAAGGTGGATAATGATGTGCTGAAGCGCATTCAAAGAGAGTTCTTTGGCGCCTGGGTGGACGAGCTGGAGACAAAGGAAGCTATCGGCCGCATTTACAGCGATTATAAGTATCTCATGGATACGCATACTGCTGTAGCTTGGCGTGCTCTTGAGAAGTATCGCTTCCTGACCAGTGACGAGACCTATACCGTGGTGCTGTCCACGGCTAGCCCCTATAAATTTGCCGATAGCGTGCTGGATGCTTTGGAGGATAAGCAGCCTGCAGGTGCGGATCCCTTTGCTAATCTGGACGAGCTGCAGGCGAAGACGGGTGTGGAGATTCCGCCGCGCATGCTGGCGCTGAAGGAGCTGCCCATACTGCATACGGAGGTTATCCCCTCTGATAAGATGGAGCTGGCAGTAGTTAAGAACTTGCTGTAATTTAATAGGCTATGAGAATTTGAGGACTTAGTTCGCTTGCGGACTAAGTCCTTGCTATAAACATAGAAAGTGCAAAGTTTTTGCTAAACGTGGTGCTTATTTAGACATAGTGCAAATATTTTTAGCGAAGTATATTGCTATAGAATAAAATTGTAGCTGGAGGCTGTAAAAGGCTAGTGGAGATTAAAGAGGTTTTAGCAAAGGTAAAATCTGGTGAGCTGCCTATTGAGGAGGCGGAGCGCTTTTTTGAGCGCAAGACCTACGAGGATATGGGCTATGCGAAGCTGGATACATATAGGGAGCTGCGCTCCGGTTTTCCCGAGGTGATATATTGCCCCAATAAGCCGGATGCGTATCTGCAGGAGATTTTTCAGAGCTTGTATGCAGAGCATGGCGAGGTGCTGGGTACGCGTGCTACGGCGGCTCAGGCGGAGCTGGTGTGGCAGGTGCTACCGGACATCGTTTATGATGGCGTGGCGCGGACGCTGAAGCTTGAGCGTACGGAGAAGGAGCGCTCGGGCTGCATTTGCGTGTGTACGGCCGGGACAGCGGATGTGCCGGTGGCCGAGGAGGCGGCGCAGGTAGCGGAGTTTTTCGGTGCGCGCGTGGAACGTATCTACGATGTGGGCGTGAGCGGGCTGCACAGGCTGCTTGGCCAGATGGAGCGCTTGCGCAGTGCGAACTGTATCATTGCGGTAGCAGGCATGGAGGGCGCGCTGGCCAGTGTTATCGGCGGACTGGTGCGAAATCCCGTAATTGCGGTGCCGACGAGCGTGGGCTACGGGGCGAGCTTCGGCGGTGTCTCGGCGCTCCTCACGATGCTGAATTCCTGTGCCAATTGTGTCTCCGTGGTCAATATTGACAATGGCTATGGCGCTGGCTACATCGCTACGCAGATTAATAGACTGGCGGAGAAATAAGAGTATTAAAAATTAATCCTGAAATGGGAATAAAGAAATGTTATATTGGGGAGGTTGTGTGTTATGAAATCCTTGTATTTAGAGTGCAGTGCGGGCATCAGTGGTGATATGCTGGTGGGCGCATTAATAGATTTAGGTGCTGATAAGGCGGCCATGGATTTGGCACTGTCCAGCATGCCGGTGAAGGGCTTTACCTATAATATTACCCGCGTGAAGAAGGCGGGCATCTCTTGCTGTGATTTCAACGTCATTCTCGATAGCGAGCATGAAAATAACGACCATGATATGGGATATTTGCATGGCGAATTTACCAGAAAAGAGAATGCTGAAGCAGAGCAAACCTGTGCCTGCGACGCCACTAGGAAGCAGGAGGATGTCTATGAGCATCCCCATATGCCGGAAAATGACTATCGTCTGGATCATGGCAATGAGGGCGCTTATCAGGATGGCTTTGTCAATGAGCATGATTATATGCATGAGCATGAGCTGCCCGTGGCGCATGAATTCCTCGAGGCGCATCAGCCCCATAAGCTGTCCAGCTATCTGGCTGACCATGCTGAAGAGGAGAAGGAGTGCGATTGCGCCCATCCCGAGCATCATCACCATGAGCATGCTGAGGAAGCTAAGCCCCATGAGCATCACCATCACCATGAGCACCGCGGTCTGAAGGAAATTACCGCGATTATCAATGAGACGGAAATGACGGAAAATGCTAGGACCATAGCTCTTGCTATTTTTGATATTATCGCTGAGGCAGAGGCTAAGGCGCACGATGTACCTAAGGATGAGGTACATTTCCATGAGGTGGGTGCGCTAGACTCCATTGTGGATATCATAGCGATTGCCGTTTTATATGATAGCCTGGGTGTTGACCATGGCATTACTAGTCCCTTGGCAGAGGGCAGGGGTCAGATTCGCTGTCAGCATGGATTGCTGCCCATTCCTGTGCCCGCTGTGGCAAATATCTGCTCTACTTATGGTTTGATACTGGACAGATTGCCCTGCGAGGGGGAATTTGTAACGCCTACAGGTGCAGCAGCAGTTGTGGCTCTGTGTGATACTATGATAGTGCCTGATAGACACATGATTTTGGGCACTGGCTATGGCTCTGGTAAGCGTAATTATGAGTGCCCCAGCATTTTACGGGCGATGCTCTTAGATTCTGATGATTATGAATATACTCTAGAAGAAGGTACTCATAAGCCTGCTGAGCAGGACGATGAGAAGTCCTGCGCTTCCGGTTTGGATAATCTGCAAAAGCTTCTTGAAGTTAAATTTGGTTATGAGGAGGCGGCGCCAGAGA
Source organism: Phascolarctobacterium sp. (assembly GCA_034117325.1). Classification (GTDB taxonomy): domain Bacteria; phylum Bacillota; class Negativicutes; order Acidaminococcales; family Acidaminococcaceae; genus Phascolarctobacterium_A. The sequence goes on along the minus strand of JAXEPX010000027.1, from coordinate 25,078 downwards.
CGGAGCCAATTTTCAAGCTTGAGACTAATATTGATGATACTACAGGCGAAATCCTGGGCTATGTGCTGGACAAGCTGCTGGAGGCAGGGGCTCTGGATGCATGCTATCTGCCCATCTTTATGAAGAAAAATCGTCCTGCCTACCAGCTACAGGTGTTGTGTAGGGTTAACGATGTTGCGAAGCTGGAAACGATTATTTATAATGAAACCTCCACCATTGGCATTAGACGCTGCATAATGGAGCGTAGCTTTTTACAGCGCCATGAGGAGGTAGTTAATACTATGTATGGCCCCATTAAGGTTAAGGTTAGCGAGACGCCTGCAGGCGAGCGCTATGCAGTGGAGTACGAGAGTGCTGTGGCTGCAGCAAAGCAGAACAAGGTCCCCTTAATTGAGGTCTACCGTGAGGTGGATGCTAATTTCACCTGATAAGGAGTAAAATGGGTAATATTTTTGATTTAGTAGCGGATTTTTACGCTCAGGATGAGGAATGGAACAGCGTCCTGCATCGGAGTAACGTGGAGAGCTTCCTGCGCCAAAAGCTGTGGCAGGGCGCAACGGAGGAGGAGCTCTACGAGGCTTGGGAGCATATGACGGAGCTTTGCATTTACCTGGGCAATTCCGATAATTATCTTGGTGATATGACCAAGGAAAATTTTATAGATTGTGTGGCCTGGTGCGCGCGTAATGTGTCTGATTTCCTCGTGACGCCTGCGAGCGTGGGAGGTTTCCTGGACACGATGATGGAGCTTTATACCTATTTTAAGAAAAAGCACATCATTTCCCAGGATAATGCACCGCGCGAGGCTAAGGAAGCATTGCTGGTCAACGGCAGGGTACAGATGCTGGATGAGGATGGTCATTTTTTGCCCCGCTTCGAGCGCTATAATGTGCTGTCTACGCCCGACCTGCCGGCGAAGGTCTTTTTGAATATTGGCGAACGCTTGGAGAATTTATTGCAATCTTTGCGAGTATTCTATAGTGATAAGCGTTACCAGAGGGATGTCGAGCGTGCGACGTTCCTTTATGCAGGCATTTTTATGAATGGCGCCATGCAGGAGAAGCCAGGCTCGGATGAATATGCGCAGTGCTTCTGGGATTATTTCCTCTTTGATTATCGCATGATTGGCAATGATAAAAATCCTCTGCAGCATTTTGCTGATACCTCTGGCGATATTGGCTATAGCAAAAAGGGTCTTGTGAGCCGGGATGTGCTGCGAGAGCTACTGCAGGCGGAGCTAGTGCTCTTCACGGTTAATTCGCGCACGCAGGAGGGGCTCTATAGCTGCGTAAATATCTTCACCGGTGAGGATTATATGCTGCTCTTGCCTTTCGAGGATGATGTGGATACCGAAAATATGATTTTTATGGGTCATATTTTCTATAATAAAAATATGGTCATGAACTGCCTGCGGGGCATGCAGATGTCAAAGACCTCCTTCAAGCGCTTCATGAAGGTAATGAAGCAGACGAAGGATTGGACAGCGATTAAATATGGCGGTGAGCTGAGCTGGGATGCTTTTATTAAGCGTTACCCGATTTTAGTGCGCCATTTATCACTAATTTATTCGGCCTTTGTGAAGCTTGATAGCTTTGACGATAGCACGCAGCATAGAGATTATCGACCAAGTGCGCTGGTGGAGGATGAGGTGAGCGAGGAAATAGCGTATGCTATGCGCCCCTATGCCTTTAGCAAGCATGATATCGAGCTGTGCCAGCAGCTGTGGAGTGACTATGTGGCGGCCAGCGGCAAGAACACGGCGGCCATACGCAAGCCTGAGATTTGGGCGGCAGGGGTGATCAATACCTTTATCCGCTCTAATGGCGTTTATAATTACACGACCCAGCACATCTCGACCATGTGTAGTGGTGTGCCCGTGAGTACGATTAATACTACTACGCGCGAAATAGAGCATGAGAATGCGCTAGAAGCACATGATCCTCGTTATATCAATGAGGAAGGCTTATTGTTATTACTACTGATGTAGGAGAAGGAGTACTTTATGAAGTGTGGCTTTTGTGGACGCGAGGTGAATAAGGGCGTTACTGAGTGCCCCTATTGTCACTATCGCTTTGAGGTGGATGCGCAGGTACTGACTCCGGACGAGCGCGACACCTTTGATGGCGTAACCATCGAGGAGGATGGTAGCACGGCTGAGCAGCGTGGCGTGACGAATGGTGATGCTCGCTATGACGAGGGCAATGGCTATGGTCAGGGCTACGGCGGACAGCAGGGCTATGGTGGCCAGCAGCAGCCCGGTATTAAGGTGCACACGTTTGGCTGTGGCAGTGGGCTGCTCATGACGCTCTTAATTTTGGGCGGCATTTTGGCGCTGTTTTTCTTCCTTCTGCCGACCTTTATCGTCTTTGCGGCGATTGGCGCGGTTGTGGTGTTTATTCTGAGATTGTTTATGTGAGAGGAAATCCTTTAGTTAACCCCTCAGTCGCCTTTGGCGACAGCTCCCCTTTGAAGGGGAGCCTTTCTCCTACATTTAGGTTGGTGAGAGCCTCCCCTTAAAAGGGGAGGTGCCGAGCGTAGCGAGGCGGAAGGGTTAAGTAAAATATTTTAAATTACCCCTAGCACTATTCTGTAAAATAGTGTACAATATACTACGTATGCACAATGTGTTAAATATAGAAGAGGAGGCATAAGAATATGCATAGTTACAGCATGGACCTTGGCGGCAGAACTCTTACCATCGAAGCCGGCAAGATTGCAAAGCAAGCAAATGGCGCTGTATTAGTTCGCTATGGCGATACCGCTGTAGTAGTTGCCGTTACCGGCACCAAGACCCCGCGTGAGGGTGTAGACTTTTTCCCTTTGACTGTTGATTTTGAAGAAAAAATGTACGCTGTGGGCAAAATCCCCGGCGGTTTTATTAAACGTGAAGGTCGTCCCAGCGAGCAGGCTATCCTGACCAGCCGTCTGATCGACCGTCCGATTCGCCCCATGTTCCCCGAGGGCTATCATAACGACGTGCAAATCGTTGCTACCGCAGTTTCTGTAGACCCCGATAATGCACCCGATATGCCCGCTATGGTAGGCGCTTCCTGCGCACTGTCCATCTCCGACATTCCGTTCGAGGGTCCTATCGCTGGCGTTCGCGTAGGCTTGATTGATGGCGAGTTCATCATCAACCCGACCGTGGAGCAAGCTAAAATCTCCGAGCTGAACCTGGCAGTTGCTGGTACCAAGGACGCAATCCTGATGGTAGAAGCAGGTGCTAAAGAGGTTAGCGAGGAAACCATGCTGGACGCAATCTGGTTCGGTCATGGCGTAATTAAACAACTGGTAGAATTCCAAGAAAAGATCGTTGCTGAAATCGGCAAGACCAAAATGGAAGTTCCCGTATATATTCCTCCTGCAGAGCTCGTAACTGAAATTGAAGAATACGGCGCTCAAAAGCTGAAGGATGCGCTGATGGATGCTAATAAGCTGGAGCGCGAAGAAAACGTTGCTAAGGTTAAAGCTGAAATCGCTGAAGTATTCCTGGAGAAATATCCTGACAACGCTAAAGACGTTGCTTACATCACCCAAAAGCTGGTGAAGAAAATCGTTCGCCGCACCATTTCTGTGGACAAGATTCGTCCGGATGGTCGTCAACTGGACGAGGTTCGTCCGGTAAGCTGCGAGGTAGGCCTCTTGGCTCGTCCGCATGGCAGCTCCCTCTTCACCCGTGGTCAAACCCAAATTTTGAACGTACTGGCTCTGGCTCCGCTGCGTGAGGCACAAATCCTCGACGGTCTGGGCGCTGAAGAGACCAAACGTTATATCCACCACTATAATTTCCCGCCGTATTCCGTAGGCGAGACCAAACCGCTGCGTAGCCCCGGTCGTCGTGAAATTGGTCACGGTGCTCTGGCAGAGCGCGCTCTGAAGCCGGTTATTCCTTCCGAGGAAGAGTTCCCGTATGCAATTCGCCTTGTTTCCGAGGTTCTGGAATCCAATGGTTCCTCCTCCATGGGCTCCGTATGCGCAAGCACCCTGTCTCTGATGGACGCTGGCGTGCCCATTAAGGCTCCTGTAGCAGGCGTAGCAATGGGTCTTGTAAAAGACGGCGAATATTTCACCATTCTGACCGATATCCAAGGTCTGGAGGATGCTCTGGGCGATATGGACTTTAAGGTAGCAGGTACTGATAAGGGTATCACCGCTATCCAGATGGATATTAAGATTGATGGCATCAACAAGGATATCTTCACTCAAGCTCTGGCGCAAGCTAAACGCGGCCGTGAGTTCATCATGGGCAAGATGATGGAATGCATCAGCGAGCCTCGTAAGGAGCTGTCTAAATATGCTCCGAAGATCACCACTATTAATGTTGATCCGGACAAGATTGCTAAGGTTATCGGCCCTGGCGGCAAGACCATTAAGAAGATTGTTGATGAAACCGGCGCTAAGATTGATATCGATGATACCGGTCGCATCTTCATCGCAGCTGTGAACACTGAGTCTGCTAATAAGGCTATTGATATGATTAATGGCATTACTGCGGAAGCAGAGCCTGGCAAGATTTATACTGGTAAGGTTACTCGCCTGATGAATTTCGGCGCTTTTGTTGAGATTCTGCCTGGTAAGGAAGGTCTGGTACATATTTCTCAATTGTCCACTGAGCGTGTGGAGAAGGTTGAGGATGTTGTGTCCGTTGGCGATGAAATCGTGGTTAAGGTTACTGAGATCGACAACAAGGGTCGCATTAATCTGTCTCGTAAAGCTGTTCTGATGAAGGGCATGCAGAAATAATTTAAAATAATTTACAATACTAGCAATTATTGATTTCCGCTCATTGAATTAGTGTCTTTGACACTCGCAATTATTAATTTCTGCTCACCACATTTTCTTAATGCAAATTTCGCGCAGAACAATAACGAAGCTGCGGGGTACTATTTGTCTGAAGAACAATTTAGTTTATAGAACCCTTGCTTCTATTGTTCTAAGCGCTTATTTGCTAAAAATGTGATGTTCGCTACGAAATTAAATAATTGCTGCGAGTTTTACAGTTTAATGTTCGCTTGGAAATCTAATAATTGCATCGTATTGCGATAGTGAATTTGAACATCGAAGAGCCTCCCCTTTAAAGGGGAGGGGGACCGCGATAGCGGTGGTGGGGTTAATGTCGCAGTTAACCCCTCAGTCGCCTGCGGCGCCAGCTCCCCTTTTAAGGGGAGCCTTTTTTCTATCTATTTTTTTGGAGGAGGTAATCTGTATGAGAATCCGTGGCTTTGAGAAGATTGCGAAGTATGCTAGTGTGGAGTTTCCGATGCCGGAGCGCAAGACGGAGCTGAGCGCAGGCTATGATTTTTGTCTGCCGGAGGAGGTTACGCTCCAGCCGGGTAAGCTGCAGCTGGTGCCGACGGGCGTGAAGGCGTATATGCAGGCAGGCGAGTGGCTGGGTATGCATATTCGCAGCTCTATGGCGGTGAAGAAACACCTGATGCTGGTGAATAATGTTGGCATTATTGATGCTGATTATTATAATAATGCTGATAATGAGGGTCATATTATGCTGGCGCTCTTGAATATGGGTACTGAGGCTGTGACGCTGCCGAAGGGCGAGCGCGTGGCGCAGGGCATTTTTTACAATTATCTGACTGCGGACGGTGATGAGAAGGTTACGAAGGCAGTGCGCGGCGGGGGCTTTGGAAGCACGAGTAAGTAATATAATTTGCTTGATAAAGTCTACATAATTGTACAATCTTTACACTATAACCTTACTATTACATTACTTTAACCATCTGTAATTTTTTTATTTGACAATCGTTGACAAGAATACTATAATAACTCTAATGAACAACCATTTAGATAGAGGAGCGAAAAGCATGAGTAGCCTGTGGAGTGGGGAACGTTGAAGCAGGTGAAAGGGTCAACGCCGAAGTGCAAGGGTAGCCATACCGTTGTGCTGGGCCGTCAGCGAAAGCTGCCGGACTGTCGCTGAGTTTCTCAGCGGAGCGCTATCTCAGGGTTTGGTTATGATTGCAGTGCAGCATGCTAACCGTTGGGATAACGTTGATATCTCAACGGTTTTTCTATATGCTGAGAAAAGTTAACGTAACGCGAATTTGTAACGGTAACAAAGTAAAAGTTATCTCAACGGTTTTTCTTTATACCCGTAAATTTTTAAGGAGTTGATATAATGATTAGAGTATTAGTAAATGGCGCGTTGGGCCGCATGGGCAGCGAGGTTTGCAAAAAAGTGTACGAGGAAGCTGATCTGGAGCTGGTAGGCGCTGTCGATATTAAAGAGGGCACCGTGCCTCTGGGCGAGGGCGTACCCGTTACTACCGACCTTGTAGCTACTATCGAGGCTACTAAACCTCAGGTTGTAGTAGACTTCACCCGTCCGGACGTAGTTATGGGTAACCTGCGCAAGATGCTGCCGCTGGGTGTGCACGCAGTAGTTGGCACTACGGGCTTTAAGCCGGAGGATTTGGAAGAGGTTGACGCACTGGCGCGTGCTAATAACACTTCTCTGCTCATCGCTCCTAACTTCGCACTGGGCGCAGTTGTAATGATGAAGCTGGCATGCGAGGCAGCAAAATATTTCCCGAATGTTGAAATCATCGAGAAGCATCACGATAAAAAGCTTGACGCTCCGAGCGGCACTGCTATCATCACCGCGCAAAAGATTGCCGAGGTGCGCAAGGCTATGAAGCAGGGCCATCCGGAAGAACGTGAAACCATGCCCGGCGTACGCGGTGGCGATTACGAAGGCATGAAGATTCACAGCATTCGCCTCCCGGGCTACGTTGCAAGCCAAGAGGTTATTTTCGGTGGGCAGGGCGAAACGCTGCACATCAGCACGGATCCCGTAAGCCGTGAATGCTATATGCCCGGTGTGGCACTTGGCTGCCGCAAGATTATTGACCAGGTTGGCCTGGTTTATGGTTTGGATAAATTACTGTAATAAATATAGAGGGGGAAAGGTTTATGAAAAAGTATAATGTTGCAATTTTGGGTGCTACCGGTGCTGTAGGTACTGAATTCCTGAAGCTTATTGAAGAACGTAACTTCCCGTTCGCAGAGCTGCGCCTTCTGGCTTCCGCTCGTAGCGCAGGCAAACAAATCGAGTTTATGGGCAAGACCTATACCGTGCAAGAGGCTACTAAAGATAGCTTTGAAGGCATCGATATCGCTCTCTTCGCAGGTGGCAGCATCTCCAAGGAGTTTGCTCCTTACGCTGTAAAGGCAGGCGCAGTTGTTATCGATAACTCCAGCACCTTCCGTATGGACCCCGAGGTACCGCTGGTTGTGCCCGAGGTTAACCCTGAGGATATCCTGAAGCATAAGGGCATTATCGCTAACCCGAACTGCTCCACCATCATCATGGTTATGGCTCTGAAGCCTCTCTATGACCTGGCTCGTATTAAACGTATCGTTGTTTCCACTTACCAAGCAGTTTCCGGTGCTGGTAAAGAGGGCATCGACGAGCTCACCGACCAAACAAAGGCTTATGCAGAAGGCCGCGAGATGGAAGCACATATTCTGCCGTCCGCATCCCTCGCTAAGCATTATCCGATCGCATTCAACCTGATTCCGCAAATCGACGTTTTCCTCGACAATCTCTATACTAAGGAAGAGATGAAGATGGTGAACGAGACTAAGAAAATTATGCATGATGACGAAATGCGCATCACTGCAACCACCGTACGCGTGCCCGTATATCGCAGCCACAGTGAATCCGTTAACATTGAGTTCGAGCATGATCTGGATCTGGCAGAGATGGCTAAGGCTATCGACGCCTTCCCGGGTGTACAAATGATGGATGATCCGCAAAACCAGGTTTATCCGATGCCGCTGTATACCTCTGAAAAATATGATTGCTATGTAGGCCGTTTGCGTCGCGACGAGTCTAATCCGAATACTTTCAACCTGTGGGTTGTGGGCGACCAGATTCGCAAGGGTGCTGCGCTGAATACGCTGCAAATTGCTGAGGTTATGATTAATAACGGCTGGATATGATAAGGCTAAAATCGAAGATAACGCACCATATGCTTCACAATGACTCCTTGACGTACCTCTAGTACGCCTGCGGTCGTCATTGCTCGCCTCTGGCACGTTCTATTCGATTTTATAATAGAATTAGAGCGTGATAATGGCGTTCTCGATTTCATAAAGGGGTTTTATTTACTATGAAAATTATTGTACAAAAATTCGGCGGCACCTCCGTAGCCAGTGAGGAAGCTCGCATTGCGGTTAAGGATAAGGTGCAGCAGGCCATTCGTTCTGGTTTTGCTCCCGTAGTTGTAGTTTCTGCGATGGGTCGCAAGGGCGCACCCTATGCAACCGATACTTTGATTGACACCTTAAAGGCTGCCAATCTTTCTGTGAACGTGCGCGAGATGGATATGATGATGTGCTGCGGCGAAATCATCTCCTCCTGCGTAATGGCAGCAACTCTGCAAAAATTTGGCATTAATGCAATGGCTCTCACCGGTGGCCAGGCTGGTATGATTACCGACTCCCAATTCGGTGCAGCCCGTATTAAAAATATTAAGGTTTCCTACCTGATGCGTCTGCTTGAAGCTGGCATTATCCCTGTAGTATGCGGCTTCCAGGGCATGACGGAGAATAACTATAAATTTACGACTCTAGGTCGCGGTGGCAGCGACACCTCTGCAGCAGCGCTTGGCGCAGCTCTGAAGGCTGATTGCGTAGAGATTTACACCGACGTAGAGGGCATCATGACTGCTGACCCGCGTCTTGTTAAGGATGCGAATATCCTCGAGCAAATCTCCTATGCTGAGGTTTGCCAAATGGCGTACAACGGTGCGAAGGTTATCCACCCGCGCGCTGTCGAAATCGCTATGGGCAGTAATATCCCCATGTATGTAAAATCCACCTTCAGCGATGCTCCCGGCACCCTGATCACCAGCGATTGCAGTGGTCGTGCTAATGGCAGCGAGGTGGCTATTAATGAAAACTGCGCTAGCGGCGTAGCAAATCTGGGCGATTTGGCGCAATTCCGCATTACTCTGAACCCGACTGACTTTGCAGCAGGCCGCAACCTCTTCGAGGACCTAGCTGCTGCAGGCATCAGCGTAGGCTGCCTGAACCTGTCCGAGAAGGACGCAATGTTCGCAGTATTCTCTGCCGATGTGGAGCGTACCTGCAAGGTTCTGGACGACACTGGCTTCCAATATGAATGTAATACCGGCTGTGCTAAGGTTTCTGTAGTTGGCAGCGGTATGCGTGGCGTGCCCGGTATCATGGCTACCTTCGTAGCGGCGCTGGCACAGAAGAATATCGCTATTCTGCAAACTGTTGACTCCGATACTACTATTTCTGCTATTGTTAAGGAAGAGCATCTGGTGGACGCTGTAACGGCGCTGCATCATGCTTTCAAATTATAAAAGAGGTGTAACTGACTCATGACAAAGCCCTATTTTGGTAGATTATTAACTGCAATGGTAACTCCGTTTAATGCGGATGGCAGTGTGAATTATGAAAATGGCTGCAAGCTGGCTGATTGGCTGCTGGAAAATGGCACGGATGGCCTGGTAATCGAAGGCTCCACCGGCGAAGCTGCTACCATGACTATGGATGAAAAAATCAACTTCATGACCACCATCGTAAAGCATATTAATGGTCGTGCTCCTATTATCGCTGGCGCAGGCACTAACTGCACCGCTTCCACTATTGATCTGGTGAAGAAAATGGAAGCCTGTGGCGTGGACGGTTTGCTCGTAGTAGGTCCCTTCTACAATAAACCGACTCAGGAAGGCTATTACCAACACTTCGCTGCTGTTGCTCGCGCTACCAAGCTGCCAATTATCGTGTACAATGTTCCCGGCCGTACAGGCTCCAATATTGCTCCCGCTACGGTAGCACGCCTGGCTAAGGAATTCGACAATATCGTTGCTATTAAAGAGGCTGCAGGCAATGTGGCTCAATGTGCAGAGCTCTATCGTGTACTGCCCGAGCGCGTTTCCATCTATAGTGGCGACGATGGCCTGATTCTGCCGTTCATGGCAGTGGGCGCAGTAGGCCTGATTTCCGTACTGGCTAACTGCAATGGCCAAATTCTGCAAGATGTTATGCAGGCTTATGAGGAAGGCCGCGTGAAGGACGCAGCAGACCTGAATAAACGCATGGTACCGCTGGCTAAGGCTATGTTCATGGAAAGCAACCCGATTCCTATTAAATATGCTGTAACTAAGGTTACCGGTATCGATGCCGGCGCTCCGCGTCTGCCGCTGACTCCGCTCTGCGCTGACTGCGAGGCTATGCTGGATGTGATCCTGAAGGATTATGGCATGATAAAATAAGAGCATTCGTATATAAAGCTCTTTATAAAAATAAAACCACGTAGCATTTATTTGTTACGTGGTTTTTTTATTGCGATATAAGGCGTCACAGCTAGCTGTTATTTTAGAGAATTGTTTTAAGCATATGTCTTGTTGGAGTCGCGATAATGATGTATAATAGAGTTCAGATAGGACTACTAAAAGTTCAGATAAAGCCAATAAAGTTCAGATAGAAAAAATTAGAGTTCAGAAGAGAGGTGTTTAGTTATGAATGAATATGTAGGTACGGCAGAGATAGCTTCTCTTTGGCATGTTCACGAGACATTAGTTGCACGCTATTGTCGTGAGAAGCGCATTCCAGGAGCGCGCAAAGAGGGCAAGCGTTGGTTAATATCTAAAGATGCTGTTAAGCCTTCAGCTATGCGTAGAGGCGAAGGGATGACCATTCATATGCCAAAACAAGCTATACTACCTCTTCCCATCGGCATTTCTGATTACAGGAGAGCAGTGTCGGAATATTATTACGTGGATAAGACATTGATGATTAAGGATATTCTTGATGAAAATGCTCTTGTATCATTATTTACTCGTCCGCTCCGCTTTGGCAAGAGTTTGAATATGGATATGCTGCGTTGCTTTTTTGAAAAGAGTAGTGAAGATAGCAGCGTCTATTTCGTTGGTAAAAATATCTGGAGTCAAGGTCAACGGTATACTGCTGAGCAGGGCCAGTATCCTGTGATTTATTTAAGCTTTAAGGACATAAAGTCTAGTGACTGGCCTACAGCGTTGGAGCTTTTGAAAGATGTTATACGCGTTGAGTTTGCAAGACATAGGGAGCTAGAGGGTAGTGAGGCTTTAACTACCTCTGATGCAAGGATTTACAGGGCCTTTGTTGAAGCTCAGGCTAGTGACATAGATTATATGAATAGCTTGAAGCATTTAAGCAGAATGCTGCATATGCATTACCAAAAGGCTCCTATTATTATAATCGATGAATATGATACGCCGATTCAGCAAGGCTATAGTAATGCCTTTTATGATCAAAGCATAGTTTTTATGCGAAATTTCTTTTCTAATGGCTTGAAGGATAATCCGCATCTAAGCTATGGATTTTTGACAGGCATCTTACGAGTAGCCAAGGAGAGCATTTTCAGCGGCTTGAACAATATGAAGGTGTACTCCATCCTCGATACTAAATTTAGTCAATATTTTGGCTTCACACAAGGGGAGGTGAATGCACTCGCATCCTATTATGGAGCTCGGGAGAAGCTCGCAGAGCTTGCTACCTGGTATGACGGCTATTTATTTGGCAATACAGAAATTTATAATCCTTGGTCAGTGATCAACTATTTTGGCAATGAGTGTCGTGCGATGCCATATTGGGTATCTACTTCTGATAATTCCTTAATAGGCAGTGTTTTGCAGCATGCTGATAAAGAGATTTTTGCAAATTTGTATAGCTTATTACAAGGAAGAACTGTAGCTGCTCAGATTGATAATAGTGTGATTTATCCGGAGTTGAATCGACGAATCGCTTCGGTGTACAGCTTTTTACTAATTACTGGTTATCTGAAAGCTACAAATATACAGCTTACGCCACAGGGAAGCTTTTTTTGCCAATTAGCTCTGCCTAATAGGGAGGTAATTTCAGTATATTATAAGGAGATTTTAGAGCGTTTCGCAGATATTATCTCACCCAATATGGCAGATTTTATGCAAAACGCTCTTTTTGAGGGTGATGCAACCGCTTTACAAAAATATTTACGCCAGTTTTTGTTGGAGACAGTTAGTTTTTATGATACTATGGGCGAAAATTTTTATCATGGGCTGCTTTTGGGATTATGCGCAATGATGTCCTCTGGTTATAGGATGTTGTCTAATCGTGAAAGTGGTTTCGGTAGATTTGACATTCAGCTCATTCCTAATATTTCTAGCTTACCTGGTATTATCATTGAAATTAAAGCTGCCAAGAAGGCAGGACATGAGGAGCTTGCTACACTAGCCAGTCAAGCTTTGGAACAGATTGTGGCTAAGGAATATGCTGCAGATTTAGCCGCAAAAGGAATTAGGAATATTCTCTATTACGGTGTTGCCTTTAGCGGAAAGTGTGTAGAGGTTGCAGCTAGGGAGAGGTAAATTAATTAGATAAACATATTTAACAAAGCGACAATCTCTGCAAGCTGCGTGCTAGCAGAGGTTGTTGTTTTTCTAAGGGAAGATTTTTGTATACAGTATTCCCTTTTTAGCTAATATATGTTAAAATTAGAGAGGTTTAATTCAGAGGAAAATGGGTTAATCCAGCTGCCATGCACGGCATGAGCAGCAGCAGCGTGACTATCGCCTAAGGATAGCATGCATGTTAGGAGGAAAAATTAATATGAAAACACAGAACGGTATTTTGGGTATGTTGGGGAAGGTGAGCGCCTTTCTGTCCAAGTATTTTGCCTTAGTGATTATTATCACTAGCGCGATTGCTTTCGTAAGGCCGGAGGGCTTTAAATGGATTCCCCAGTACACAGCCTTATTCCTAGGTACGGCCATGTTTGGCATGGGTTTGACGATTAAGAAGGAGGACTTCCAGATTGTTTTCTCCCGACCTAAGGAGATTTTCGCAGGCTGCGTATTACAATACACGATTATGCCCTTTGCGGCATATTTATTAGCCGTTGTTTTTAATCTAGATGCTGATTTGGCTTTGGGCGTAGTGCTCGTAGGCTGTTGCCCCGGTGGCACGGCAAGCAATGTCATTGCCTATATCGCGAAGGGCGATGTACCCCTGTCCGTGGGTATGACCATCGCTTCTACGCTGATTGCGCCGCTCGTAACGCCGTTTTTGGTATATGCTTTAGCAGGCGCTTGGGTTGAGGTGAGCCTGATGGCTATGGTGATGAGCGTGGTGAAGATTGTGCTGCTGCCGGTGCTGGCAGGTATCTTCCTGAACACCTTCTTCCATGACACTATTTCTAAGCTGGGCTCCATTCTGCCGCTGGTTTCCATCGTAGCGATTGTAATGATTATCGATGGCATTGTGGCTGTCAGTGCAGCTAAGCTGGTAAGCTGTGGCTTGATTGTAATGGTGCTGGTAGTGCTGCATAATAGCATTGGCCTGGGCATGGGTCTCTTCATGGCGAAGGTGATGAAGGTGAACTATGCGAAGGAGACCTCTATTGCCATTGAAGTGGCTATGCAGAATAGTGGTCTGGCTGTAGCGCTGGCAACTGTGAACTTTGCTGCCAATCCGCTGGCAAGCCTGCCGGGCGCGGTTTTCAGCGTTTGGCACAATGTCTCCGGCTCCATGTTCGCCAGCTACCGCATCAAAGGCCTTGAGGGCCGCTATGACGCCGAGGTTGACAGTGACGCTCTGGTGACGAAATAAAGAAAAAATATTGAAGAATTAAGCAGCTCGTTAGTTGCAGAAATACAGCTAGCGGGCTTTTGTTTTGGGGAAAATTGAACGTGTGCAACTATCATTCATTCAAAAAAACTGCTCATCGATATGCTGATTTTAAATTCTACAGAAAATAAGAAAACTCCGTAGCTTAGTAGAGCCTAAAATCTACACTAGATACGGAGTCTTTTATTTCTCCAGCTTAAACAGCATATCCATGGGACTATCGGGTAGGGGCTTGAGCTCAGGTTTATTTGCCTTCGGTTTGCCCGTCATTTCCTCTTCCTCAAGCACAATACGACCACATTTGCGCTCGTAATCATCAATGACCCATTTCAAAATTTGCTCAATCTCCTTATTTACGGAGCGGCCATTGCTCTTAGCGATATGCTTCATTTTATTCATTAAAATCGGGTGAATACGTAGGGTAAAGCGAGCTTCTTCCATAATTAAGCCTCCAATTAAGCCTGCTAATCTTCATACCTATATTATAGCAAAAATAGGCAAAATCGCAAGTATTAGCGCCTTTCTTCATGTTAATTGGGGGAAAATCAGCTTTATGAGCAAGCTTCACACACTTTTTTCGGGCAGAAGGGGGTGTTTTATGGTATAATAATTTTATGAGAAAATTTAGGAGGTTACAACCCAAATGAGTTTAGCAATAAATACACTGCACCACGGCTTCAAGGTACTTGAATCCGCCTATATCGAAGAGGTTCATTCCACTGGCTATATTATGGAGCACGTCCAGAGCGGCGCGCGCCTTTTATATTTGGCCAATGACGACGATAATAAGGTCTTTTCCATTGCCTTTCGCACCCCGCCTGCCGATGATACTGGTGTGGCGCATATCCTCGAGCATTCCTCCCTCTGTGGCTCTCGCAAGTACCACCTGAAGGAGCCCTTCGTGGACCTCGTTAAAGGCTCCCTGAACACCTTCTTGAACGCTATGACCTATCCCGATAAGACCGTTTATCCCGTGGCAAGCCGCAATGCGAAGGACTTCCACAACCTGATGGACGTGTATCTGGACGCAGTCTTTTATCCCCTGATTTACGAAAATAAATACACTCTGATGCAAGAGGGCTGGCATTATAATCTGGAGAGCCCTGAGAGCGAGCTTAGCTATAACGGCGTCGTATATAACGAAATGAAGGGTGTATACTCTTCTCCCGACGCTTTTCTCGAGAATGAGGCTATGAAGGCGCTCTTCCCAGACAATTGCTATCGCTTTGAGTCCGGCGGCTATCCTGATGCGATTCCAGAGCTTACTGAGAAGAAATTCCTTAACTTCCATAAAACCTACTATAGCCCTGAGAACTCCTTTATCTATCTCTATGGCGACATGGATATCGATGAGACGCTGGCTTATTTAGATGAAGAATACTTGGCTCATTTTACGAAAACCGGCACTGTGCATAGTGAGATCCCCCTGCAAGCGCCGCTGCTGCGTACAGCCGAGGTAGAGGCCTATTACCCTGTAGACGAAGGCGAGGACCTGAAGGGCAAGAGCTATCACGAGCTCTCCATCGTCACTGGTAAGGCTACTGATATGCTTACCAGCATGTCCCTCCGCCTGTTGGAAACAGTGTTGCTCGAAAGTGAGTCCTCACCGCTGCGTCGCGCGCTAGTAGAGGCAGGCGTGGGCCAGAACATCAGCGGTAGCTATGTCGCTAGCCTGCAGCAGCCCGTTTTCAGCATTCGCGCCGCAGGTAGCGAGAAGGATGAGCGTGATCGCTTTATCAGCATTATCTACAAGACCTTGCAGGACATTACTATCAACGGCCTTGACAAAAAGCTTCTTGAGGCTGCACTGAACGCGACTGAGTTCAAGCTGCGTGAGTCCGACTTCGGACCCTATCCGAAAGGCCTCATCTACGGCCTCGGCGTGCTGGATAACTGGATCTATGGTGGTAACCCGCTCGAGGGCTTGCGCTATAAGGAAGCGCTTGCAACCATGCGCAAGGGCCTGAGCACAAATTACTATGAAAGCTTGATTGAAAACTACTTATTGGATAATACGCACAAGGTTATCGTTACTTTGCTGCCCCAGCCGGGCAAGGAGGAGGCCGACCAAGCCGCCGCTGCTGCGAAAATGGCAGAGCTGAAGGCTGGCATGACGCCTGAGGAGCTTGAAAAATACGCCTTCGAGTGCGCCGAACTGCATCGCCTGCAGGCTGAGCCAGATAGCGAGGAAGCGCGTGCTTCAATTCCCATCCTCAAGCGCAGCGATATTCGCCGCGAGGTGGAAAAAATCACGAAGCTCCCTGAGATTATCGAGGGTAATGAGCTTGTCTATATCCCTGCCGAAACGAATAAAATTGCCTATACCAATTGGTACTTCGATATTAGTGGCGTAAGTGCTGAAGAAATGCCCCTGTGCTACCTTTTGACTGACGTGCTGGGCAAATTCAATAGCCAACGCTATACCTATCAGGAGCTGTCCACACTTGGCATAATGTACACTGGTGGCATCAGCTTCGATGTCCGCGCTATCTCCGCAGCAGAGGATGCGGACGACTACCGCCTTTATTTCTCCGTAAAGGCGAAGGCGCTACTCGAAAATCTGCCCCATGTTTTCGACCTTCTCAAGGCTATTGGACTCGAAAGCATTCTCACCGATGTGAAGCGCTTCCAAGAGCTGCTGAGCGAGATTAAAACTGATTGGGATGACGAGTTCTTCAACCGTGGTCAGACTGTGGCTATAAGCCGTCTCTATAGCTATGTTGCTGCTGGTCCCCGTGCTAATGAGCAGGATCAATTCAGCTACTACCAGTTCCTGAAGCACCTCTATGATAATTTTGAGAGCGAGGGTGCAGCAGTGCTTGCGCAGCTCGCACAGCTCATTGCGAAGTTCTTCCAAAAGAGCAAGTTCACCCTGTTCTATAGCTGTGACGAGGCTGATAGGGAAGAGGTTAAGGCGCAATGCCTTGCCTTCGCTAAAGAGCTGCCGGAAGCAGCTATTGCCATGGCTCCCTGCACACTGTCTGTGCCGGGACATAATGAGGGCATCACGACTGCGGGCAAGGTACAATACGTGGCCGCAGGCGGTAGCTTTGCCAAATTCGGCCATAAATACGTGGGCTCCATGCGCGTACTGGAGACCATCCTGCGCTACGAATACCTGTGGACGAAGATTCGTATTCAGGGCGGTGCCTACGGCGCTACGGCACGCTTCGAGCTCAATGGTCTCGGTGTTTTCGCTTCTTATCGCGACCCGCAGCTGGCGAAGTCCCTTGAGGCGTATAAAGATTTGCCTGCATGGCTGAAGAGTGTGGAATTCCCCGCACGCGAGCTGAATAAATACGTTATCGGCACCATTAGCGGCATGGATACCCCGCTCACGAACACCATGCGCATCGACCAGGCTGCAGTGCAATATCTGAAAGCTCTCGATGACGAGGTGCGCCAACGCATCCGCAACGAGGTGCTCGATGTAACTAATGAGGACCTGCAAGCGCTTGGTCAAGTAGTTGAGGATATGCTCAGTGATGGCCTCATCTGCGTAGTCGGCGGTAAGCAGCCTATTGAAGCGAATAAGGATGCCTTTGACGCCATTGTTAGCGCGTAAAAATTATATACAAAAAAACTCCCGCCTCATATGAGACGGGAGTAATTTTTTAGTTATAAGCTTACGCTTTGGAGCCACCGAAGAGGGCTTTGCGAGCTTCGAAGAAGAGGGCGATTGCCAGTACGAAAAGTACGGAGCCCAGGCCAGCGGTGATAACACGGCCAGCGCCGAAGCTTGCGGAGATGATCTGTACCAGTGCAACCAGAGTTACGCAGAACATGAACAGCATCGGGATAACAACCATCAGGTTGGTCTTGCCAACGCTCTTCAGCCATACGCCGATAGCCAAGAGGGACAGAGCAGCCAGCAGCTGGTTAGCAGCACCGAAAATCGGCCAAATGGTCAGGTAGGAGCCCAGGCTCATGTAGCCGGACAGAACTACGGTGATCAGGGTTGCTACATACGGGTTGGTGAGGATGGAGCCTTCAGCCTTGCCAGTTTCAGCATTAACCTTGGTGAACAGCTCTTGGAAAATGAAACGACCCAGACGAGTGGAGGTGTCCAGAGTGGTCATAGCGAATGCGGAGATGGTCAGTGCTACGAAGCCTTTAGCTACACCGAAGTCGAAGCCGAAGGTAGTCATGAAGGTACCAACGCCATCAGCGAAAACGTTTACAGGGCCGCCAGCCTTCAGCAGAGCAGTCAGCTTGTCGCCACCTACATAGCCTACAGCTACAACGGATACTACAGCCAGTACGCCTTCCAGCAGCATGGAGCCGTAGCCAACCAGACGAGCGTTTTTCTCGTTATCCAGCTGTTTGGAGGTGGTGCCAGAGGAAACCAGGGAGTGGAAGCCGCTGATTGCACCGCAGGCAACAGTTACGAACAGCATCGGGAACATCGGGTTGGTGCCTTTGCCGGAGGGATCAAAGCTGGTAACTGCAGGCAGCTGAATGGTCGGTTGATAGAGCACGATACCAATCAGAGCGAATGCGATGCAGGCATACAGCAGGAAGGAGTTCAGATAGTCACGGGGTTGCAGCAGAATCCAAACCGGAGCGATGGAAGCTACGAAAATGTAAGCCATCAGAATGCAAACCCAAGTGTTTTTGGAAAGAACCAGCGGGAACATGTTGCCCAGAGCGATGCAGACGATAAGCATTGCAACGCCTACGCCAGTACCGATGCTGAAGCTTACGCCACCACGATATACTGCCAGACCAAATACGATAGCTAATACGATGAAGAGCAGGGAGGAGGTAGCAGCAGTCGGGCTAGCAACGAAGGTTGCAGCAACGATGTTTGCAAATGCAGCGATAACTACCAGCAGAGTTACGTAAGCGAAAATGGAGAAGAGGAACTTGCCGCTCTTACCCAGAGTTGCTTCGATAATCTGGCCAATGGTTTTGCCTTCGAAACGAATGGAAGCGAACAGTGCACCAAAGTCATGCACGCCGCCGAAGAAAATACTGCCAATCATAATCCACAGCATAACCGGTACCCAACCGAATACAGCTGCAGTGATAGGTCCAACGATGGGGCCAGCACCAGCGATGGAGGAGAAATGGTGACCCATGAGCACTGCAGGCGGAGTAGGCATATAGTCTACATCGTCGCGCAGAGTTTCTGCAGGAGTCTTACGAGTGGGGTCGATACCCCATTTTTTGCACAGCCAAGCGCCGTAGGTCATGTAGGCGATGAAGAAAATTACCATTGCGCCTACGAGTAATAAGAAACCACTCATTACAAATTACTTCCTTTCTTTTTTTGCGTCCTTGCAAATTAAATTGTTAAAAAATTCGCACATTATATTCGTATATAGAGTGCTAGAGTTAGGATTAGTATACCATATTTTGCATTTTTGTCAATAAAATCCTTGAAAAAATAGTGAAATTGTAAACCTTTGTAGACAAAAAATAAAAGCTGTTAAGGTATAGATACAAAATCCATCCATAACAGCTGAATGTATTTACTTAGGGGAGACGAATTCAAAATACTTGGCAGTTTTGCGGCCAGCTTTATTGCAACGCATGCTTTGCTGTGGAATGTCCACTATGTAAAGTGCTAAATCCGACCATCCCTTGAGGCTAAAGCAATAGTCTTTATGGTATTTATAGCTCTCTAGCTCTTTACTTAAATCGTTATCAATACCCTGCTCGCAGATAAGTACGAGGGCAAAAAGACTGCTCATATGCTCCGTAGTAGTCTTGAGCTCCTGCATACGCTTGCGTAGCAGCTCGATATAGGGAGTAAGCTTATCCATAGTAATGGGCTCATCAAAGTGCTTAATGAAAAGATACTCATTATGCTTAACACTGTACATTTTGATGCTTGGTATCATGAAATAGCCCTCGTCAGAGGCATTAAGCTCTGCGACGAGAGAAAAGAGCAGGTCGTCCTGCACCAGTGCTTTTTTATCAAAATAGCGTGCGAGGCGCGATTCTATGAGTTTAAGGTAGGCTGTGCCGGTGATTTTTTCCATGTTTATCTTCCTTCTATTATCGTAGTTTATTTCTATTATATTTGCTTTCTTCTTTAGCTCACTTTGTTTTAGTATAAAGGATAATCTGATATTTCGCAAGGGGCGCTTCTCCTACTATCGTTCCGTTCAGTAATTTTTCCCAAAAGTATACACCATTTTCACAAATAATGTGCTATAATAGTCCTAGTTAATTCTATTCTATTTATGAGGTGGTAAAATGCAATTTCCGATCGTATTAGGTGTAAGCGCACGTCATGCGCATCTTTGCCGTGAACATATGGACATTTTATTTGGTGCAGGTAGTGAGCTGCATTGCAAAAAGGCTATTGGCCAACCTGGTCAATACGCTAGCGAGGAGCAAATCACTATGGTTACTCCTAAGGACTCCATGAAGCTCCGCATCATTGGCCCGCTGCGCCCCGAGACGCAAATCGAGCTGTCTCTCACTGACGCTCGTAAGGTAGGCCTGAATGCGCCCATTCGTAATAGTGGCGATATCGCTGGCTCTGCAGGTGCAAAGCTTGTTGGTCCGTGCGGTGAGCTGGAGCTGAAGGAGGGTATCATCGTAGCTTCCCGACATGTGCATCTCTATCCCGAGACTGCAGAAAAATATGGCCTGAAGGATGGAGATATTGTCGATATTCAGACTGAGGGCGAGCGTAGCATTACCCTCCATAATGTACTGGTACGTGCGGGCGTAAAGCATGCTGACGAGGTACATATTGATACTGACGAGGCTAATGCTTGCAATTTAGACAGCGGCGTAATGGTTAATATTGTTTATAATAAATAATAATATAACTGATTTAGTTTTAGAAATATATTTTTACTAAAGGAGTGTGCATATAAATTGAAGAAAACTGTTTTTTTGACGGCGGCACTGCTCCTATGTACTGCCACAGGCTTTGCTTATGAAAATCCAGCTGCAGGGTACAGCGTGAAGGATAATGCTCCGCTTTTAAAGCTGGAAAGTCAGAAAATGTATGCTTTTACGGATTTACCAGCCAACAGTATTGCTAAGCTAGGTGATGCACAGCAGGGGAGTATGCATATCATCAATTATTTTTCTGCTGATGAAATGAGTAAAAGCTTGGAGGTTAATTTTTCCACAGCTTATTTTGATGCTGAATATGAAAAGCTTGCCCTGATGCAGCGCTCTCAGATTGATATGCGTACTGTGCCAACGCCTCTCCTAGACCGTGATAAATATGGCTCTGCAGAGGAAGGGAGGGGCAATTTGCTGTTACAAAAGGAGCTCATCAAGAAAGAGCTGCTTAACGCGAAGCCGCGCCTGCGCATTGATAAAATCGGTAAATACAAGGTAATTACCGAAAGCTACACTCTTAAGCAGGATGATAGCTTAGTGTCTCTAGATACTTCTCTTCTCTCAGCTAATGATAAGCTGTATATGCTGAGCACGATTACTACGGATAAGGCTTACTATGCAGCTGACAAGGAAGCTGAAGCTAATGATGAAAAGGTTGAGAAGCAAGCTCCTGCTATGCCCCCAGCTACAGCGCAAAATGAAGCGCAGAACGAAGAAAAAGCACTACCTAAGCTAGAACAGGTTCCCTGGCAAAGCTTACCCGAGGAGCTGCGCACTAGCCTCTGGCAGAAGCACGTACAGCTGCTAAAGAGCTTTAAAGCAACGCCAATCTGTAATTGCCTACCTGTGGTGCGTTATCAGGACCAGGTTTCTCGTAAAGCCGTGCTCCTGCCACAGGATTGGTTCTATGGTCAGCTGAATTTACAGGAAAAAGAGGGCAGCTTCTGTGTTACTATGGCTGCTTCCTTGGATAATATGCGTCAAATCGCTGCAGAGATGGATTATCTAGGGATATTAGAGTTGGCTGCGAAGAAGGAGCAAAATCCTGCTAAGGTTGTTCTTGAAGCTCCTAGTGCTACCGTGCTTCCTGAGGCTGAGTTAAGCGCAGAAGCGCAGTCTAAAGTGATGGAGGAGTCTCGCAAAGCGCTTACTCATTTTGATGCCATGCTAATGAGTGCTAGCTTTGCTATTAAGGATAAGGAGCTCAATGACTTCATTCTTGGCACTACAGAAAATCAGCTGGCAGCGCAGGTAATGCTGGAGGAGACGCTAGCAGGGCTCAAACGCAGTGATAGCGAATATTTCCGACTCAATGATTATAAATATGAGCTAGATTTCAACGAGCTTAGAGAAAAGGCGACTATTAATGCCAATGTTACACTGCTGCAGGACTTCGTTTATGATAATCTTGTGACGATTACTATGAAGGGCTCCAGTGGCACCGCACTATGGTATTTACATAAGCCTGATTTTGAGGTAAATCAAGAGCTTGCGAAGAGCATTGAGCAATGGCAATTTTAGAAGAATCACTACATAATTGTCAATGGAGAGATAATCATGTATGAACTTATTCAACTTGCTGAGTCTACATACTATATAAAAAGTCCGACAAATATAGGACTTTATAAATTAGATGATAACAATGTATGTATTATAGACAGTGGTAATGACAAAGAAGCGGGAAGAAAAGTACGTCAGATTCTTGACGCGAACAATTGGAAACTTAAAGCAATATATAATACTCATGCTAATGCAGACCATATTGGCGGAAACAAGTATTTACAGGGGCAGACAGGTTGTAAGATTTATGCTCCTGGAATCGATTGCTCTTTTACTAGACATACTATCTTAGAGTCTTCATTCCTGTATGGTGGTTATCCTCCAAAGGACCTAAGGCATAAATTTCTTCTTGCTCAGGAAAGTAATGCAGAAGAACTAAGCAAAGGCAATTTGCCAGAAGGCTTTGAGATTATAAAATTACCAGGTCATTTTTTTGATATGGTTGGCTTCAGAACTCCGGATAATGTTGTATTTCTGGCAGACTGTTTATCTAGTCGTGATATACTGGATAAGTATCAAATTGGATTTATATATGATGTAGATTCATATGTTAAGACTCTTGAAATGGTTAAAATGCTTGATGCTAAAGTATTTGTTCCATCCCATACTGAGGTCACTGACAATATTTCTGATTTAGCTCAATATAATATTGATAAGGTAAAACAGATAGAAAAGAAAATAATTGATATTTGTAGTGAGCCTAAATGCTTTGAAGATATTTTACAGAGACTTTTCGATGAGTATGGTTTGAAAATGAGTTTTGAGCAGTACGTACTTGTCGGGAGCACTGTTCGTTCTTATCTTGCCTGGTTAAAGGACACAGGAAAAATAAGTGTTGATTTTATAGCTAATAAAATGCTTTGGAAATGTATTTAGTGTTGGTAGAATGCTAAACTTAACACATCGTCTTTTCTTCTCAATTACTAGTGCGCAACTTTTTTTCCACGATTAAATCAATTAAAGATGCTATAATTAGGATAATGCTAATATATACAGGGTTTAGCGCGGTATCGTAAACTGCATAACTATTATCCTGAATGTATTAGTAACAGCTCGGATACTATCAACTTTGCTGGCAATTGGAGCCTAGTAGTACTTGGTAGTGTTCGGGTTTTAAAAAAGTCTGAACATTATCAGCTCTGGCGGGAATTGTACCCGACCCTGACCTTGTAGTGTTCGACAAACCGGGAGAGGCCGCGGAGCCTTGTTATTCTAACATTAACCGTGGTAACGTACCTCCAGGTTTAATTTATATTGATGTTTACTCTTGTAATATATTCGTAAACTTTTACCTTATGCGCTTGTCGAATTAGAAGAAATCTAGTATAATTACATAAGTAGCGAAAGCTCGAGAAAACTAAATATTGAAAGGAAGTGATACATAGATGCAGAAGAAACTGACTGCGGAAAACTGGTCTAAGAGACCAACTCTTCAGGAACTGAACCGCGAAATCGTTAAACGCGAACTGAAGAAATAAACAAGGATGGCTAGGCTGACCCAATGAGCCTGGTCTTATTTTTTTGCCTCTTAGTGTATTTTTCGGCCAAAAGTATCTACAGAGGAGAGGTGTTGACAAAAATATAAGCTTATGGTAGAATATACACACGTTAAACCATTAAGTCTATCGCATGAGGACTAAAAATTTCTGCGAAGTGCTTTACTACTAAGTGAGCGTTGCCTGAGAACGAGAAGCTCAGGGATTTTTTGTCTCTATTATTAACTAAAAATCACATCTATCCGGGAAGATGCATGTGTCCCGTGAAGAGCTACCTGCTAAGTGAGCGTCTCCTAAGAACGAAATCTTGGGGCTTTTTTGTTTCCCAAAAGGAGGGCTTTATTCTATGCGTTATGTTGAAAATGGTGTACCGGAGGATTTTGCAAGAATTACTTTCAGAGGACTTAATGTTCCTCTAAGAGAATTAAGCGAAGAGGAATATAACTGGGTTGTATTCGGTATCAAGAAGAAAGCGAGGGAAAAGAGAGGAGGAATGGGAATTATTATTCCAGATATATATATCAATAACGGAAGCAAGCCGAACGAAGATCTTCCGCTCGACATTCTTGAACTTTCAGTAAGAGCTGATAACTGTCTGCGCCGTGCTAATATCGGGACAATTTCCGAACTCTGCGCTATGTCGGAGTCCGAATTAACGAGGATAAGAAATATGGGCGTAAAAACAGTTAGAGAGGTAAAAAGCAAACTTACTGCGCTAGGATATAGTCTGAGAACGGAAGAATAGGTTATAGTTCATATTGCTGAAAGTAGGTTTAAAATTGAGATTTTTGTTTTTCTATCGTTAAATATATGTTAAAATAGTAGTCATATAAGAAGATAATGGTTCGTTTGAGCGTTTCTATGTCTTCTAATTTGATTAAAACAGAAAGATTTTTACTAATGATTAGAGAAATATCAACATACCTACTATATATAGTGTCCGTAGCAATCATCCTCGTAGCTTTCAAGAGATATGATCTACAGTTAGCTTTATCATCATATGTAAATGAAGCTAATGATGATAATTTAGAAGAAGATGATGTCGGAAGTAACTTTGCATATACTCTAAACCTTATAGTGGCAATTGCAGTAGCAGCTACTCCTATAAAATATAAGTATTATCAGGATGGATACTGGCTATACGCGTATCTAGTAATACAGTCTTTAATATTAGTAGTCATTTATCTACGTACCAAGAGCTTTCAGAATATGGTTTTCGCTACGTATTTTGTAGAATGTCTTGAACGTAAGGAAAAAGGCTATACATCAAATATACCTCCATGGTATGAAGTCGATCTGACGATATTTAATTATGTAAATCTACTAGATATACAGTATCTTGATTTTGTAGCTGAGATGTCTATGAAATATCGCTTGAATGCAGAAGTAAACGCAACTTAGGTCAAAAAGTCAATGGGGCTGCATCACGACATTTTTTTGAGAGAGTTCTTTTTCAAAAAAATCATCTCTTAAAATCGCTTCTGAGCGATTTTTTTGAGGTTACCCATATAGAATCATGGACCAATTTTGTATCGCGCTCATAAAATGAGCATTTTGTCAAGTTTTGGACC
>JAXEPX010000026.1:0-17020 GCA_034117325.1 Phascolarctobacterium sp. | reverse complement strand
AAGGATTTGAAAAATTTAATTTACTTTTGGTGAAAAGCCTGGTAAATCGGTGTATAATAAGGGTATAAATCTGAAGGGAGCGCTTAATTTGAAGCATTACGAAGTAGTAGCTGCCATTATTGAGCATGATGGTAAAATTCTCTGCATGCAGCGCAATAAGGGCAAATTTGACTATGTTAGCTATAAATACGAATTTCCAGGTGGCAAGGTAGAGCCTGGCGAAGAAAATCACACGGCTCTCGAACGTGAACTGCGCGAGGAAATGGATATGGATATTTCTATCTCTGAGAGTGATTTTTTCATGACAATTAATCATACTTACCCTGATTTTGCCATAACCATGCATTCCTATCTGTGCCATTTGGAGCAGCCGCAATTCGTTATGAAGGAGCATGTGGATGCTAAATGGATGCTGCCAGAAATGATGCATACCTTAGATTGGGCGCCTGCGGATATGCCGATTGTAGAAAAGCTGCAAAATCATTTCAAGAAATAGGAGCAAAATCGTGAACAGTAGCGAATTAGCCCTATATTTAGAGGCTGGGTTTATAGATTTTAATATTGCAACGGATGAGCGATTCTTGCCTAAAATATTGACTAATAACCAAGCTAAACAGGTCAAGGTTTTGGAAAATCTTATGCTGGAATTAGAAGCCTGCAATGACTTCTTTTTTTCCGTTGCTTTTGTAACTAATAGTGGTATTGCATGCCTGATTGATACGCTTAGAGAGTTACAAGATAAAAATATTAAGGGAAGAATCTTGGCTTCTCAGTACCAAAATTTTACAGAGCCAAGGGCCTTACGTCGGTTATTGGCTTTTCCGAATTTAGAACTGAAAATTATCACCTCTGATTATAACTTTCATGCTAAGGGATATCTGTTTCACCAAAAAGCGACTGTAAAAAATGATGATAATTATACCATGATTATTGGCAGCAGTAATCTTACACAGAGCGCATTGACTATTAATAGAGAATGGAATGTACGCTTATCCTCAATGAAGGATGGTGCGCTGATAAAGCAAATGCAAGAGGAGTTGGAACGGGCATGGGATGATGCTACTCCTGTTACTGAAGCGTGGATAGATGCCTACGAAAAAATTTATAAGGAGGCACGCACGCAACGGAATAATGGCTTTAATAAGGTTTTCAATCTCTATAAAATAAATCCTAATAAAATGCAGGTAGCTGCATTAAAGAATATTGAGCGCTTGCGTGCAGAAGGTAAGGATAAAGCGCTTTTGATTTCTGCAACAGGTACAGGTAAAACATTTCTTTCCGCTTTTGATGTACGCACTATGAATCCTAAGAGGTGTCTTTTTATTGTACATCGTGGCCTAATTGCGCGTAAATCTATGGAAAGCTTTAGGCAAATTATTGACCCTAAAATAACTATGGGAATGTATTCTGCTGGCACAAAGGATGCTAAAGCGGATTATATTTTTGCAACTGTACAAACATTAAACAAGGATGAATATTTACATACATTTGCACCTGATGCTTTCGACTACATTATTATTGATGAAGCTCATCGTGCGGGAGCCGAAACTTATCAGAAAATCCTTGATTATTTTAAACCTAAATTTCTCTTAGGGATGACTGCTACTCCTGAACGTACGGATGGCAAAGATATATTTAAGAGCTTTGATTATAATATTGCGTATGAAATACGTCTAAATCAGGCGCTTGCAGAGAACATGCTGGTCCCTTTTCATTATCATGGTGTTAGCGAAATCATTGTTGATGGTAATGTGTTGGATGAACATGCAGATTTTAATATTTTGACTTCTAAGGAACGCGTAAAGCATATTCTTAAATATGCAGATTTTTACGGCTGTGACCAAGGTCGTATTAGAGGCTTAGTTTTTTGCAGTAGTATACCTGAAGCGCAAGCATTGGCTGCTGCTTTTAATGCGCATGGTAAACGCTCGGCTTGCTTAACAGGGGCGACTTCTGAGGAAGAACGCAAAAGCTTTATTAATCGTTTGGAAATAGAAGAAGATAATCCTGCTGCACTTGATTATCTTTTTTCTGTAGATGTGTTAAATGAAGGCGTGGATATCCCATCCGTCAATCAAATAATTATGTTGCGGCCTACGGAATCAGCTATTGTATTTGTGCAGCAGTTAGGTCGTGGCTTACGCAAGAGTAAAGAAAAACGTTATTTAGAGGTTATTGATTTCATAGGTAATTATGAAAACAACTACTTGTTACCAATAGCGCTCTATGGCGACCGCACTTACAATAAAGAGCATGTACGTCGCATTATGCATAATAATTTCTTGCCAGGTGCTTCAACAGTGTATTTTGAGGATATTGTCAAGGATCGAATTTTTGATAAGCTCAATAATGCAAAAATGACATTGTTAAAGGATTTACGAGAAGCATATGCATTGGTAAAATTTAAGCTTGGTCGTTCTCCTCTGATGATGGATTTTGTAGAGCATGGCGAAAGGGATCCTTATTTATTTGTAGACTATGATAAATCCTATTATAATTTTAAACAACGAGTAGATAATAGTGAAACTACTTTGAATTCTCTTCAAAGAAAAATATTGGAATTCATTAGCCTTGAAATAGCTAACGGTAAGCGGTTAGAGGAAATTGTCCTCCTCAAATATTTGTTATCGTTAAAGGAAATTACAATACAGCATTTTGAAAAGTATCTGCTTGAGAATTACGAGGTAGCTACTAATACTGCTTCTATCTTAGGAGCTGTGAATGTACTATCCATGAACTTTTTTAAGGATGCCGATGCTAAGAAATATGGAAATGTGGCCTTAGTGAATGCGTTTAATGGCGTGATTAGGCTTAGTGATGAACTAGAAGCTTTGTATAAGAATAGTGAGTTTAAGGCTTATTTAGATGATGCGTTAGAGTATGGTGAGCATCGCTTTATGCTCGATTATGATGTGCATAAGTATTATCATGGCTTCAAATTATACGGGTCTTATACGCGTAAGGATGCTTGTCGTATCCTAAATTGGAAAAAGGATGAGAGTTCTACAGTATATGGATATAGAATAAAATATGCTACTTGCCCTATTTTTGTAACCTATCATAAAAGTAAGGATATTAGTGAAAGTACAATGTATAAGGATGGCTTTATTGATAGGAATCATTTTCAATGGATGACGAGAAATAGGGTTACTATCGAGTCTCAAGAGGTTTATGATATTAAAAATCCTCAGACTCTTAAGCTACTTTTTATAAAAAAGAGTGATGACGAAGGTTCTGAATTTTACTTCATGGGAACGGTAAGTCATAAAGAATCTATAGGAAGTAGTATTGAAAGTAAAGGGAAAAAGCTTTCTATCGTTGAGGTATTCTATAAAATGGATGTGCCTGTGGAGCAAAAAATTTATAAATATTTTGAAGGGTGATATGGTTGATAAAATAAAGCTTTATAGAGTGTAAGACAATATTGATGAAAATAACAAAAAATCAGGCCCGCGGCGCTCCAATGAGCTCACCGCAGGCCTGTTTATTTTATATTTACACCGCATCCTTCAGCCAGCGCCAGCAGGCATAGCCCACGCTAAAGCCGAGTACGCTACCCGCCAGCACATCCGTCGGGAAATGCACATAGAGGTACATGCGGGAAAAGACTACCAGCAGCGCGCAAAGCGTAACAGGCACGAGCAGCCACTTCAGCCGTGCGCCGTAGAGCACGCCAACGACGCTCATGGCCATGCTGGAGTGCCCCGAGGGGAAGGAGTAGCCACGGGGACGCTTGACCAGCAGCTCGTAGGCTGTGCTGATGTCGCAGGGGCGGGGACGAGCTACGAGGCGCTTGATGATGCCGCTGCCGATGAGGTATTGCGCGATGAGCGCCAGGGCCAGCACGATGCCGACCTTGCGGGTGGGCTTATAAAAAATGAGTGCTAGGGTCAGTACGTACCACAGGTAGTCCACCAGATGCGTCAGCCCGAGGAAGAAGGCGTTCAGCTGGGGCGTGTGCAGTGTTTGTAAATAGTTGAGGAAGGTAAATTCTATGGGCATGGGTGCCTCCGAAACGAAAGTAGATTATAGTATTCACTATATCACTATAGTGCTACAGAAGCAAGAGTGGAGAACTTGGGGAAAGTTTCAGTTATAACTGAAAGAATGGCAGATTTTTAGAAAAGTTTCAGTTATAACTGAAAGAATAGCAGATTTTGAGAAGAGTTTCAGTTATAACTGAAACCTTGGCAGTAATTACGGGCGGCTGGCTACATCACCACAAAATGTCGCAAAAATAATAATTTTTAATTGACAATTCTGCTAAAGAATAGTATAGTGGTCTGTAACAGGAACAATATTAGAAGAGCTGAATGAGGGACTATGAATCTTATTGAAGGACTTACTAATTTCAACTTAACTAAGCAGGAAGCGACGCTCTATGTGCTGCTCTTGAAGGTGGGTCAGCTGACCGGCTATGAGGCAGCGAAGCAGACTGGCATCTGCCGCTCCAATACCTATACTGCGCTGGCAGGGCTGGTGGAGAAGGGTGCGGCCTATGTGCTGGAGGATGGCAAGGTGACTCGCTATACGCCTGTGCCACCTGAGGAGTTCTGCAATAATAAGCTGAGCCGTCTGGAGACGATTAAGCAGGATATTTTGCAGCAGCTGCCTTCCTTAGCGAGTGACGCCGAGGGCTATATTACCATTCGCGGCAAGCAGGAGATTATCAACAAGTTGCGTAACACCGTGCGACAGGCGCGGGAGCGCATTTATGTGTCCTGCAATCTCAGGGTGCTGGAGCTTTTGCGCAGCGAGCTGAGCGAGGCTGTGGCACGAGGCTTAAAGGTTGTTATTATTAGTGATAAGTCCGTTCAGCTGGCGGGGGCTATTTGCTACGGCACGACGAAGCAAAATGAGCAAATTCGCCTGATTGCGGACTCCAGAACGGTTTTGACCGGCGACCTGGAGGATGCAGAGGATTCCAGCTGTTTATATTCCTGTAAACGCAATCTTGTAGATTTATTTAAAGAAGCATTGAAAAACGAGATTGAACTGATTAAATTGATGGAAAGGTGATATACAAGATGTCTAAAAAAGTACCGTTCGTAACTAAAGCACAATTAGAAAAAATCGTTGCCCAATATCCCACCCCCTTCCACCTCTATGATGAGGCTGGCATTCGCCGTACCGCACGCCTGCTGTACAAGGCTTTCTCCTGGAATAAGGGCTTTAAGGAATATTTCGCAGTAAAGGCTACTCCGAACCCCTACCTGCTGCAAATCCTGCGCGAGGAAGGCTGTGGCGCTGACTGCTCCTCCTACACCGAGCTTCTGATGAGCGACGCTGTAGGCTTCAAGGAGAGCGAGATTATGTTCTCCTCCAATGCTACCCCGGCTGAGGACTTCCAGCTGGCACGCAAGCTGAATGTTACCATTAACCTAGACGATATTACCCATATCGATTTCCTGGAGAAGGTAGCTGATATCCCCGAGACTGTTAGCTGCCGTTACAATCCGGGTGGACATTTTGCTATCGCTAATAATATTATGGATAACCCTGGCGATGCTAAATATGGCATGACCCATGAGCAAATTATCGAGGCTTACAAACGCCTGCTGGCTAAGGGCGTAAAGCACTTTGGCATGCACGCTTTCCTGGCTTCCAATACTGTTACCAATGATTACTATCCTGAGCTGGCACGCATCCTCTTCAAGGTTGCTGTAGAGCTGAAGGAGAAGACTGGTGCGCATATCGAGTTCATCAACCTGTCCGGTGGTATCGGCGTTGCTTATCGTCCGGAGCAACAGGATAATGACCTGCTGGTAATCGGCGAAGGCGTACGCAAGGTTTATGAAGAGATTCTGGTGCCTGCAGGCATGGGCGATGTGAAGATCTTCACCGAGCTGGGCCGCTTTATGCTGGCTCCGAATGGCGGTCTGGTTACCACTGCTATTCACGAGAAGCATACCTATAAGGAGTACATCGGCTGCGACGCTTGCGCTGCTAACCTGATGCGTCCTGCTATTTATGGCGCATATCATCATATTACTGTTATGGGCAAGGAGGATGCTCCCTGCGACCATAAGTATGATGTAACCGGTGGTCTGTGCGAGAACAGTGATAAGTTTGCTGTGGACCGCATGCTGCCTGAGATTGAGCTGGGAGATTTGATTTTCATTCATGACGCTGGCGCACATGGTTATTCCATGGGCTATAACTATAATGGCAAGCTGCGCAGTGCCGAGATTCTGCTGCAGGAGGATGGCAGTGCGAAGATGATTCGTCGTGCTGAGACTCCGGCGGATTATTTTGCAACCTTCGACTTCAGCCCTGAGTTTGGGGAGAAGCTGGCGGAGGAAGCAAAGGTTAAGATGCCCGCAAGCAAATAAGAGGCGAGTGCATCATTATAGTCTAGACTAGGACCTGATTTAGAAGAATGCCTTTATTCACCGTTGGGAAATAGTAAATTTTACACAATATAGTTATAATCCACTATTCTAGCATGAGCTGGGATAGTGGATTTTTTTATGACTCTACGAACATTCGCGCAGTGATGAACGTAGAGCTATTTTTTTTAAGTTGAGTGTCTTGCGGGGGGGGTCATGTGTGCTATAATGGTGGAGAATATAAGTGATACTAAGTACTAATTAAAATATACACAGTACTGATATTAACACATATCTGATGTAGGACAATAATTTATGCATGTTTCTTTCTGAAATAAAAAGCATTTATTAATTAAAAGGCAATGAATTGTAATAAAAACAAGTATGGCGGTAAAAACAAGGAGGAATTTATGTTAAGGTTATCTGAATTAGAAAAGCTTTATAAGGAGTATCAGGCGATTTCTACAAAAGAGGTACTTGTTCCTCGGGAAATAGCTCTTCAGGTATTTGAGGAAATAGTTGAATTACGTAAAGTTCAGGAGGAAAAAACAGAGTAAGAGCTGGAGCTGTTTCATAGACAGAAGCTGGTCAGGGACAGGTCGATAAATAATACCAAGGTATAAAGTGTTTAGTAAAAAGAGAGGAGATGTTAAGTATGTTGGGGATGAGAAGAGTGCTTAAACGGCAAGGAATGCGAGAAAAGCTAATAGCTTTGAGTATCCTTTCGCTGTATTTAAATATAGCTTCACTTCCTGTATATGCTGCAGAGGCTGATGATAATTTGGGGGAATTTGAGCTGGAAACAATTACAGTTGAGGCTAGAAGGCCTGATTGGGAAGCAAAGCTCTCGCCTGGTACAGTGACGGTAGTGCGTCCTGATGATTTTAAAGGTGAGCAAAAAACTTTGGCTGACATGCTGTTGACTGTTCCTGGTGTGCATGTACGTGAGGTCAATGGCAAGGGTCAGTATACCACTGTTACAGTACGTGGCTCTACGGCTGCACAGGTAGGTGTGTTTATTGATGGTGTTTTAGCTAATTTAGGCGGCGATGCTGCTGTAGATATTTCTACTATTCCTGTAAAAAACGTAGAAAGAATTGAGATTTATAGAGGTTATATTCCCAGTCGCTTTGGTGGTACCTTTATTGGCGGCGTTATCAATGTTGTGACGAAAAAGCCTACGCAGTCCAATGTGTCTGTGGAATTAGGTAAGAGCTCCTATGGCGGGAAAAAAGGCTCCTTGGAGGTTGTAGCTCCAGCTGGTAGTGGTAGCTTGATGCTGGCCTTGAATCACGAATCAAGTGATGGTGATTTTAAGTACGAAAATTATGCTAGCCAAAGATATGTACCCCGATGTGAGGAACAAATAAGTTCTCGGGAAGCGCAGATTTCTAATTTTAATAATAACAATATAGATGTAATTAGTAGTAGCGGACTTGTCGATTTTAATCAGGAGCAAATAGATTACTATAAAAGTAATAATGATGCTTGGGTTGCGTATGTAAAGGATAGTGGCAGCTCTGGCCTGGCAAATGATATTTCTGCTAATAGATATAATTACGTCGAAAAGAGCGTAACAACTATTCAGCCTGTCTTACAGCAATTAGTAGATATGGGCATTAAGGAGCAGTATCTGGATTTAGGGTATTCGGAATCTGGTAGGAATAGTTGGGCTATTGCTGCAGAGACGGACTGGAAGGGCAGCGCTCTAGGCGAGGGTATAATAACGGATAATATTAAGTCCCAAATATTAAAGGAGTATGCTGATAATACCTATCAAAGTAATATAGACAAGTGGCAGAACCAGGCAGATCCTGATAAAAGTGATACTGTAAGTAATCTGAAAAAACAGATAGCAGAATGGCAAAAACGCTTGGCAGAGTCCAAGTCGGCTACACGCTATAGAAAATATAACGATTACAATAATACGGATGCCATTATTAAATGGCAGAATGAGGATTGGGTTATTAAGGGAACCTATAAGAAAATTGATCGCCATTTACCGGATAGCCTGTGGGGTGGCGGTGGTTATACCATGGCACCAGAAAGCAATAATGTGGATTTGTATGATGTATTTTATTACGATAGCAGACGTCAGGATCAGGAAACCTATACTCTGATGACCCAAAATCGGCACCAAAGCTGCAAGCTGGAATGGGGCTGGATGGTGGATTACCAAAAGCAGGATAAAAAATATAACGCAGAGCGCATTCTTCCTAACTCCAATCCAGCACAGGACTGGGATTTAGCTCATACTCCCCTGCGTGAATGGAGTAATTACAACTCTAATAAGGGGAATATCCAGATAGATGGTAGTTATAAGCTTTCGGAAAAGAGCATGTTGGATTTCCAAATGAACTATTCCAAAGAAAGATTAAAAATCGAAGGCTCCAATATGGATAAGGTGCTGCAGGGTGATGATGCTAATAGTATTTTGGCACAAATGCGCGACCAATATGATCAGGATATTCTTAATCTGCAGATCCAAAATTCTATTACCTTAGATGATAAAGCTACGTGGGTTTTGACGCCTGCTCTGCGCTATAACCAGTCAAAAATTACAGGTTATAGTAATGGCAAGCGTTTTGACCAGGGTACCTTTAATTGGCTACAGCCACAGCAAAGTCAGCTAGATAGTAAGACTACCTGGCAATTAGCACTGAAAAAGGAATTTAGTGAAGACTTCGCTATGCGTATGACCGGCGGTACATATTATCGCTTGTTAAATATGACAGAAATAGCTGGTGATGGTGCTGGTATTTTGCCTGCGCCAGCTAATAAAAATGGTGGTAATTCTCTATTCCCGCGTCCTGAGGAAGGTAAACAGTTCGATATTAGTGCTATTTTCAAGAGTAATTTCTTAGGCGCAAGCAATTCTACTACCTTGACCTATTATTGGCGTGATTCAGAGTATATGCTGCAATTAGTGCGGGCAGGTAAGGATTACTGGTGCTATTTTAATGATAATCGAGGCACTGCTAAAGGTGTGGAGCTGCAGAGCTCCTTGAAATGGGCAAAGTTTGATTTAGATGTATCTGCAACATATCTGAAGACGAAGCTTGATCGTATGAATAGCATTGCTGGGCAGCCCTATTACGGTATTTGGGCTACTTATCAGCCTGAGTGGGAGGGCAATATACGCTTGACCTATCATCCTACTGATCAGTTTGAATCCTTCCTAGAGGCGCATTATACAGATGAATATTTCACGAATGACTCTAAGAGCTCAGCTAATAGTGAGGAGGCTTATTTATCTGGCAAGCCAGTGGATAATTTACTGGTTTATAATGCCGGCATTAAGCTTAAGCCTAAAAAGAATTGTCAATTTGTTTTTGGTGTAAATGATATCTTCAATAAAGGTCCGGAAATGAAAATCAAGGCTCGAATTGCGGGCTATGGAACGGGCTATATTAATCCAGAATTTCCTATTCAAGGAAGAACCTATTATGTTACTGCAAAGTTCGACTTTTAGGAGGGACTTAGATGAAGGCTTTGAAAAAAAGTAAAAAAGCGGCTATCTTAGCAACTATATTAAGTGAATGTTTATGGGCTAGCCCTGTATTGGCAGGTAATTTGCTTGTGGGTATTCCATCTGACTATGGCAACAGTCAAATGGGATCTGTAACTGGGTCCTTTGTTACTACCAAGGTGGATGATACTCCTACTGCGGGTATTATTACAGATTTAAATCGTGATCCAGCATGCTTCCCGATTCTTTATAAGGGAAAGAGTATGTTTGTTCTAAGGCAATATACCTACAGTACGACTAATTTAAAAAATCAGTATCTTTTAGATAGTAATGGATCCTGGAGCTTAGAGGGCTCTCCTAGCGGTATTGTGGATTCTGTGGCTAATACTCACGCAGCAGCTTCTTATGGAGACTATGTGTTTATGACAGGCTACGATTTGGGTAATATAGCTGTTTGTACTGTAGGCGATTCTCTTATTGAGGATACTTCCAAAAAGGTTAATCTGTTACAGGATATCATCAACTATTGTGGTGGCGATTATACTGTGCTTACAGAAGGCACCTCTGAAGAGTTGGCGAAAAATCCTGTGGCTCATGGCGAAGGGTTGCTATGCAAGGATGGCTATCTTTATGCTTGTGTAAGTATTAACCCGGAGGGTGGCTATGATCCTTATGATGAAGGCTATTTAATTCAATATAAAATCGGGGATGATGGTTCCTTGTCCTATGTTAATCATTCCCGTGTAGGAAAGAATACTGATGCTGTGCGCATGAATATTTATAATAATATGATTATGACAGCTGCTATTGGTGGCTATCAGCATTATGGTTTGGATGAAGGTAATGTGAATGATACCTGTATTACTGTTAACTTTATTAATGGCTCTACGCTAGAGAGTGACTCTCATAAGGTAGTGGTGCCGGATAAGGTTAAAGCAAAGGGTTTGGATTTTAGAGATTTAAAGGTATTACCTAATGGCACTGCATATGTTATGACCTATAACCTGAATGGTAGTGGCGGTGGCTCTTATATGATGGCTTATAAAACCACTGTTGCTAACCTATTATCAGAAAATCCTGTAGATTGGGAGGTTATTTGGGATGAAAATGTTCAAGGCGGTGAGGATGGAGCAGCTAGTGGCTGGTTTAATAAGCTAAACGCAGAATATTATACTAAGCGCGTCTGGATGGAAATCGGCGATAGTCTTGCTGTCTATGAGGATGGTGACACTGAGCCAACTCATTGGTGGAAAACAAACGAGTTTTCTACGGATAAGCAGCTCTATATGTGGAATTCAGTAAATCTTTTGAAGCCTGACGAAACCTATGGTGAGAGAGCTTTGTTAATTAGTAATCAAGAGGAAGGACTGACAACTCCATCCCAGACAACGGCAACTATTATCAACGCCAATGCCACCAATAAAAAGGGGGATTACCTGTACAGTATTACAGGTACCCAGAAGGACGAGGTCTATAAAGCTGTTACTAGTGACTATGCGCAATATGGCTTTGATAAGGATATCTGTATTAATCTAAGCTTAGCACGTGAGGGCGATCTTACTAATAATATTTTAGCTGCCATTTATGCTCATGATGGCAACAACCTTACCATAGATTCCGGAGATAATGAGCTGCAGCTACAGGTAAAAAATCTTATTGCAACGCCTGTTGGCGTTTATGCCGGCAATGGCCTTGATGTAACTATTAATGCAGGTAAGTTAAATATTATTACTTCCGGCCTAGAAGGCGGCAATACCTTAACCAATGCAATTATGAATGATGGTGGCTTGAATAAAGCTAGCAGCATCACTATTAATGGTGATGTAAATATTAATATGACTGGCGGCTATGGTGGTAATGGCATTGCAGTGCAAAAAACTGACCGCTGGGGTGAGGCAAGCTATGCTTCCAATGTCAAAAACAGTATTGTGATTAATGGTAATGTGGCTATTAAGGGCGTGGATAATGCTACTTGGGGTATACCTCTTAATGCAGAAAATGTTTTCTCAAGATTTAATAATGCAGGTATTTTAACTCAAGTTAAAAATAGCGAGGTTACTGTAAATGGCTTAGTGGATTTTGATGTTTACGGTAATGGCATTACGACTAATGCTGTAGGGAGCAAGGTTGCCATTGGCGGAGGGCATATAACCGTTCCTAAAGGAATGGAATATAGCTATTATGCTCTAGGTGCATATCAGGGAAATATTAATGTCAATACAGGTGCGGATGGCTTGACTGTAGGGACCAATGATGTGCAGCTGGATGGGGATGTATTTGCGTTAAATACTGGTACCATCAATTTAGCTTTGAATACAGGTGCTTCCTATCTTAATGGCATTATTGATAATGGTGGTATTGTTAATCTTTGGCTTGGTAATGGAGCAACCTGGAAAAATGAGCAAAATAATGAACGCTATTATTTAGATAATGAAGATTTGGGCAGCAATGGTGTTAGCCATGTTACTAAGCTTACTGGCGGAAAGAGCGGCTCTGAGGGTGTGATTTATCAGACTAAAAATAGTAAGAATTTAGATATTGATCAGTATAGCGGCAATGTGATAGCCCTTTATGAGCATAATATCTCAGAACCTACGCAGATTTATGGTGGTGATATTCATATTGCTAAGGCAGATACTGATTCTACAATTACTCTGCGTACGGATAGCAGTGGTTTGGATTTAAGCGAGACTAAATCTTTAGATGCAGTACTAAATGCTTTGGCACAGAAGTTGTATTATGGTGAAGCAATCAACGGTGTGGCTAATCTTGATGGCTATGTAGAGATTGCTGAAGGATTGACAGCAGCGGCTGTAGCTAAATATACCGGTACTATTAAATATAACGCTTCTAGTGGACAGGGCAGCTTAAATGTAACAGGAACGGAGCCCGAAAAACCCCCAGAAAAACCCCAAGAGCAAAACAAGGAGCTCTTTACTACTAGCATTACTGGTGACTATAACTCAGATACAGAGTATGTAGAGGGCGGTGTCCTGACTGAGGACAATGCAACGTATAAATTCATTAAAGAAAATAGCAGTATTACTACGGACGGCACAGCAATAGGCTCCGCTAAGGCGCTGAAGCTGGAGCTGAACGGCAATAGCCTAAACGTAAGCTCTAGCACAGGTAATGGCGTGGATGTAAGCGGTAATGTGGACTTCAATGCAGTGAAGGAACTGACCATTACCGGTACGGATGCAGTAAAGGTAAGCGGAGCAAATGTAAATATCCATAACAGCGGACTCTTTACAGCTAACGGCAATTTAGTAGCCGAAAATGGCGCTATTACTGTAGACGGTGCTAGCAAGGTTACTGGTAAGGTAAGCGCTAAGAATGCAGCAAGCATTAGCTTGAAGAATGCTGTAATCGAGGATGGTGCTGAGACTGACGGAAGCAGTGGTATTGAGCTGAGTGCTTCTACTTTGAAGGGAGCAGGAGAAGGCAAGCTGAGTCTGAGTGATGGCTCTAGCTGGACTGGCAGCAGTACTTTAGGCGCATTGAATCTGCAGCTGGACGCATCCAGCTGGACAGGTAGCGCAGCTGGCGGCAGTGTAAGCTTAGATAACAGCTCTACTTGGAATGGAGATCTTACCAGCGGTACTGTTACTTTGGATAATGCTTCAACCTGGACCGGAAATAGTGCAGGCGGCAGCGTAAGCCTAGCTAATGCATCCACCTGGACTGGCTATGGTAATGATGTGGCTCTGAGCATGAATGAGAGCCTGTGGAAGAACACCGGGCTGAGCAGCGTGAGCAGCTTCAGCGGCAACAAGGCCGTAGTTGACATGACGGCAACAGGAGCAGGCAATGTGACTATAGGCAGCTATAGCGGTGATGCAACCCTGATTTACAGCCATAGTGGCAGCGGCACCAGCTTCACTATGAACGGTGGTGACTTCACAATTAATAAGGCAGCAGCAGGCTCTAGTATTACCTTGTTGACCAATAACACAGGAGTGGATACTACGGATGAGGACAGCATAAATGCAGCCTTGAATGCTCTGGCTAATAAGCTGTACTACACTACCTATAGCGAGGGGAACCTGAATGGTGTTGTGAAGATTGCCGAAGGCTTGACCAGTGCATCTGCGGCTAAGCAGACAGGTAATATTGTCTTCAGTGGTGAGAAGGGACAGGGTAGTCTGGATACTGCAACTGTAACGCCCGGCCCCACCTATCCTACTGAGCAGGATAGAACAGAATTTATTACAGCCATTACTGGTGACTATGCAACAGATAAGGAATACAGAAAAGCAGGTGTCCTGACTGAGGACAATGGCATTTATAAATTTACGAAGGATTTAACCAGTATTACGACTGATATTAATACGGTTGGTGGTACGAAGGATATCCAACTGCAGCTTAATAGCAAGAATCTTCAGCTTAACTCTCAAATAACGGCTGTTTATGCAGATTCTAGCTCCATTAGCATTAACGATGTGAATAATTTAGAGCTAACAGCTAAGGAACATGCTTTGCAGGCAGTAAATGGTGGTCAGATAACCATAAATAACCAAGGAATTCTCTCGACTCATGGCAATATAGTGGCTGAAAATGGCTCTAAGATTACTGTCAAGGGCTTAGTTGATCTTCATGCGGATACAATGACTGCCAGAATTACCCCCAATGCTGTACATGCAGACAACAGTGAAATCTATCTCGGTGGCGGATCCATCAACGGTAATTTGTTAAGTGAAAACAATGGCTTAATTGTAATTAATGGTGAACAACAAAATGATGTGGATATTACTGGTGATTTAGCAGCTTTGAATAATAGTGAAATCCGCATCCATATGAATACAAATGCTTCTTCCTTGACAGGCGATGTTAAGTCTATTGATGGCACTATCGATCTCTATTTAGCTAATAATGCAAAATGGGAAGGCGCCGCTAATGGCTCTAATATTAATTTGACCTTGGATAATGCTACTTGGCGCAACAAGGGTAATAGTACGATTCATAATTTCAAAGGCTCCAATGGCATTGTTGCTATGGATGATGAAGAGGCTGGAGACGTACACATTGATTACTACGCTGGTAACACTAAGGTTATTTATTCTCACAAGGTTTCTGCGCTAGCTGATAACACAACAGAATTTTCCATCAATGGTGGTGATTTTAGCATTGGTAAAGCAGAGGCTGGAAGCAAAATCACTTTGATTACTGATAGAAATGGTATTGATAGCCTGTCGGATAAAGAAAAAATTGCCAAGTTGCTTGACAATCTTGCTAATAAGCTTTGCTTTGAAGATGCTCCCGAGCATGCAGACAACCTAAGTGCTGATGTTCAATTGGCTGAAGGCTTGACTGTAAATAGTATGACGCGCGCTAACGCACTGATAAATTTCAATGCTAATGGACAGGGACAACTGGACGCTACTAGCCTAGAAATAAAAAATACACCAGAGGTTATCTACGGTGATAGTGAAACAGCTATGATGCGTGGTGCTAAGGCAGCTATGGCTTCTACTAGTATGATTTGGCGAGCTGAGGCTAATGATCTGGTTAAGCGCATGGGTGATTTGCGCTTAGCCGAGGGAGAACATGGTGTGTGGGCTAAGTATTATGGTGGTAAATATGAGATGGATTCCCAAAAATCCACCTTCAGTACCAGCTATAAGGCATATCAATTAGGCTATGATGTGGAGCTCGAGAATGGCTGGACTGTAGGTGCTGCTGTTTCCTATAACGATGGCAATAGTACCTATACTAGAGGTCATGGAGACCAATCCGTGGTAAGCTTGGGGCTCTATGGTACTTGGAAGCATGCTGATGGACAGTATGTAGATTTAATTGTTAAGCGTAGCAAGCTCGATAATGAATACACTGTCTATAATGATATGGGCCATAGACTTGATGGTGACTATAGTGCTTGGGGTACTTCCCTTAGTGCTGAATATGGTAAATATATTGAAAACAAGAAGGGTGTCTTCCTGAATCCTAGTCTTGAATTGACAATGGGTAGAGTGGAGGATAGTCAATACAGTGCAATGAGTGATTTCCTGGATGCGCAGGGCATGAAAAAAGCTATGCAGGTAGAACAGGATGCCTTCACCTCCGTTGTAGGCAGATTAGGACTGCGTGTTGGTCAGAAGCTGGAGCAGGGAAGCTATTATGCAAAGCTGTCTCTGGCCCATGAGTTTAGCGGTGACTATAGCACTACCTTTAGAGCTGAGGGTGAACCGGAGGGTAAAACTTCCATTGACTTTGGTGATACCTGGTGTGAATTGCAGCTCGGCGGCACGATGAAGCTTAGTGATAATAGCTTGTTCTATGCTAGCTATCAACAAAGCTTTGGTGGAGAAGTAAGTGAAAAATGGCGTCTAGATGCAGGCCTACGCTGGAGCTTCTAAGTCCGTGCGGGAAATAAGCTTACCATGGTATTTCTGAGGTATCGCTTTAAGGTTCATTAAACGATGGGCGCAAAGTTAATAGGGAAAATAGAAGCTTTGTGCCCATTATTTATAAATATTCTAGAGAAAAGGAGGGCTAGGGTGACGGGTAATTATTTATAAGTTGTTGTATGTATTGTAAAGGAGTTTAATGTTATGAGAAGAAAAAAATCCTGGATTAAATCCAAAAAGATTGCTTATGGTGTAGCACTTGCTTTAACCTGTGGCTTATTCAGTACGGCCTATGCAGAACAAACACAAAATAGCATCTATAATGAAGCCATTACTGGCAATGTTGAGAAGGATCTAACATATGTAACAAATGGCATATTAGATGTTAATACAGGCGAATATAACTTTACCAAAGATTTAACCTCTATTACTGTTGAAGATCACATGATAGTAGGCGGTCCGTGGGTGGGGAAAGTAAGCTCTGCCGTTTCTTCTGTAGGAGAAGGTAATAAGACTGTGCTGAATATTAATAATAAAGATTTGAATATTATTGATGTTAGCACATCCCATTGTACTGGTATTACTGCTATTAACAAGGGTATTGTAGAAATTAATGATCCTGGTACTATCAGTATTACTACTAATGGTGGTGGTCAAACGGCAGCTCTCTTTGCTAATGGCGGTGGTGAAATCTACATCCACAATGCGGATGGTAGCCCGGTTGTCATTCGAAGTGAAGCGAAAAACTCTGGTTCTGGTGTAGGCATTAAGACTATGAATGGCATAGCAGGCAGAAGCCATATTCAAGTGGATGGCTTGATTGATTTGGTTGGCAGCATTGTTAATGGCCAAGGTATGGGTGAAGGCTTGAGTGC
>JAXEPX010000025.1:0-2686 GCA_034117325.1 Phascolarctobacterium sp. | reverse complement strand
AAAAACTTTATTTTTTGAAGAACCGATTTGGCTCTTATTATTAAAAGAAATTAATTTGACTTGGTCTCGCGTTCAAAGAACGCTCGACCCGCACATTCGCTTTTTAATAGGTTCAATGTTCAGTTTTAAAGGTTCAAACTTCGTCTTTCCGTTCGTTTCTGTGTCTTAGTTTTCGTTGCTGTATCCCGGCGACCTGTATATAATACCACTTTAGTAAACCAATGTCAACACTTTTTTATAAACTTTTTAACACTTTTTAGCGATACAATTGGATGCGTTGTTAAAAAGATTGTATTATTTATCGCCCTTAACGCCCTTAATTTTTTTCTTATATTTCTACATTTCCTATCCATAATTTCCTTTTTAGCGTTCTTAAATTCCTCTTTTTTCTACTCATTTTCACTTTTCTTTGCCCAATTTTCGCATCTTTTTCTCTTAAATATTCCTCTTTTTTTCTGACTAACTAGTCATTTTTTCTGATATTGACATACTTTTGCCATATCTTTTCATTATAATATACTCAACAAAGATAATTATCCACATTTCTTTATCAGATATTCTATAGAAAGAAGGGATTTACATGTTAAAATACTCTAAGAAAATTTTTGCTATTGCTTTAGCCACTATGTTTTTAGCAACACCTTTAATGAGTACAGCTTCTGCTGCTAGTCATAATCCTCCTCCTGTTAGACAAGAACAGAGACACGACAGCAAGGATCAATCTCATAAAGCTCCTCATAAACACTCTATTAAATCCGATAAGCATCAAGCAGAACATGTTTCAAGGCCACAACCTAGGCCTCAACCACCTAAGCAAGAGCATCGTAGGAATAATCGCTCTAATAACAAGCATAAGAGTCATAAAAAATATAATGGTAATGATAAATTAATTGGTGGTCTTGTAGTTGGTGCTGTAATTGGCGCTGTAATAGCTAATAATACCTAAGCAGATATAATAAAGCCTCTCCGCTAAAATTTAGCAGAGAGGCTTTAGTTTTTAGTTATTATTGTTCATGCAGATCCATATCACGGCTTGCGATAATATTTACACCCAAGCCAAGAATGTTTTCCACAATGACATCACCGGTTTTAACCGGAGCTTGCACCTTAACGCCACGCAGGAAGCAAGCGCAGTCGAGAATGCGTTCCTTCGGCAGCACGTCCGCAGATACTACAGGGAGTAGGGGAAGTGCTCCACCCTCAATAGCTACAGTAGTAGTAAGCATGCGTTTGGGAGCAGTTACTTCATTTTTAGCATAGATAGGACCACGGGGACAGGTATTACCAGTAACATTAGTAACATTACCGTCCTCAATGGTAACGGTCAATTCGCAGCCCATAGGGCACATAATGCAGTTCATAACACGTGTTTCAACAGCCATTTTATACCCTCCTTCTTACAGTACCAGACCAACGCTAATTTCTTCGTCGATCAGGCCAAATTTTGCAGCCGGAATTTCTACAGCAATCATCTCACTAGGTTTAGCAACAGGCAGAGGACGGTTCAAGAGAACATTTTCGCCACTCTTAACCACGAGCTTAACTTTACGATGAGGAGCAGCTACACGCATGAAGAGTTTAATCTTCTCGTCAGCAGGAATTTCTGCCGGTAGAGTGATTTGCTGCGGTACACAAGTGCGTACGCCATCAATAGCGCTAACTTTCACGGTGCGATTGTCGCTGGACATTTTGCCTTGAGCCTTCAGAGCAGCATATTTACCAGCAATTTCTGCTTCCTCGGATACGAAGTCAACGAGGTCATGTACATGAACTACGTTGCCTGCAGCAAAGAAGCCATCCAGGCTGGTTTCACGATGCTGGTCAACTACAGGACCATTGGTCAGCGGATTCATAACGAGATCCAAACCACGGCTTAATTCATTTTCAGGAATCAGACCAACGGACAGCAATACAGTATCGCATTCGATATCAAATTCAGTGCCAGGAATCGGAGTCATACGCTCGTCAACCTTAGCTACAGTGATACCAGTAACGCGTTTTTCACCATGAATAGCAACGATGGTATGGGAGAGATACAAAGGAATATCGTAGTCATTCAAGCATTGTACAATGTTACGAGTCAGACCATTGGAGAAGGGGCAGATTTCCAAGCAAGCTTGAACCTTGCAGCCTTCCAGGCTCATACGACGGGCCATGAT
This sequence comes from Phascolarctobacterium sp., assembly GCA_034117325.1. GTDB lineage: Bacteria > Bacillota > Negativicutes > Acidaminococcales > Acidaminococcaceae > Phascolarctobacterium_A. Next base: position 527 of record JAXEPX010000025.1, on the reverse strand, counting down.
TAGACCGATGTCGCCGCTACCCAGAATAACAATTTTATGACCGGGCAGATAGCCTTCCATGTTTACCATGCGCTGTGCAGCACCTGCAGTGAAAACACCTGCAGGACGCTCACCAGGAATACGGATAGCACCGCGAGTACGCTCACGGCAGCCCATGGTCAGAATAACAGTTTTGCCCTCGATCTTCATCAGACCCTTTTCAGGGTTAACTGCGATAACAGTTTTATTGCTTTGTACATCGAGTACCATGGTATCAACCAAAGTCTCAATTTCAGGTTTATCCTTAACCAGTTCAATGCATTTATGAGCATAGCCAGGACCAGTCAGCTCCTCTTTGAAGTGGTGCAGACCAAAGCCATTATGAATGCATTGTTGCAGAATACCACCTAATTCACGGTCACGCTCAATAACAATAATCTTTTTAGCGCCATTTTCCCATGCGCTATAAGCAGCAGAAAGACCAGCAGGGCCGCCGCCGACAATAATTACATCATATAACTGGCTCATACTTATTCCTCCCCGCCGTC
>JAXEPX010000024.1:0-9026 GCA_034117325.1 Phascolarctobacterium sp. | reverse complement strand
TTTCATTGCAGCGAAGAGTATTGCAGAAGAAGGGGCTATGATATTGTGCACTACTATTACGACGAAGCTAAAAGTGGCACAACTGTAGCAGGACGTGAACAATTCAATCGGATGATTGCAGATGCATCACGTGGTATATTTGATGTTATAGTCTTTTATCAGATTGACCGTACAGCTCGTAATGAGATGGACTATTATGCAAGTGTGAATAAGCTTCTGGAATTAGGTGTACGCTACGAATACAGTGCAGAGGGTATAGATGTATCGACAGCTAACGGCAAGCTTACAGAGGGCGTTAAAGTGGCTGTAGCAGCCTTTTATTCCCGTGATTTATCTATTAAGGTAAAACGTGGCAAAAAAGAGAATTTGTTACAGAAAAAGCATAATGGAGGAGTTGCTCCTTTGGGGTACGACGTAGCTCCTAATGGAACGTATGTTATTAATGAATATGAGGCTATAGCTGTCAAAAAAATCTTTTCTATGAAGATTGAAGGTGTAGGCTATGGAAAAATAGTTGATTGGTTAAAAGCAAATGGCTATAAAACCAAGCGTGGTGGAGATTATAGTAAAGGTGCTATACATGAGATACTATGTAACCGAAAATATATAGGTGTCTTGGAACTTGGCAAGAGTTCAAAGCATAATAGTAGAAAGAAGGCTGATAACTATATGGAAATTGAAGGTGCTCTTCCTGCGATTATAGAAAAAAAGGATTTTTTGACTGTAGAAAAGATTATGGCTAGACGTCGTAATGGCGCAACAAATGCGAAAGAAATATATGCGCTTAGTGGCCGTATTTTCTGCGAGTGTGGAGCAGCTATGTCTGGAACTAGAATTGGAGCAAGAGGAAATAAATACATTTATTATGCTTGTAGCAACCAAAAAAATAAACATGGTAATTGTGACGTTTCTATGGTGCGCAAAGACAAAATAGAATATGTTGTTTATCTTGCTATTGTTGACTACATAAAGGCTCACAAGCAGTCTATTATTACGGAGTTTTTAAATCAGGCTGAGAATAGAGAGGAAAAAGTGCGTGCAGATGAACTGCGTAAAAAAATCGGGGTACAAAAAAACAAGGCTAAGAACCTTCTTGCCTTGTATGATGGAACAGATGATATGGTTTTAAGCGCTTATAAACAAGCTAAGAAAACTTTAGATATGATGGAGACAGAACTGATTGATTTGAACAAGAACGACTATACTCCTATCAACAAAGATATTCTGGAAGCTTTTATTGATTCATTCATTACTGAAGTAGGGGTTTCTGACGCTTTCCTGAAGAAGTTTTTTGACTCCTTGGATGTCAAAGTAATTGTAAATAATAAAAACGCTGAAATTCAGTTGAATCTCAGCGTTTTGCCTTTCGTGGTAGCGCTAAAGGGAATCGAACCCTTGATTTCGCCTTGAGAGGGCGACGTCTTAGCCGCTTGACCATAGCGCCATCTGGCTCCGGGACTAGGACTCGAACCCAGACCGAATGATCCAGAGTCACTTGTGCTACCATTACACCATCCCGGAGTGTAACTCGTTCATCAGAACAAGTAAGATTATAGCAGGTTTCAAAGCATTTGGCAAGTACTTTTTTGCATTTTTTCTAGTTTTTTCTAGATTTTTTGTACTTTTTTGTCCTAACCCCGTCTACTCTGCTATTAAATATTAGCGCATATTGATAAATTGAAGGTCTACGCCGAAATCGCCAGCCTTCAGCATTTGGATAACAGCCTGCAGATCATCCTTTTTAGCACCGGACACACGCACCTGATCATCCTGCAGCTGAGCATTAACCTTCAGCTTAGTAGCCTTAATAGCAGCTTGAATCTTCTTGCCGTTTTCCTTGGAGATACCCTGTTGGATTTCCAGCTGTTGACGCACAGTGCCCTTAGCAGCAGGCTCAATCTTGCCCGGCACCAGGCAGCGCAGAGGAATACCACGCTTAGCCATTTTTTGGCGCAGCATATCCAGAATAGCGCCCAGCTTATACTCGTCCTCAGCAGCAACCTTTACCTCTTTTTCACCGAGTTCAATAGAAGCAGAGCTACCACGGAAATCATAGCGTTGGGAAATCTCTTTTTTTACTTGATTGACAGCATTGTCCATCTCCTGCATGTCTACCTGGGATACTACGTCAAAGGAACTATCTTTAGCCATTATTATACCTCACTTATGAATAGTTTTTATGAATTGATTATAACATATGAATAAAATTTATGCAAATTTCCCCTAATGGGACGCCCTTCCTAATACTTTTCTTTTGAAAAGTAGACTTAAGTAAATTGAGCAAATTATAATATCTCGGAAGGAATTGAGATTTTAGCGAATAAGTTGTTGGAACAATAGAAGCGAGTGGTTTAATATCACAAATATTTCTACGAACAAATTGAACCCCGAAGCTTCGTAATTGTTCCCAACGAAATGAGCGTAAAAAATCTCAGCTGACTGAAGAGATATATAATTTGCGAATAGTATCCTTTCACTTACACCTCGTGCTTCGGTTTAGGGTTCCCTTTCCCCGTCATATACGCATGCTCCTTCGCAATCTCCTCCTGCAGCGTAATCGCATTCCAAAGACTATTCGTCGGCGTCAGCGCCGCCTTCAACGCCACACTCTTCAGCTTGCCCTTACGAATCGCACTCAAAAACCGATCCAGCTCCGGACGATTAAACAAAGAGAAAATCAGCATCTCCTCCTGCGCTTCAGTACCATTGTACAGCTCCTCCACGGGCTCCACACCCTGCACACCCGCCAAATAACCCAAGGGCTGCAGCATCTGCTCGCGAGACACCACCTTCAGCTGCACCTTCACCAGCATGCAGGCTAATTTCAGAGCCTGAATACGCTCCGGCGTAAAATTATAAGCTAAAACTAATTTCTGCATGTTTAACTCCTTTTAAAATAATGAAATCTGATTGCTCTCCGGCAAGCCCGCCAGCACGCCAGCATTAGCCAGGCTATCAATAACATTTTGGCCAATACCTGCTCGCTGCTTCAAATCCTCCCAGGAAATAAAGGGATTCTCGGGATCACTGCAGGCAGAAATCGCCTTCGCCGCAATCTCGCCCACACCACCAATCGAGCCTAACGGCGGTAGCAAACCATTTTCCGTAATTTTAAATTTAATCGCATGAGATTTGTACAAATCAGGCTTCTCAAACTTCAGGCCACGCGCCATCATTTCATTAGCCAGCTCCAAATAGGTCACAGTGGACTTATCCTGCACGCTCGCCTTGAAGCCCTGATTATAAACGTTTTTAATAAAATTCTGCACATAGGTCTGACCCTTAGACACATTATTATAGTCAAAATCCGTCGCACGCACCGTAAAATACGCCGCATAAAACTCCTTCGGATAATGCACCTTACAATAAGCTATGCGATAAGCCATCAGAACATAGGCTACCGCATGCGCCTTCGGGAACAGGTACTGAACCTTCTCGCAGGAATGAATATACCAATCAGGAATCTGCGCTGCCTTCATAGCCTCCAGCATCTTCGGCTCCAGGCCCTTCTTCGCTGCCTTGCCCTTACGCACATGCTCCATAGTCTTGAAGGCCAAACTTGGCTCCACGCCCTTACTAATCAAGTGAGTCATAATGTCGTCACGCGTCGAAATCGTCTCCGCGACGGGCTTACCCTCCTTAATCAAATCCTGCGCATTATTTAACCAAACATCTGTACCATGGGAATAACCGGATACACGCACCACCTCAGAGAATTTCTTCGGTTGAACATCGTGAATCATCTGGCGAACAAAGTTCGTACCACATTCAGGAATACCAAAGGTGCCCACCTCACTACCAATCTGCTCCGGCGTAACACCCAAAGAAGAAGTATTCTGGAAAATACGCATGGTCTCCTCATCCCCTACGGGGATATTCTTCGGATCAAAGGTGGGATCCACCTCCTCCTGCATATATTTTTCCAGCATCTTTAGCACCATGGGATCATCATGCCCCAGAATATCCAGCTTAACGAGACGATCATTAATGCTGTGATAATCGTAGTGTGTCGTGATAGTAGGCTCGTCTGGCTTATCTGCAGGCCTGTTCATAGGCGTGATATAATGAATATCCATATTGCGTGGCACAACCATAATGCCACCCGGGTGCTGACCCGTAGTACGCTTAATGCCTGCCAAACCACCCACCAGCTCTGCAATCTTCGCTGGATGAGCGTGGAGATTTCTCTCCTCATAATATTTCTTAATATAGCCCACAGCAGTCTTATTTGCAACTGTGGCAATCGTACCCGCACGGCACACATTGTCGCGTCCGAAGAGCTCCTCCGTGTACTTGTGCGCCACCTCCTGGTCACTCATAGGATGCGGACTTGCGTCGTCAGGATCATGACCACCGGAAAAGTTCAAATCAATATCAGGCACCTTGTCGCCATGGAAGCCCAGGAAAACGGCGAAGGGTATATCATGACCATCCCGCAGCATGGGAGTGCCACACTCCGGGCAATCCTTCATCGGCAAATCAAAGCCTGAATCGACCTCATTATTCAGGAAGAACTCGCTATGACGGCAATGCGGGCAGCGATAATGCGGCTTCAACGCATTAACCTCGGTAATCTCCAGCATCGTTGCTACGAAGGAAGAGCCTACGCTACCACGGGAGCCTACGAGGTAACCGCGGTCCAGCGAGTGCTTAACCAGCTTATGAGCAATGTAATACAGTACGGAGAAGCCATGGCCAATAATCGCATCCAGCTCCATTTTCAAGCGGTCCTCAACGATTTGTGGCAGCTTATCCCCATACCATTTATGAGCCATGCTATAGGATAAATCACGCACAGCATCCTCCGCACCGGGAATCGACGGTGAATAAAGCTGATCGCGGTCCGGCACAGGCTTAAAGCGCTCCACCAGCTCCGCAATTTTATTCGTATTCGTTACCACAACCTCATAGGCTGCTTCCTTGCCCAAATAAGCGAATTCCTCCAGCATTTCCTCCGTCGTGTGCAGATAAAGCGGCGGCTGAATATCTGCATCCTTATAATTTTGCGCAGCCTGTAAAATTGTGCGCAGCTTTGCATCCTCAGGATTGAGGAAATGCACATCACAGGTCGCGCAGACCAGCTTGCCCAGGCGCTGTCCTAGCTCGTAAATCCTGCGATTATCCTCTCTTAAATCATCCTCCGTAGCATAGCCCTCACGCACAAGGAACATATTATTGCCCGTAGGCTGAATTTCTAGGTAATCATAGAAGCTGGCAATCTCCTCCAGCTCCGCATCGCTCGCCCCGCCGCGCACGGCTTGATAGAGCTCCCCCGCCTCACAGGCCGAGCCAATAATGAGGCCCTCACGATATTCACTAATCACCTCACGGGGCAAAAGCGGCCTTTTATTAAAATGACGCAAATGACTAATTGTAACAAGCTTGTATAAATTCCGCAGGCCAGTTTCATTCTTCGCTAAAAGAATGATGTGATGACTGCGAATCTTAGCCACACGGCTCTTTTTCATGGTATCCGTGGGCTCTTGGTCCACGTCTGCGCCCTTTAAATTGCGATCCGCAATCAAATAGCCCTCCATACCAAAAATCAGCTTCAAATCGCTGCCCTCGGCAGCATCAAAGCAGAAGGGAAAAGCCTGCACCACGCCATGGTCAGTAATCGCCAAAGCCTTGTGTCCCCACTTAATAGCCTGCTTTACCAAATCCTCCATGGGGGTAAGGCCATCCATCTTGCTCATCTTTGTATGGCAATGCAGCTCGACACGCTTCACCTCAGCATTATCCATGCGCGGCTTTTCATCGCTCTCCAGCTTCATGATACCCGAGGCCATCATACTCAGCTCATCCTGTAGGAAGCGGTCATTGGCCACCTTACCCTGACAACGCAGCTTTGCTCCCACCTTCAGCTTGTCTTTAAAGGCGTTGCACTCGCGACGCGCCGTCCCCTGGTCCTCCTTGCTATTGCGAAAGCGCATTTTAATAGCAATACCATTAGTCTCATCACAGAGATTAAAGCCTAAGATAATATCGCCCAAGCCCCTAACCTCGTGCTCCACAAAGGTTTGGAAATTGCCATCCTTATCCATGGTCTTGACAAATTTGCCCTCAACGACAACCTTATCCTCTTCTTCAAATAGCGAATCTATTTTGCGTACTTGCCCTTTGATAGTTCGTCCCCAGAGAAGCCCATCATCCTTTTTCTCGCCATAGAGCGCATTATAAGCCTCCATATAGGCCTTATCATACTCCGGTGCCTCCTGCTCACTGGGCTCCGGTGGCAACGGCACCTCGTCGCAGGAAAGCGGCTCACTTGGAGCAGTCTGCCCTATTTCCACTGAAGCAGGCTCCGGCGGCAGAGGCAGCTCATCTGGTAACGGCTCACCCGTGCATTCCCTAATCTCCACCTCAGGTGGAAGCTGGCCCTGGGGCAAGGAGCACTTACTACCATCGCCATCACACAGCATATCCACCTGCTGCAAAGAAAAAGCAGCGGCCAGTTTCATAGCCGCTGCCTGAATGATACCCTGCTTCAGATGGGCAGCACAGGTAAAATGCACCTCCCACTGTCTGGTGGTTTCATCAACACAAATCTGCGTGATATGCATTAACCGCAGCTGCAGCAGCTCACTCTCAGAGAATGACTGGGTGGACAAAAAGTTAAAAAACTTTTCCTCATCGGGCACAATGCAATATTTCGTTTGCATCATGTAGTCCTTTCTGTATACACGATGAAAGAATTATCAACTATAGAAAATCAATATTTAGCATTTTCTACGCTGATAATTCCTTCGATACTCTGCAGGCCGCGCACAATATCCGCGCCCTCAGTAGTTTTACCCACCTTCAGGTATAAATCAATGACCAGACTATCCTTATCCTTATTTTTCTTGACGTTAATGGACTTCACCTGCACGCCATTTAAGGCCAGATAGCCAGTTATATCCGTAATCGCACCGTTGCGATTGCTTGTTGTGATGCGTACAAAACGTCTATCGCTGCGACTATTAGCAGCAAAGCGTTTCTCCCACGTATGGAAGGTTACCAATGTCACCATGGTAATCGCCGTAGCACAGCAGCTTAAGAAGAACATGCCACTGCCAACAGCCAGACCAATTGCGGACACCATCCACAGGCTTGCAGCTGTAGTCAGGCCGCGAATCGTGAGCCCCTCATGCAGGATAGTACCTGCGCCAAGGAAGCCGATGCCGCTAACTACCTGCGCCGCAATACGCGCAGAGTCACGGCGCGCACCGAGATCCGACTCCTGCACCGCCACATTCGGCGCCACATCATCAAAGCCATACATGGAAACCAGCATAAAGAGAGCGGAGCCAACGCATACCAGAATATGGGTACGGAAGCCAGCCGGCCTATCGCCGCTACCCCTCTCTATGCCAACAATACCACCGAGAATGGCAGCAACTACAAGCCGGACAACCATCATCACATCTTTATTTTTTAATAGCCATTCAAAATTGTCCAACTGTTATACCTCAATATACAAAATAAATAGCTATACTCAACCCTTCCACCGCTAACGCGGTCCCCCTCCCCTTTTAAGGGGAGGCTCACGTCTTCCTTAATTTAGGAGAGAGGCTCCCCTTTCAAGGATAGCTGTCAGCGAAGCTGACTGAGAGGTTAACTAAAGCTCACAAATTTCTTACAGATTCTTCAGCATACCCTGAATCTCGGCCACATAGTCGCCGTCGAGCGGCAGCATCTTCACCTCGCCGGTGCGACGTACCTTAACCTCCAGCTCGCCGGTTTGCAGCGTCTTCGGACCAACAACTACGCGCAGCGGATAGCCAATCAAATCAGCGTCCTTGAATTTTACGCCCGGGCGCTCCTTGCGGTCGTCAATAACAACCTCCAGACCCGCATCCATGAGCTGATTGTAAATTTTCTCAGCCTTCGCAGTGCTCTCTGCGTCCTTAGTATTTACAGGCACAACCAGAACTTGGTACGGAGCAATTGCTGCCGGCCATATCATGCCATCCTTATCGTTATTTTGCTCAACAGCAGCAGCCATGGTACGACCTACGCCAATGCCATAGCAGCCCATTACCATCGGTTGTTCCTTGCCATTTTCGTCGAGGAAGGTAGCCTTCATAGCTTGGCTGTACTTAGTGAACAGCTTGAAGACCTGGCCAACCTCAATGCCACGTGCCTTTTTAACAGGAGCGCCACAGTGCGGGCAGGGGTCGCCCTCAGCCATCAGGCGGATATCAGCCACATAGGTCGGAGTGAAATCGCGGCCCGGATTCACATTCAACAGATGATAGCCCTCTTCATTAGCACCGCAGCAGATATTGTGCATCTTCATTACGCTTTGGTCCACTACGATGATCGCCTTTTTCGGGTCAATGCCCACGGGGCCCATGTAGCCGCCAAAGGTGCCAGCTGCAGCCAAGAGCTCGGGTTCAGCCATTTCTACCTCGGTTACACCCACAGTATTGACAACCTTGATCTCATTAACCTCATGGTCGCCACGTACGAAACACAGGATGAGGCCCTTTTCACTTTGGAAAGCAACTGCCTTCATGGATTTTTCCACCGGCAGGTTCAGATATTTGCATACATCCTCAATAGTCTTGCAGTTCGGAGTGAGGACCTTCTCCATGTCCTTAGCCTCTTCAGCCTCAGCCTCTACCAGGTGCAGCTCTGCCTTCTCAATATCAGCAGCATAATCGCACTCGGAGCAGTACACAATCTCTGCCTCGCCGCTCTCAGCCAGCACCATGAATTCATGGCTGCCGTTACCGCCAATTGCGCCACTATCAGCCTCTACCGGGCGATAGGTCAGACCACAGCGGTCAAAAATGCGGCTATAAGCATCATACATTTCTTCATATGACTTATCCAGGCCAGCTTCATCGCGGTCAAAGGAATAAGCATCCTTCATGATGAAGTCACGGCTGCGCATCAGACCGAAGCGCGGACGACGTTCATCACGGAATTTATCCTGAATCTGATACAGGTTCAGGGGCAGCTGACGATAGGAACGCACATCTGCCTTCACTACAGTAGTAACCATTTCCTCATGGGTGGGGCCGAGGCAATATTCATGG
>JAXEPX010000023.1:0-3890 GCA_034117325.1 Phascolarctobacterium sp. | reverse complement strand
ATATGTGCCGATGGCGGACAGATTACCTGCGGCACTCTTGGTATGCTGGCAACAGGTCAAAGCCTGAAAAATGCTATGCGCTCTGGTTTCTGCCTTTGCCAGATTGGTGAATTCTCCTTCATTTTGGCTACAATGGGTAGCGAGCTAGGTGTCACCAGCAATTTCCTTTATCCCATTGTAGTAGCCGTGTCTGTTATTACCACCTTCACCACACCCTTCTGTATGGGCTTTGCCGAGCCAGCCTATACGCTTGTGCAAAAGCTGCTCCCGCAAAAGCTGCTTAACAAGCTGCCGCAAGAGGACCAGCCTCCTGCTAAGCAGGATGAAGGTCTGTGGCAGGCTATGCTGAAGGACTATGCAATCTACATGCTGATTATCGGCGTACTGCTTTTATCAACAGTCATGACGGCAGAGTATCATGTCTTACCTTATCTTGCAAATCAGCTGCAGCTCCCCTATGCAAATTATCTTACCGCCGCTCTTACACTCTGTGTCATGTCTCCCCTTTTGGCTATGCTCATGCAAAACCACGGCGAGCTCTTCCGAACCCTGTGGTATAAGAACCGCTTTAATCACATTCCCTTGACAGCCCTAATCGCTGGCAAGATGTATGTTGTTTTTCTTGCCTTGTCCTTCATCTTCTATTCCCTGCTCAACTGGCATGGTACTTTGGCGGCGGCAGCAATCATGCTCGCACTTTATGGCTTGGCTAAAACGCCCTGGCTCATGAGTCAATATCTGCGCCTAGAAAGTCATTTTCTGCTTAACCTCAACGAAAAGCACATCCATGAGCATAGCGGCGACGAACAAGCTCAGCCTGGTCTCGATACTCAGCTCTTTATAGCCTCCTATCATGTGCTTGATGATTCCAGCCTTATCGGTATTCCTTTAAAGAAGCTTTCTTTCCGCCAATTATATGGCTGTGATATTATTCGCATTACAAAAGACGGGGCAAGCATCTTCATCAATAGAGAAATCGCATCCCACTTCATGATTATCGTTCATCAAACTTCCTCCAAAATTAAAAAGACCTTATGGCTCTGCCTTCCGGCTAACCATAAGGTCTATAATAATATTATTAATTTGTGGTTATAGCTAATCGTATACTTTTCTAAGCTTATGTATGATACTCCACCTTTACCAGCCACTTAATAGGAGCTTTAGCCGCTACCTTTTTTGCAAGATACTGTTCTTCCTCTTTCAGCTGAGCTCTCCACTTATCAATCCTTTCCTGTAGCTTTTTCAGCCGCTCTTGCACGGAAGAAGCTCTGATATCCTTTGCGCCGCATAATGGACAACCTTCAGAACCTATTCTTGAATCAGCTTTGCCTAAATATTGCCTAGCCAGCTTTGACTTGCAATACGGGCAAGATATGAAGGCACTTTTTTGGTTGGCCAATGAATGGGCTTGGTCAAATAGCTTTTTCTTTTCCTCATACGAAGCAATCTGCTTTATTAGGCTTTTCTTTTTAGCCGAAGAAGTAGGAATGCTATTGGTATCCCTAAATTTTACGGCCGACTGGTCGTAATTGCCTTTGTCATGGCTAGAGATATATTCCTCTGCTTCTTCTGGTGTATCGCAGACGTGGTCTAGCCAGCGTATTTTTCCAGGCAGGCCGCTGCATCCTTCCTGCCAATCCTCGTGAGCAGCGTATTCATCCCACTCATTTTGGACTATCTTCTTATTGACGTTTTCTGGATATGTTGCGTAGTGAATATTGTGTCCCATGTTTCATTACCTCCTTGTACTATTACTGTAGGACAAGGATATAATATATATTTACATTATTGATTAATCCGCCAATTATAGTAGCTAATAAAATAGCATTACTTCATTATGTCTATAATAATGTCTTATCATGGTAACCAGAACTAAAGAAGCTACCCATAGTTGCTTCAATTACGGGTAGCACTTTAGAATTATAGCAAAGTCTTTTTTAGAGGAGCTTTATAATTTGTTATTTTTAAGTCTTCCGCTATTCTACCATTAGCATGAAGTAATAAATCAATGAGCGGATCGACGAGTCGGATTGGTATTGAGACATATTGGTCAGGTTTACCCATTATATGTTTAGTAATAAAAATATACTTTTCAGCATTCCTATTACACATTGCTTTTGATACAGTAAAGTAATAGTCATTAGTGGAATCTACGCGAGCCAACACCTCAAAATCCCTAAATTTAGAATCAACTATTTTATCACCAAATATTTGCTTTAGTATATCATCCATTTTGGCTTCTCCTTACATACTGGTCTATGTGCTGATTTAATTCTTCTCTTTGATCTTGTCAGTATTAACTTTAGAATAGAAAGTTGAGGAGGCCATACCATACTTCTTCATCAATGATACGGCTGTTACTTCTCCAGCCTCCCACTTTAGTTTATCCTCCTGCCAGCAAGGAGGAAAATCCTTAGTAGGTCGTCCGAATTTAGCTCCTCTTTTTTTGGCTGCGTCAATGCCCTCACGCTGACGCTTGCGGATGTTGTCCCTTTCCGTTTCAGCCATGGTGGCTAATACTTCGATGAGGATATTGTTGACCATCTCCATGAGCATTTTCTGCAGCTTGCTGTCGAACTGGCTATAGTCAATCAAGGTCGTAGGGAGATTAAGTATACGGATATATACACCTTTACCTTTAAAATACTCCAGCTCGTTTTTAATCTCCTCTTTATTCCTCCCTAACCGTTCCATTTCATGGATGTAAATAGTATCCCCAGGCCTAACCATCATCTTTAGTGTTTGGTAGGCTGGTCTATTAAAGTCCTTACCGGAAAGCTTATCGGCAAAAATATCCCTTTCATTAGGCACATACTGTTTTAAGCTATCAATCTGTCGGTCCAGGTTCTGCTCTTTACTGCTTACTCTAATATAGCCGAATATTTTATTGAAATTCTCGTCCATAGCAACACCTCCATAGGTTAATTATATCAAACGTGCACGAAAAATGCTAATTAATTTCCGAGCATGCTCGAATTCATTCTGAGACTTTTTAGAGTATAGTTTGGGTGAGAATTAAGAGCTTCTAAACATACTCGTTAAAGTGTACATTTGCGAACATTATTCAGCGGTGATATTATGCCCCACTCTTAAGAATAAATCTCCTAATCCTGTACTCCGTAATATATTAATCAGTTTTGTATTCCCCTATTGTATTTTATAAGCATTGGGCGTATGATATCCATAGGAAGAGGGGGGGATGAGAATATGGACATTATCACTTATCCTGTATTATTTGAAAAAGTAGAAGATATGTATCTCGTTACCGTTCCTGATATTGGACAAATGACTCAAGGTAATGATTTAACCGACGCTATTGCTATGGCCAGAGACTTGATTAGCCTTTGGGTGATGGATCTCGAAGATAGCAAACAAAAAGTTCCAAAACCAGGTAGTATTAAGTTTAATGTTCCCGAAGGAGCTTTTGTATCCTACGTAGATGCTAATATAACCGAGTATAGAAAAAAATACGGTTATAAGATCGTGAAGAAAAATTGCTCTATACCTGCATGGCTGAATACTAAAGCAGAAGAACTTGGCCTTAACTTTTCTAAGATCCTGCAGGAAGCCTTAATTGAAAAAATAAGTGCTAATAATACATCTCATTAACAGCAAACCATCACCATCCATTCAATTGGTGGTTTTACTAAAGGCTATAAGCCCTTATCACCGGCCAGTGTCTAAAGGCGCTGGCTTTCACTTTGTTCAAGCCACAATGCCTTTGACACTTTTGCCGCCCCAAACGGAGTGTTTGTATTACTTGCTACCCTTAAAAGGGGCTTCGTACTCTTTTACACTCAACTTATCCAAGGCAATATCGTGCTTTTCTTGTTCTTGAATATATTTTTTATTGTAGCCTCATTGAGTCCTACTGTGGACACATAATATCC
>JAXEPX010000022.1:0-14634 GCA_034117325.1 Phascolarctobacterium sp. | reverse complement strand
TTTTAGTCTAGTTAACAATGCTTGCTCCACCATTTCTGTATTTTAAAAGCTACTCTGTCATTGTACCACTTTTTCTCAAGTAATTGTAGCTCCTTGGGAATAGATTATGAGATTTTTGTATGATATGAGTAGACCAGCGCTAAGCACAGTTTTTTATTGCAATTTTCTAAAAAATATGTTAATATATTGGCGTAACATATTTATATAGGACCATCCTGCTGGTCTTTAAAATGCTTGTAGAGTAGTTCATTTTGTACTACTCTTTTTTTATTTTTGGGGTGATTTTTACAAGGAGATGATGCTATGCCCCACGATTTTGTGAAACCAGAATATCTGGAGAAGCTGAAACAGCTATGCCTTTTCGATGATATTCTTATGCGCAAGGCTTTTGAAAACGACATTCCTGCTACTGAACTATTATTGCATATTCTATTGGATAATGATAAAATTAAAGTAGAAAAGGTCATTACTCAGTACTCTATTACTAACCTAATTGGGCATTCTGTGCAGCTTGATGTACTAGCAAAGAATGAATTAGGGCAATATATTAACGTCGAAGTTCAGAGTAATAAAGAAGGTGCTGCTCCGCAGCGTGCTCGCTATAATGTGGGCCTAATTGATTCCGCGCATTTTCCCAAACGTGAAGATTACCGAAAATTGTTTGATACCTACGTGATTTTCATCACCAAAGAAGATGTCTTGAACGAAGGTCGCCCTATTTATCATATAGAACGTATTATAGAAGAATCTGGCAATTATTTTAATGACGGTGCTCATATAATCTACGTCAATGGAGAAAACTGTGACAGTAGCACTATTTTAGGGAAATTAATGCATGATTTTAATTGTACAAATCCTAATGAGATGTATTTTGATATTTTAAAAAGAAATCTTAAATATTATAAGGAATCAGAGGAGGGAGTTCAAACCATGTGCAGTGTTATGGAAGATTTAAAGAAACAAGGACAAATCGAAGGCGAAGATAGATTAGCCTTACTACTCCAGAAGCTCTACTCTTTGGGGCGCACAGAAGATGCGCAAAGAGCTCTTAAAGACAAGCCTTTTAGACATAGCTTAATGAAGGAATTTGCGATGTAATAATCTTGCAAATAATTTTCTAAACTAAAAACTGCGCTTCGCGCCAGTCTCAACTTCTACCTGAGACCAGCGCTAAGCGCAGTTTTTTATTGCTTGTAACGCTAACTTGCATCCACTAAGTATTTATATTACTTACAAAACCTTTAGTATATTTCCTGCCCTAAATCAGGGCAGGAACAAACTTTCGCTATTAAAAATTCACAAGCCGCAGGTCTAATCCCAATGTCCCGCCGAAGTGAAAGCGAGCCCATGTACCTCGCGCGCCCCCGCCTGCCGCAGCACCCTGGCAGCCTCCGCCATCGTGCTACCCGTAGTAAAAATATCGTCACAGAGCAGCACGCACTTGCCTGCCACCTGCACCCGCGGTGCCAGCGCAAAGCAGCCTGCGAGCTCACTGCGGCGCAGCTCGGGCTTCAGCTCGTAGAGAGGCGTCGTGTGCCGTACGCGCTCCAGCACCACAGCCTGAAACTCCCCGCCCCGCTCGTCCAGCAGCGGCGCAAAGAGCTCCTGGGGCACATCAAAGCCACGCTTCTTTTGCCGCTCCGGGCTCGTCGGCACGCAGGTAATGACATCAAACTGACTCAGCCAGCGTAGCTTCGCACTGGGCAGCGCCACCTCCGCCTGCTCCCGCAGCAGTGGCAAAAGCTCCGCCGCCCCCTCGAATTTGAGGCGGTGCAGCGCTTTTTTTAGCTCCCCCTCGTACTTATACAGCACCGTCACGCTGCGCAGCACATCCTCCGCCCGGGGCTCCGCCTGCCCGGCCAGATACTCCTCCCGAGGCTCAAAGCGCAGCGTCCTTTGCAGCAAATAGCCCTTTGCGCAGGCTTCGCACAAATAACCCGTATCAATGCTACTTCCACACACGGCACACCTGCGAGGAAAAATCAGCTCCTGCAGCACACGCAGATAATAAGCGGCTTCCCGCCTCATTTTTGCCAATCCCATTTTTAATAGACCTCCTGGTCCTCCTGCAGACGCTCCGCTAAGAGGCTATAGCGCTTGCGGGTCCTGTCATTTTCCACAGCCGTGCGTACAGCCCGCTTGCTGCCCACAATCAGCACCCTTTCCTTAGCGCGGGTCACAGCCGTATAGAGCAAATTGCGCTGCAGCATCACATAATGACTGGGCACCATCACCAGCAGCACATAGGGATACTCGCTGCCCTGGGACTTATGCACACTCATGGCATAGGCCAACTGCAGCTCCTCACACTCGCCCTGGGTATAGGTCACAAAATCGCCCTCCGGACGCTCGGGATAGAGCACCGTCACTGCCTTGCCCTCAATTTTATAGACACGACCAATATCGCCGTTAAAAACATCCTTTTCGTAATTATTGCGAATCTGCATCACCTTATCCCCCACGCGCAGCACCGCTCCGGGAATATTCACCTCGGGCTTCGTCGCACTGGGAGGATTGATATACTGCTGCAGGAGCTTATTCAGGTTCTGCACGCCACAGGGGGACTTGTGCATGGGGCTCAGCACCTGCACCCGCCGCCAGTCGCCACCACGCGTCAGCATGGCATAGCTATGCGCCACGAATTCTGCAGCCGCCTGCTCGTCCGCGAATTCCTCGAGATCAAATTCGCTCTCCGGTCCGCCGGTAAACTCCGGCATCTGACCACGGTTAATCTTATGCGCATTGAGCACAATGGGGCTTACCTCCGCCTGGCGGAAGACATTCTCCAGGCGCACCACGGGCATTTTCCCCGAGCGAATCATATCCTGCAGCACCGAGCCCGCCCCCACGGAGGGCAGCTGGTCCACGTCGCCGACGAAAATCAGGCGACAGCCTCCCTGCACCGCCTTCAGCAGGTGATACGTCAGATTAATATCCAGCATGGAGGCCTCGTCGATAATAATTGCCTCCGCATCCAGGGGCTCCTCATCATTTTTGCCAAAATACAGGCCCTCCCCCGAAGGCTGGTACTCCAGAAGGCGATGCACCGTCAGCGCCGGATGCCCTGCAGAATCGGCCAGACGACGTGCCGCACGGCCCGTAGGCGCCGCCAGCAGAATGCGACAGCCCGCCTTCTCCAGCACGTTCAAAATGCCCTTCACGACCGTCGTCTTACCAGTACCGGGGCCACCCGTCAGCACGAAAACACCATGCTCCAGACTCGTATAAATCGCCTGGCGCTGCGCCTCGGCCAGCTTAATGCCAGCCTCCCGCTCCCAAGCCTTAATCACAGCATCCGCGTTCACACGGGTAATGGGCTTCGCCTGATCGCGCAGATACAAAAGACGTCTAGCCGTCTGTACCTCCGCCCGATATAAATACTCGGGATAAATAAAGCGCGTCCCACCGACCTCCTCCATCCGCAGGCGGTCCTTAGCCAGCAGGTCGTTAAAGACCTCCTGCACAGCGCCACGCTCAACCACTAGCACCCTTGCCGTCTCGTTCACCAGCAGCTCCTCGGGTACGCAGGTATGCCCCGCCCCCGCTGCACTAATCAGGGCATAGCTAATGCCAGCCATCAGGCGCTCGGGACAATCGTGCTCCAGCCCCATGGCCATAGCAATCCTATCCGCCGTTTTAAAGCCGATGCCATCCACATCCTGGGCCAGAGCATAGGGATTGGCCTTAATGCGAGTAATGGCCGTATTGCCGTACACTGCCTGCAGACGCGCTGCGTAGCCACTGCTGACGCCGTTTTCCTCCAGGAAAAGCATCAGCTCCCGCAGTCCCGACAGTGCCTGATAGGCCTCGCCAATAGCCACAGCCTTTTTCGCGCTAATGCCCTTGACCTTGGCCAACTGCTCCGGATGCTGCTCCAGCACCGTGAGCGTCTCCGCGCCAAAAAGCTCCACAATGCGCGCCGCCATCACGGGTCCTACGCCCGGCAGCGCGCCACTAGCCAGAAAGCGCTCCATGCCCGCCGCCGACGTGGGCTGCACTACCGCCAGGCTCGTAGCATTGAACTGCTGCCCGAAGCGAGCATGCTCCACCCAGTCGCCCTCGGCGCTAATCTGCTCGCCCAGATAGGGCGCAGGTCCACGATATACGATTGTGAATTTGCCCAGAGCCTTATTTTCTACTCGCAGTACGCTGTACATGCCATCGTCGCTCTGAAAAACGATATCGCTGACTACACCCTCCAGCTTTTCCATCTGCTCACCACCACTGTCTATCATAATTCTTCGCCAGCAGAAAGCTTTGGCGAAACATTTGTTTAAAATTACTCTTTACATTATAACACGAAATTCCCGTTTCGGGGGAGCATTTACCTTTACAAGCATTATTATTTTCGCTATAATATTAATAAGCGAGCTTCCCCGGCGCGTGCAGGTCGTGACTGTCGTCCTGTTGTGTGCTTTTAGCGTTGGGTTTAAGGAAGGCCGTTATTTTAGTATTTTTATTTTAGGGGTGTAACCGTGAAGCAAAAGAAATTTGTGGGCAAGCTTATTGCCATTGATATGTATAATTGTGGTACCGAGGAAATCTCTGATACCGCTGTAGCTGAAGAAATTCTGCGCAAGGGCTGCGAGGAATTTAATATGAATTGCCGTGACATTATCTGCTGCAAGGAGGACGAGGAGCAGGAGTATTCCCTTTTCGCTGTGTGCAAGCATGGTCATGTGACGCTGCATGTGTACCCGGAGATTGGCTTTATGTGTGCGGATATTTTCTGCAACGCTACTAATCAGGAGGCAGAAAATTTTGCGCGCTACCTGCGCATTGCTTATGATGCCGATAAATCCAAGATCACCATGCTCGACCGTGGCGATTTTGGCAGCAAAAACGATATGAAGCCCACCCACCGTTCCAAGATTAAGCTGATTCGCCGCACGAAGAATGTGACCTCTAACATGAGTGCGAAGCTGAAGAAGCTGATGCTGAAGCCCCGCTCCATTTAAGCAAGTCCATTTATCTGCTACAATCTGCGGAACGTGCAAGCTGCCAGAGGCCCCGGCCCGCGGCAGCTTTTTTGTTGATGTATTTTTATTATTTTATGTTAATGCTCTAACTAGAACGAGGCTAAAGCGCTGCTCCTGCTACAAGCTAGCAGGCCAGGCTTTAGGCTTGTAAGGAGGTTCTTTTTTGTGAAATATCTGATGTGGGACGTTGATGGCACGCTGGTTTTAACCGGTGGCGCCGGCAAGGATGCCATGATCAATGTCATTAAGGATTATTATTTTCTCGATGCCTTTGACTTTACCCAGAGTCTGGCCGGGCGTACGGATTCGGATATTATTAAGTCCGTGGTAACGCGCCTGCGTGGCCGCTGCAGCAGTGCGGAGGCAGCGGGGCTACTTATTCGCTACCATATGGAGCTTCCCAAGCAGCTGCCCCTGCATCAGGGTCGGGTGCTGAAGAATGTAGAGAAGACGCTGGCTTATTTTGCCCAGCCCACTACGCGTTATATGAATTGCCTGCTAACGGGCAATACTCGCACCGGTGCGCAGGAGAAGCTGGCTTATTATAAGCTGGCGCAGTATTTTAATTTTGACCACAGCGTTTTTGGCGAGGTGAGCGAGGATCGCCAGCAGCTGGCACGCATCGCTTTTTCCCGCTTCTTTTTGCTGCATGACCAGCATTTCACTCCGGACGAGCTGATTTTTATTGGCGATACGCCGAATGATGTGAAATGTGCTGCGGCGATTGGCGCACGCTGCCTAGTGGTGCTGGATGGCTCCGGCTATAAACGTGAGGACTTTGCGGAATGCGCTCCGTGGCAGATTCTCGATGCTCTGCCGGATGATCCTCGTGAGCTGGAGCGTCTTTTAGATGAGGTATGATTATGAAGCTATTACATATTTTTTCTTCACTGGGCCTGGCTCTGAGCCTGTGTCTGGCCTTGACGAGCGCAACTAGCGCTTATAGCAATCAGGATTTGGAGGCTGTGAAGCAGGGAGCCAGCTGCCCCGGGGGCGACCTTTCCGGTGCAGACCTTTCGGGCTATAATCTGGCGGGCCGTGATTTTGCGGGTACGGATTTTACGGAGGCACGCTTAGACGGCACGAATCTGGATAAGGCGGTGCTGCATAATGCTGTTTTCCGCAATGCGCTTGTGCATCGCAGCAGTATGCGTGATGCTGATTTGACGGAGGCTGACTTCAGCTACGCCCAGGGCACGAATGCTGATTTTACGAATGCGCGGATGGAGCGCACACAGCTTTTTCGAGTGCAGCTTCAGGGTACAAAGCTGTTGAATGCTAATCTGCAGTATGCCCAGCTGCAGGAGGCAGTGCTGGATAATGTGCAGGGTGATTATGCTGATTTTAGCTATGCTAGTCTCCCCTATAGCTGGCTGCGCAATGCTAGTCTGGCTAATGCCTGCTTTTATGGGGCGAATATGTATAGTACGCATTTGGCAAAGGCTAATTTAGTCAGTGCGGACCTGCGCAGCAGCAAGCTGGGACACAGCGACCTGCAGCGAGCGAAGCTGAGCCAGGCGCTGCTGGATAGAGCGGTGCTGGAATATGCGGACCTGCGCGGAGCAGAGCTGGAGTATACCCAGTTTGGCACGGCGTTTAAGGATAACGCGAAGATGGACAGGTGAATATTGACGCTACGGCGAAAGCCGTGGCGTTTTTTTATAGGCTCAAAACATAAAATGCTTTAACATTTATATTTGCATAAACCATTTTATTAGATGTACCTTTCATCTCCAGCTTAGTGACCTTAATTTGTAGCTTTTCAATTTGTTTTAAAAAACGTAGCAAAGCAAAATAATCCCCATAAACCTCCAATTGAAAGCTATCGCTTTTAAGGCTAGGAAGATCTTTTTCCTTAGAACCCACAGCTTGAAGTCCTGATTTCTTTGTGGCTTCTAGTAAATTGATTTTGCTTACATATAATTTTTGTTTCAAAGCCAACTGCTGTAGCTTGAGCTGCACCTGGTTACTATCAATCCACTCAGGCAATCGTTGCTCCAAGGTCTCCAATTCTTTAAATTTTCCTATACGAAAGGCTTCATAATCATTATGTCTTAGCGCAAAATTCTTTAAACTATTTAATTCTTTGCTTAACTGTTGCCGTTCATAGACCATTTGCATTATTTCCCTGTAGCTTGGTGCACCCATAAAATATCCCACACCCATCAATACTAGAAAGCTTAACCCCACGAAGATAAATTTCATTGCCATAGGCATTAACTGAGATATTCTTTTATTTTCTATTGATAATATATTATGAATAGGTATATTGAATTTCATTTTTCCTGTATCTGCACAGTAAAGCTCATTAACCCCTGTGCTTTCCCCTGCTCCTCATGAGTATTTTGTAAATGAACCCGATTATACTTTCCACTTGCTTGCAAACGCTCTACGAAGCGAGCTATAGCATTAGCATCATAGCCAACACCCTGCAGTTCCCACACACCCTTCTTCTCTGTTCTTATTACCGAAAACCAACACCCACTAGATATTTGTTGACCCAATTGAGTAATAGATTTTCCTACACTAGTTTTTTCCTTTGCCAAGCTTTGCTCAAGTAGCTTATACCTATTAATACGCCTCTCTATTCCTTGTATTTCTAGATAACGCTGCTGCCATTCTTCGTACTCAAGAAGTTCTTGTTTTATTCCTTGAAGCTGCATTGCTGCAGCATACCTTCCTCCAAGAGAGCATCCATAAATCGCTATAGCTAAGCCCAAGCACCCCATGCACGCCCATCTAGGAAACCTTGATTTGCTTAAATTATCCACATATTGTATGCCGCTCACACCTTTATAAAGGCTCCTTTTTTCAAAAACATCACCTTCATACCAAGACTTACAAATTTCGTTTATTGAAGATCCCGCTAGAATAGCCTCAACCTTTAATCCTAAATTACCTAGAGAGTTAACAGCTTGCTTAAGGTTACTCCTTTGCCATGCCCATAGGTGTACCTGCTCACGCCCAAATTCGTCATTTTCAATTATGTAAGCAGTGTTATAAGACCCTTCTTTCCAAGGGATTATTTGCACAGCTTCCCATTCTATAGCCTCATTTAGCTCCTGCTTAGATAAAAGAGGCATAGCGAAAACCTCGCTCCGCACTAATTGTTCATCTAAAAGCATAATAGTTCCTACAGCATCAGGCACCCTTGCCCAAAGCAAAATATCACGCAATTCCTGCTCGAGCTCCTGCCACCATATACTATCCTGCGGCTCCTCTTCTTGCCAAAGTGAGTTTAAGGACCTATTATCCAGCCAAAGACAAGTATTATTTAACCAACAGCTAACAGATAAAGCTGCTGCATGTAGCTCGATAATTACTAGCTGCTTATTATTCCTGTGTCTACGGTACCATTTCTTATGCACCTTTGTTAATACGTCTCCGAGATTCCTATCCTTTTTCATCATTCTACTCCTTGAACTCTATCAAAAAAAATTTTTCAGCCTCATTTTTTCAAACAATTTAAAAGCTTACTAATTCATATTTGTTACTATAAATAAAAGCTTATTTAAATCCATCGTCTTTTATTGACATCTCTTCTGGCATATTCAAAGCAAATTCGGGTTTAAAAGCTCTTAGAAAAATTGTCCATACCAGCTAAGAAGCTCATTACCAAAAAAACAGCTTATCACTGCACCTAAGCAAAGAAAAGGACCAAACGGCAGTACATGCTCCGCGCTAGCTTTACTCCTGAACAATAACAGGAGGCCAAAGATTGCTCCACTAATAAATGCGAGCAAAAGCCCTACTAATCCCTGTTCTACCCCAAGCCAAAGCCCTAAAACAGCAGCTAGCTTCACATCTCCCTCACCCATTCCTCCACGAGCTAACCAATAGATTAAAAGCATGAGTCCCCCCAAAACAAGCATACCTGCCAAAGCATTACCTATTTCTGCTCTTAAAACTGCTCTTACTAAACCTAAACATAACAACACTAGGTTTATACTATCATAGAGTAGCATTTCTTTGAAATCAGTATAACAATGTCGTACTAAACAACACACGAAACAGCATGTAAATACATTTTCCAAAGCCACATAACTAATAATAGTATCCATAAAATACCCCCTTCACGGAAAATTGTGTCAATGCTTTTAAACAAAAAGGCTCCTGTACCACAACAACTGCAATACAGGAGCCCTAAGCTCACACAATATTCATTTATATTTCCTGAGTAAATTATACCCCATCCCCCGACACCCTGTCAACCCTTTCGCTGAAAAGTTATCGGAAAATTCGTATAATACTCATCTGATATACCTGAAACACCAGATATTCCATATATCCCAGATATACCGTTATACCTGTACAACGCTAGCAATATCCCTAAAATATTACCAGCTTATTACCAGTTCAAATCCTCAACATCCTGACGACCACGACCAGTCAACGCATCCAGCATAATGCGTTGCTCGATTTGTGCAGCCAGCTTCTTCGTGAACTTCACAGTATCCGGATTTACGGACATGCTGTCAATACCGCTCTTAATCAAGAACTCGCAGAACTCAGGATATACGCTCGGAGCTTGGCCGCAGATAGAAACGGTCTTGCCACCCTTGTGCGCAACATCGATGAGGTGACGGATAGCGCGGCGAACTGCCAGATTACGCTCGTCATAAATATGGGAAACAGTATCGTTATCACGGTCACAGCCCAGAACCAGCATGGTCAGGTCATTGGAGCCGATGGAATAGCCATCAACATAATTGTTGAATTGGTCAGCCAGGATAATGTTGGACGGAATCTCAGCCATCAGCCATACCTTGAAGTCCTTGCCACGGCGCAGACCGCAGTCAGCCATAATAGCAACAACCTTCTCGCATTCCTCCACATTGCGGCAGAACGGAATCATAACATTCAGGTTCTTCAGGCCGAACTCCTCGCGTACCTTGCGTACAGCCATGCACTCCAGCTTGAAGGCTTCGATGTATTTAGGATCATAGTAACGGGAAGCACCACGCCAGCCCAAGAGAGCAGAAGGCTCATAGGGCTCGAACTCGTCGCCACCCTTCAAATCGCGATATTCGCTGGACTTGAAGTCGGAGAAGCGCAGAGTAACCGGTCTCGGAGCCATAGCCTGGCAAACTTGGCGAATGCCTTCAGCCAGTTGGTCCACAACCTTTTCTGGTTGGCCAATCTTAATCAGATACAGCGGATGTTCATGGATATAGGTAGTCCAGATGAACTCCTCGCGCATCAGGCCAATGCCATCGCAGGGCAGGGAGCTGTATTTTTCTGCCAGCTCAGGGTCGCCCAGGTTCATATAAATCTTGGTGCCGGTCGGCGGGAAGTATTCTGCAGCAGCAACTACTTGTTGAGCAGCAGGCTGTTCAGCTTTGGGCTCCTCGATAATGCCTTCATAAACAACGCCATGGGTAGCGTCAATAGTTACATCAATGCCATCAGGAATGGTGGTGGTAGCAGCTTCGCCACGGCTCTTCGTGCCAACGATGCAGGGGATGCCCAGCTCGCGGGAAACGATGGAAGCATGGCAGGTCATTCCGCCGCTATCGGTTACGATTGCTTTCGCCTTCTTCATAGCCGGAACCCAGTCAGGAGCGGTCATTTCGGTTACGAGGATTTCGCCTTCCTTGAACTCGTCAATGCGGGAAGGATCCAGAATTACGTGTACGCGGCCAGCTACATTACCAGGGCTAGCAGGCAGGCCTTTAACAATTACTTTGCGGTCAGTAGTCACTTTCTTCTCCTCTTTCGGTGCGCCACCATTTTCTTTATTACGACGGCTCCATACGGTTTCAG
Source organism: Phascolarctobacterium sp. (assembly GCA_034117325.1). Classification (GTDB taxonomy): domain Bacteria; phylum Bacillota; class Negativicutes; order Acidaminococcales; family Acidaminococcaceae; genus Phascolarctobacterium_A. Next base: position 3,892 of record JAXEPX010000022.1, on the reverse strand, counting down.
GGCGAGCTTGCAGGATGTAAACCTTGTTATCGCGCTCGTCAACGCCCCATTCCATATCCATATAGCAGCCATAGTGAGCTTCAATTTTCTTAGCGCAGTTTGCTAATTCTTTGATTTGTTCGTCGGTCAGCTTTTGCTCGTTTTGCTCATCCAGCGGAACCATAACCTCTTCGCAGTCACCGGTTTCTTTGCGAACCAGCTTAATGTCCTGAGCGTTTACGTTCTTCTCTACGATTTCGCCGCTAGCCTTGTTAATGGTGTAGTTATCAGGGGTTACAGTGCCTTGAACTACATATTCGCCCAGGCCCCAAGCGCCCTCGATGAGGATGTTCTTGTCGTCGCCGGTAGCAACGTTAACGGTGAACATAACGCCAGCAGCCTTAGAGAATACCATCATTTGTACTGCTGCGGACAGAGCAACATCCAGATGGTCAAAGCCTTGTTTTTCACGATAGTAAACAGCGCGGTCGGTGAAGCAGGATGCATAGCATTCCTTAACCTTAGCAACAATAGTTGCAGCGCCCTTAACATTCAGGTAGGTGTCCTGTTGACCTGCGAAGGAAGCGTCCGGCAGGTCCTCAGCAGTAGCGCTGGAGCGAACTGCTACGAAGGGGTCAGCCTGGCCCACTTTTTTGCCCAGCTCATCATAAGCCTCAGCAATCAATTGTTGCAGGTCTGCAGGCATTTCCTTGTCCATAATAGCTTGGCGGATTTTTGCGCAAACCTCGCGCAGCTGAGCGCTGTTGTCTACATCCAGACCAGCGATGAGGTTTTTGATCTCGTCATACAGGCCAGTGCTTTCGAAGAAGTATTTATAAGCGCAAGCAGTGGTTGCGAAGCCATACGGTACGGGTACATCCACGTGGGAGGTCAGTTCACCCAGGGAGGAGGATTTACCACCAGCGATGGCTACGTCTTTTCTTTCCAGTTGATCAAACCAGAGTAAGAATGCTTTGTCTTTTTCCATGATTTTTAGCTCCTTTGCTTCATCAGTTTTTGAATAAGCTTTTTCATATACTATACTTGATTTAATAGCTGTTCTTTAATATAGTGTATACTATATCACATTTGCGAAGCACATTCAAGCCCCTTAACAGAAATTTTACATATTTTTTCACGAGAAGGCTGGGAGCACCTACGGAATTCTAATTCAAATTTTAATCTTCAATCCAATCTTCTACCGTTCTCGTGCTGCTAGATATATTAACACCTATTTTATGCACAACTCTACTATCATTAAGGTATGGCAAAGCATATTGCTTATCTTCTATCTGCTTTAATGCTTCTTTAGCGCTTCCATCTAGCTTAAATTCAAAAATATAGATGTCATTATCACTTTCTATAATTATATCCGCTCTTCCCTTACTGTTTTGCTTTTCGATTAAAATAGTGTAACAGGACAATAAGCGACAAATAATATAGAAAGTGTATTGAAAGTGGGTCTCGAAGTCTTTTGCTCGCTCGTCCTTGTTAGCTTCATAAGGAATTGACGCCAAGAAAGCAGTAAAGGCATCTCGCACTTCATCTAGGTCGCCACGGCGCAGCATACGATCTAAATTAATAATCCAATACGCCGCTTCACTTTCAGGTTTTTTCAGATAGCTATTAGCCATTAAGGCCACAAAACCTTTGCGTACTTCTACATTAGGATAGTCCAAAGTGTATTCCCTATACCGCTTGTCATAAGACTTGATGGTCAGGTATCCACTTTGATAAAGCATAGCAAGTGGGTCTTCGGCATCCGCCCTATAGTCCACAAAGTACTGGGATTCGTATGGCCTACTAGTAAGCTTTTGCATATTCACATGATGACCTTCTAAAAGCTTGACTAAATACGTAGGCGTGCCAGACTGGTACCAATAATTATCTATATCCATTTTGTTGAAAGCGTTGATAATACTAAATGGATTATAAACATCGAGCAAGGCATTGCTAAAATGGTAGCCATCATACTGTTTTTTGAGCTCAGCTTTCATTTCATCCACTGTATAGTCGAGCTTTTGCGCCATTTCTTCTATAGCTTCAGCAAAAACTGTATGCAGTTCAGACTCAGTAATGCCACACAGAGCATCGTACCTGCTGTCCATGCTAATGTCATTGGGCTGATTAAATCCGGAAAAGACCGTAATTTGACTGAACTTAGTGACGCCTGTCAGTAGTACAAAGCGCAGGCTAGCATCTGCAGCTTTAAAGGTGGCGTAAAAATTTTTGAGAATATTTCTATTGCTTTTTTCCGGCTCTTCTCCTAAAGCATCTAATAAAGGCTTATCGTACTCGTCAATTAGAACAACTGCTTTTTTCCCAGTTTTTCTTACTGCCGCTTCTAGAACAAACTTAAATCTATCTCCTAACGTTGTATATATATCGTCCTTGCCGTACGTTCTTTCCCAAGCAGCTATTCTGGACTCCAACATTTGGGTTAATTCATTGGGATTATTAAAATCGCCAGAAGCAAAATCTATTCTAAATATCGGGTATACATCCCACTTATCCTCCAATGCTTCCATTTTCAAACCCTGGAACAATTCCTTGCGACCGGAAAAATAAGCATCTAAGGTACTAATAAGCAGGGACTTGCCAAATCGACGTGGTCGTGATAAAAAGCACACATGTTCCTGCGCTAAACGATAAACTAAATCCGTTTTATCTACATAAACATAGTTGCCTTCTCTAATTGTTGCAAATGTTTGAATGCTGATTGGATAACGCATAGTGTACCTCCGTAAAAACTTTATCATGTCTATTTTATCACAACCTTGGAATTAAAGCAAAATCAGGGTGGCTTTGCCTAAGCTTAGCCACCCTGTCTATTAACAAAGCTACTGAATATTCTAGCGCTCTTTTAATCAGCTATGATAAACGTTTTGGCGCATATCGTAGTGATGTAAGTGCGGTTATTGCGGCTTGCGTTTCAGCGTGTATCGTTTGCAGGACCCCCGGTAAACATCATGGGGCTATGAGGTTGCGATCTTTATCCCCCACACCTGAACTCGTGACGCTTCAATACGGTTTTCAGATTCGGCATAATTCCTAAAGTGCCGTAAAGTTTGCAAGGGTATTTCGCTGCTTTCATTGCAGCAATCCCTGTTGAAAATATCTGCTAACCTCAAAAGCTGCTAATAACATCGTTCGCTCTATTAATCTATAAATTAACCTACATACTTCTCAAAGCGCTTATAAATATAGTCAAGGTCCGCCGTTATCGGGAACCTAGGCTCCGCCTCTTGGGGTAGTCTGCAGGTCAGCGATGCTGCCTCAATAGCATCACTGATGTCATTGGCCTCCTCTTTATACTTCTCACAGGCTTCCCTTGCCTTATCAACTACTTCCTTCTCAGGCGTAGTTGTAACCGTGATGGTGTAGTTCGCCTGCACTCTCTCGGTACCTTGGGTAAAGGTAAGATAGGCAAGACTGTCACTCTCTTGCTCCACCTTGCTAGCAATAAGCTGACACTGTTGCGCCAGCTTACGTAGGTCTGTAGCCTTCAGCACAGCAGCATCATAGGTAAGCTCTTCTTGGCCAATCTTCATCTCGTCCTTAACATTGGAGATGGCCTGTGCCAGCTTGACGTGACAAGCTGTCAGATAATGATAAATCTGGACAAGCTTGCCAAAGTCGTACTCTTTTATATTATTGCTCTTCTTGCGCCTTACTTCGTCATCATAGGTCCTTGTATCATCATTAAAGTAATAATTTAGCTCGGAACGCTTATGCTTCTCCTCTACGATTAGGAAATTGTCCGATCTCATGCCTGTATTAATAAGCTCGCTCTGGATACCTGCAATCTTGCTCTGATACTGAAATGCCTTCTTTAAATTCATGTGCAACACCTCTTCTTTACACTCTCAAACTCATTACTCATCTTGACATGATTATAATACCATAACCGTAA
>JAXEPX010000021.1:0-3432 GCA_034117325.1 Phascolarctobacterium sp. | reverse complement strand
CTGCTAAGCTATTACAAAAACGACTTCAATTTCTCAATCACGAGGAATTAGTCGTGATTCTGCTAAATGCCAAGCACGAAGTAATAGGAAGCAGGCTCATCAGCCGTGGCGCACTCACATCTTCCATCGTTGATCCAAGAGAAGTATTTAGCTATGCGATATCTAAGCATGCATGTTTCGTAATCGTAGGGCATAATCATCCATCTGGCCACTCTTCACCGTCACAAGAAGACGAGGTTTTTACCGCCATCCTTGAAGCAGCTGGCAAAATTCTCGGCATATACCTATTAGATAGCATTATCATAGGTCGCGGAGAATATTACAGCTTCGCAGAAGCTGGCAAATTGGATAGTAACAATGATTAGCCATACAAAGGGGGTTCTGAAACATTATACCCTGCTATAACCATGGAAAATGAAAGGAGAAAAAGAACATGGCACAATTAGACCAAATCAGAAGCATCATCATGAACATGAAGGCACAGAGCAGAGCTCAGGCACAGGAGGAAGCAATACAGACCGAGGGTAGTGCAGCACTGGCTATAGAGCCTAAACCTGTTAAAATTGCAGAGCCAATTCAATTAATCCGCGGAGGCAAGCTGGAAAGCAACAATACTGAGAGGCCAAATACCCCAAATATAAGGGGGCAACATCAAAATGATGACCAATTGCATGGGCAGGAAAAAATTGCTCGTATTGACGATTCTAATAGGCCCGTAGAGCCTTTTAAAAACGAGTGTCCTAGTGTTTATACCTGTCAAAAAATTAAGGACGCTGTAAAGGAGCTTATTTTTGGCGTTCACTACGGCCAAGTAAAAGGAATCAAAGGCAACCTGTTGTTTAAGGCAGGCGCCATTAAACTCCTGCAGCTTTGTGGCTATAAGCATACCGACCAGCTACTGGACAAAACTGTGGATGCTACTAATGGGTTCATTGGTTACACGGTCAAGGTAGTTATCGTTGACGAAAACGGAGTGGCAATTGCTGAAGCTATAGGTAGCGCTAATAGCCTCGAAAAGAAATATGCTGATAAAGGGTTTTCGTCCGACTATCTTCTGGTAAACATGGCTCAAAAGAGAGCATTGATTCAGGCCATTAAAGAGATGCTAGTTTAAACTTCCCAAACGGTGGATGGAGAAATTCTGTCCACCGTTTTTATCAAAAAAATTAGAAAAAAAACAACAACAAAAAACATACTCTTTGTGTTGTGATTACGAAAAGTGCCTATGTTGTTGTTATGTAATATATGTATACAAATGTATTAATGTGGGTGTCTGAAAACACGCATGGTTGAGCCTTTTTTTGAATGTAAATATGAGAAATTATCTGCGTGCTATGAGAATTTAGCTGCTAAATATGAGAAATTGTCTGCGTACTATGAGAAATTATCTGCATACTATGAGAAATTGTCTGCGTATAATGAGAAATAAAAAATCTCCTTTTATGAGTAGGGCAACTTTTTCTTTATTGACAGAGTGCAGCGGGAGGAATATACTGTGATTAGGGAATAGCTGCAGGGAAGGAGCAATACAATGCCACGTGGGAGACAAGCGAGACCAGCTAAGGAAATCATGATAAATGAAGAAGCCACAATAAAGATGCGGAATGAAGTGGTTAATGGCAAATACCATCTGCCACTACTGGAAATGCGTATGCTGATGGCTTTGGCTGGACATATATCCAAGAATAGTGAAGGTTTTGAGTGCTACTCAATACCAGTTAAAGAACTGGCTGAGTTTATGATGCTCAATGAAACCACGCAATATACAGTCATCAGGAAGTTGGCGAGAAACCTCAGGAGAAGAGAGCTTTTCTTTGAGTGGTTTGCTCGCCCAGATAGCAAAAAGAAATCATGGCTGACCACTGGTTGGTTTGACTACATCATGTACGATGATGAGACCATGTCCATTGAGTACCAATTTGCCAGCAAGATTGAACCGATGCTGCTTCAGGTACAGAAGGCGTACATCCAACTGCAATGTAAACCGTTGATGGCCTTTAAGTGCATGTACTCAAATAGGCTCCTGATGCTAATAATGGAGTGGGAAAAGATTCAGCCAAGGAAAATATCCATTGACGAGCTCAGGGATATGTTTCAGCTGACCGAGAAGTACAAATTATATGCTGATTTCAAACGGTTTGTAATGGAACCAGCTATTAAAGAGATTAATGCCATGTCCGATTTTACAGTAAGGGTTACTCCACTCAAAACTGGCAAGAGCTATACCCATTACAAATTTTACATAAAACGAAAGGTAAAGGCAACCATAGATATAAAACCGATGGACACTGATGTTGAGTTGCCAAGCGAATGGCAGGACTGGCAAAGAGAGGCTTATAAGCTCCTTACTAGTGACCAGAACGGCCTTGCTGATGATGAATTCCTTATACAATACATCAGTAAAACCGAAAAAGACCTGCTTGACGCAAATATTGAGTATGCAATGCAGCAGCGGGCTGAAGGTAAGGTAAGAAAGTGGCCAGCATATTTGCGGATGGCTTTGCAAGGAAACTATGGCTTTAATTACCTAATATCCAAACGTGAGCAGCAGCTAGAAGAAGAGAAGCGGCGCAATGCACTTTTGGTGGACCCGTTAACTGGTGAATTGACCAGAGAAGGCAAATTGGCCGAGCAAACAGCTGCCTTTAACGCTGAACAAGAGAAGTTTAGAAAAGACAATGAGGATGTTGAGCCTATGAGCACCGATGAAGCGCTAGAAAAGCTGCATAGCCTAATGAAAATGCTCAATGAAAGGAAATAGCATCAGCACGCCAAGTTGTGCCAAATACTGTATTGATAATATACGTCCATAAGAAACAAAGCCAGCAGAAAAAAATCTGCTGGCTAATTTTATTCTCCTGCTAAGGGGAGTATTTGCTGGCCTTTGGATTCAATAATGGTCTCAAACTCATCATGCGTAGGTCCTCCGGCCACCCTATAGGCCTCTAAGCATGATTTCAGGTATAACTTTTCATCCTCAGTGATAAAGAACATAACCTTTTTTCTGCCAGTCGGCCTCCGGCCTGCTCCTTCTCGCCTACCGCCTCTTTTAGCTGCTAGCTTATTCTCGCTATCATCCATGAAGCTAGTCCTCCCTCTTTACTATGTCATAGCGGTTGGCCTGAGCGTAGTAGTCAAGGTGCTGGCCAATGAAGCTATTTTGGGCAAGACGAGGAAGCTCGCTCCAACCTGCATCAGGTAATTCGGTATTGGGATCACTTACGTAAGCAGAGACATAGCAGCCGTAGCCAACGTTAATGTAAATCTCAAAAATATCTATGAGCCTATCAAGGGAGCAAGAGGTATCATAGAAGCCTGTTTTTATTACAGAAGACTTCCATCCGCGCGCGCTAGCAGCCTCTATGATAAGAGAACATTGTTCATCGCTATCCAGACGGGTGATATCACGAGCTTGTAATTCTTTGGTAAACT
>JAXEPX010000020.1:0-23383 GCA_034117325.1 Phascolarctobacterium sp. | reverse complement strand
CCCTCTTTCCTTTTTCAGAAAATTTATGCTTGCAAAATTATATAGTATACGCTATTATATTAAGTAGAATTTTATTAAATGGGAGTGTGTTTTATGAGTATTTTAGGGAGCTTGCCCGTACGCCTTTTATTAGGTGTGCTTTTGGGCATGGGTATTGGTTTAAGTGTGGGCGAGGGTCCCATGCAGATCATTCTGACAGTGAAAAGTCTCATCGGTAATCTGATTATGTTCTGCGTGCCGCTGATTATTATCGGCTTCATTGCGCCGTCCATCACGAGACTTGGTCGTCATGCGAGTGTTATGCTGCGTGTGGCTGTTATTTTAGCGTATGCTTCTTCCGTAGGTGCTGCCTTCTTCTCTACGGCTGCAGGCTACACCCTGATTCCTTTCCTGGAGATTGCGCCGACTGTTGATGGCCTAAAGGAGCTGCCGAAGCTGCTCTTTGACCTGAAGATTGCGCCGATTATGAGCGTTATGAGCGCCCTGGTGCTTTCCGTACTACTGGGCTTGGCTGCAACTTGGACTAAGTCTGAGACCATTATCAAGGTCTTGGAAGAGTTCCAACAAATCGTGCTTGCCATCGTTACGAAGATTGTTATCGTGCTGCTGCCGATTTTTATCGCTTGCACCTTCTGCGGTCTCGCTTATGAGGGCACGATTACGAAGCAGCTGCCTGTTTTCCTGATGGTAGTAGTCATCGTTATGATTGGCCACTATATCTGGTTGGCTCTGCTGTACCTCCTCGCTGGCGTATATTCCGGCTCTAATCCGATGGACGTGCTGAAGCATTATGGCCCTGCTTACATTACTGCTGTAGGTACCATGAGCTCTGCGGCAACCTTAGCTGTAGCACTGAAGTGTGCTTTGAAGTCCACCACGCTGCGCAAGGATTTGGTAAATTTTGGCATTCCCCTGTTTGCGAATATTCACCTCTGCGGTAGTGTGTTGACTGAGGTTTTCTTCGTTATGGTTGTTTCCCAGGTGCTGTATGGCACTTTGCCTGCTGTAGGTACGATGGTGCTCTTCTGTCTGCTACTCGGTATTTTCGCTATTGGTGCGCCCGGTGTGCCCGGTGGTACTGTTATGGCTTCCTTGGGCCTGATTACCAGCGTACTGGGCTTCGATGCTACTGGTACTGCGTTGATGCTGACTATTTTCGCACTGCAGGATAGCTTTGGTACTGCCTGCAACGTAACTGGTGACGGCGCGCTGACGATGATGCTGACTGGCTATGCGAAGAAAAACAATATTGACGAGGTTAAGGACGTCGATGTTCTGTAATTTGTAAATAAAAATAGCTTCGGCTGTGCATTAACGTGAAGTTGATGCATGGTCGAAGCTTTTTTATTTGAAGTATCTTATCTGTCTTGTGCTAATAATTTATGTACTAAGGTTCGGAAAATCATGTATAATATAGGGGTGACTGTAAACGCTTTTTGGAGGTAATTTAGATGGAAATGTTTATGATTTTCCTAGTGGCCGGAATAGTGTTGGGCTTGAGGGATGTCTTTAATTATAAAACGAAGCTTTGGTTGAATCGCTTTTCAACACTATGCTTATTTATTATTTTATTTTGCCTGGGTGCGAAAATAGGCTGCGATAAGGAGATGCTGGAGCGGATACCTGTGCTGGGCAGACAGGCATTTGTATTGGGTGGCTGCGCCATTGCCGGGACGATCATTGTTTTTTATTTTATCATTAGAATTTTAGCTCCTCGCTTTGATGAGGAGAGTGAGTGAAGGGGGCTAAAGAATGGTTGCTGCATTGTTAGGCATGATTGCTGTAGGCATGGTCGTGGGCTATGTCTTTTTTGATGTGAGTGCGAAGCCGATTTTAGATGAGACGCTCATGATAGCCTTAGATTGCATGGGCTTTGTAGCTGGCGTAGAGATTGGTAGCAATAGGCAGCTTTTAAAGCGTATTTGCACGCCGAAGAATATGGCGCTCGCAGTGGCGTTGCCCGTGGGGACTGTTGTCGGTAGCTTCGGAGGAGCGTATCTTAGTCATTTTGTAACGGGTTTAAGTATCTATGAATCGATTCTTGTGGGCTCAGGGTTAGGCTGGTATAGTTTGTCCTCTGTTGTGATTAGCACTATGCATAGTACGGAGTTAGGGGCGATTGCTTTTTTAGCAAATATGCTGCGCGAGGTGTCGAGCTTTGTGCTGATTCCGCTCTTGGCGCGCGTGCCGCATGGGAAGCTGCTTACAATTGCGCCAGGGGGAGCAGGGACAATGGACTCTCTGTTGCCGCTGGTGATTAGGGCGGCGGGGATGCAGGCGGGAATGTTTTCCTTTATCAATGGGCTCATTTTGTCGCTGCTTGTACCGCTGTTTTTGTCGGTGTTGTTGAGATGAGAATTAGATAAACATAAAGACAAACTCCAATTCATATCTTCCTTTAGATATGGTATAATAAAATGATAAGCTATAAACACTAATTTCTTCACATAAAGGAGCACAATCATGGCAGATAAGTTTTTAGTAATAGATGGCAGCAGCCTTATTCATAGGGCCTTTTTTGCCCTGCCCCCACTGATGAACAGCAAGGGCATGCACACAGGTGCTGTTTATGGCCTGTGTAACATGCTGCTGAAGCTTTTGGGAGATTTGTCCCCGCGTTATATGGCCGTAGCCTTTGACAAATCTCGCAAAACCTTCCGTACGGAGCTCTATCCTGAATATAAGGGACAGCGCAAGCCTACTCCGAGCGAGCTGAGTGAGCAGTTCCCTCTTTCCATGAAGGTTCTCGATAGCTTAGGTATTCGTACGCTGGAGCTCGATAATTATGAGGCAGACGATATCATCGGCACCTTTGCTAAGACGGCTCCTGAGGATGTAGAAGTAATCATTGTAACTGGTGACCGTGATGAGCTGCAGCTTGTCGATAAACGCACGAAGGTATATTATACAAAGCGTGGTATAACTGATATTCAAATTTTTGATGAGGCTGAATTTGCAGCTAATTACGAGGGCTTAGAGCCGAAGCAGTTGATAGAGCTGAAGGGTCTTATGGGAGATACCTCGGATAATATTCCTGGTGTGCCCGGTGTTGGCCCGAAGACGGCGATTAAGTTAATTAAGGAATATGGCACTGTTGCTAATGTGCTGAATAATATTGATAAGGTAACGGCAAAAGCACTAAAGGCGAAGCTGGAGGCTAATAAGGAATCCGCGTTATTGAGCCAAAGGCTGGCGACAATTTGCACTGAAGCTCCAGTTGATACGAATGTTGCTCTGTATGAGCTGCTGCCGCTGAAGGAGGAAGCGCGTACGCTGCTGCAGGATCTCGAGTTCCGCAATATGTATGAACGCTTTGAGGCAATTCTGGGCGGCGAGCAGCATAGCTTTGATCTTTTTGGGGAAACGGTGGAGCAGGAGTCTGCCCCTATTCTTACCATTGCTACAGTGGAGCAGGGGAAGGAGCTTTTTAGTAATTTAGCGCAGACTGAAGAGGCAGTGCCCTTTGTAGCTAAGGTTTCTGGCACCTTGCCGGAGCTTTTCTTTAGTCGTGTGGAAATTTTTTATCATGGGACGGTATATGTGCTGGATACCATGTCCGGCGATGCTTGCTGGCAGCAGCTGCGCACTTGGTTAGTTTCTGCTAAATTAAAGCAGACTGTTGATTGCAAGGAGGTTTATAAATGCTGCCTCTGCCAAAATATTAAATTAGCTGGCATTGTGGATGACGTAGCTTTAGCTGCCTATGTGGCGGACCCTGGGCATAGCTCCTATACACTTGAGGATTTAAATAAGCGCTATTTGACTAATGTACTGCCTACGGATAGCGAGAATGTGGCTCAATTAGTGGGAGCTCTACGTGAGCAGCTCGCTGCAAGGGAGCAGGTTAGTCTCTATGAAGAGCTGGAGCTTCCCTTAGCACCTGTATTGGCACAAATGGAGTATAATGGCATTGCGCCTGATATGGAGCTTCTAGCACAGCTGAATGAGGATATGAGCCATCGCATTGCTAAGCTGGAGGAGCTGGCTGTGGAGCAGGCAGGAGAAAAGTTTAATCTGAAGTCTCCCAAGCAGCTGGGTGTAATTGTATTTGAACGCTTGCAGCTGCCTGTGATTAAGAAGACGAAAACTGGCTATTCCACCGATGTGAAAGTTTTGGAAGCCCTACAGGGTAAGCATCCTCTCATTGATACAATTCTCGAGCATCGTAAGCTAGCGAAGCTGCAATCCACTTATCTGGAGGGCTTGAAGCCTTTGGTAAATGTGAAAACTGCGCGTATTCATACGCATTTTCAGCAGATGGTAACTGTTACCGGGCGCTTGTCCAGCACGGATCCCAATTTGCAGAATATCCCGACCCGTACGGAGGAGGGCAAGCAGATTCGGCGTATTTTTGGACCTGGTGCAGGATATGACCTTTTGATGAGCTGCGATTATTCCCAGGTGGAGCTGAGAATATTAGCTTGTATTGCACAGGATATATTGCTTTTAGAGTCCTTCCGACATGGGCAGGATGTACATGCGCGTACGGCTTCGGAGGTTTTTGGCGTGCCGCTGGATGAGGTGACGAGCCAGATGCGTAGTCGTGCGAAGGCCGTAAACTTTGGCATTGTGTATGGCATTAGTGACTTTGGCCTGGCTAATCAGTTGCAGGTGGGGCGCAAGGAGGCACAGGGCTATATTGATAGCTATTTTGCGCGCTATACGGGCGTGAAGAGGTATATGGAAGACATTGTTGCTAAGGCGCGTGAGCAGGGCTATGTGACGACGCTGATGGGGCGTAGACGCTATTTGCCTGATATTCGTCATAGTAATTTTAATCTGCGCAGCTTTGCAGAGCGTACCGCTATTAACACGCCGATTCAGGGTACAGCAGCAGATATTATGAAAAAGGCAATGATTGATGTGGCGCGCGCGCTGGAAAAGGCTGGTGTGAAGAGTCGCATTTTGCTGCAGGTGCACGATGAGCTGGTGCTTGAGGTCGTGGAGAGTGAGCGCGAGCAGGTGGCTGCTTTGGTGCAGGAGGCTATGCAGAATGCGGTGCAGCTAGAGATTCCTCTACTTGCAGAGGTTAACTGTGGCAAGAATTGGGCGGAGACGAAATAGAAAGAAGTGAAAATATGCCGGAAATGCCTGAGGTGGAGCAGGTCAGAAAAACTCTTGCTCCCCATATTGAAGGGAAAACGATAACTTCAGTTGAGGTTTATTTAGATAGATTAATTAAACATCCTACACCCGAAGCTTTTGTTAAGGGGTTAGTTGGTAAAACTATTACTAAGGTAGGTCGTAAGGGTAAGTATCTCGTGTTGCATACATCGGCAGAGCAACGACTGATTGTGCATCTACGGATGACGGGCGCACTTATTGCGCAAGGGAGTGAGCAACTTGCGCCTAAGTATGCTAAGCTTAAGTTTGAGCTCACGGATGGCGTTACAATGTGGTTCACGGATATCCGTACCTTTGGTACGCTGTATCTTGTTACGAATAATGATGCCTATATCGAAGGCTATGAAACTTTGGGACCTGAGCCCTTGAGTGAAGGCTTTACGGTGGAGTATCTCGAGCCTTTGGCTGCAAAGAGCCGTAAGCCGGTGAAAACCTTTATTCTCGATCAGAAGGTTATAGCAGGCCTGGGGAATATTTACGCAGATGAGTGTCTCGCTTTGAGCGGTATTCTGCCCATGCGCCTCGCGAATACACTTTCCCATGAGGAGGTAGTAGCCCTGCAAGCTGCGATTAATGCAGTTATTGCCCAAGGAATTAAAAACCGTGGTACTACCTTCCGTGACTATAAGGATGGCGAGGGCAATAAGGGTGATAATCAAAATCACCTGCTTGTGTATGGTCGCAAGGGTGAGCCCTGTAAAAAATGTGGTGCTACGCTTTTGGGTACGAAAATCGGTGGGCGTGGTACTGTCTATTGCGAGCATTGTCAAAAATAGTCTTGCTTTGTAGCTGATAATAGCGATAAGTGAGCTATGCTTATGACTATGCTTGAATGTTTGTTGAAAAATATTAGGAGATAGAGAAATGATCATCATAGGCTTAACAGGTGGTATTGCTTCGGGCAAGAGCACCGTGTCTAAGGAGCTGCGCAGGCTGGGCATCCCTATTTTTGATGCAGATGAGGAGTCCCGTAATGCTGTGGCTAAGGGCAGCGAGGGGCTGCAGCTGGTGGCGCAGGCGTTCGGCGAGGAGTACTTAACTCCCGAGGGCGAGCTGAATCGTCCGCGAATTTCAGAGCTTGTTTTTAACGATAAGAATGCTTTGCATATACTGGAGGGCATTATTCATAAAATTGTTTGGCAAAATGCGGAAAGCTTTTTGGCTAAGCAGCGTGTTCAAGGAGCAGAGGCTGTAGTGCTGGATGTGCCTTTATTAATCGAGACAGGCTGGCACAAGCACGTAGATACAGTGTGGCTGGTGGCAGTGAGTCGGCAGCAGCAAATCGAGCGCGCCATGCTACGCAGTGGTATGAGTGCGGCTGAGGTGGAGGCGCGTATAGATGCGCAGATGTCCTTAGCAGAGAAGAAAAAATATGCCGATGTAATTCTGGATAATGGTGGTAGTCTGGAGACTACGCTCGCTGCTGTACATGTGGAGCTAGCAAAAATTTTGGGTGATAAGTGTGAGCACTAAACGCAAGACTATTACCCGTGGCAGTACTGTGCGCAGGAAGAAGAAGCGCTTGCGCTTAGGCTACAGAGTGCTTTTTGCAGCATTATTCATATTTTTACTAGGATTTGCTGGCTGGCGCGTATGGAATAGTGATGCTGTGCAGATGCGCTTTGTTTATATGTGGGACTATCAGCAGGATATTATAACCTATAGCCAGAAAAATAAGGTGGACCCTTTTCTTGTGGCGGCGATTATCAAAAATGAAAGTAATTTTAAGCATGCTGCTGTCTCCAAGGTGGGGGCGGTAGGGCTTATGCAGATTATGCCCGAGACAGGACGCTGGATTGCCGAGCAGATGGGCTTGAAAAATTATCAGGATAGTGAGCTGTACCAAACGCGCACGAATATCCGTATGGGCTGCTGGTATCTAAGTGAGCTGCAGCATGAGTTTAAGGGTAATCTAGCGCTAGTGATGATTGCTTATAATGCAGGGCGAGGCCAGACGCGGGCCTGGATGCAGGAGTTTGGCTGGGATGATAATTTTAATGATTTGAAGTCTATTCCCTTCCCTGATACTCGTGAATATGTAAGCAAGGTTCTGCAGGATCGTGATAAATATTATCTGCTTTATCGCGATAAGGTGCCCAAGCTGTAGAGTTGTTTTCCTAAGCTTAGCTATGGTTGGGTAACTAGGGCTGATTCTAGAGCTTTCGGTTTTTATCATAGATAAGAAGAAGTTTTTTAGAAATTTTAGCAAAAGCAGTTGACAAAATACGCTGACCGTGTTATTATTACTATGTTGCTTATGACAGCAACGAAATGAATAAAATTTGCGGTAGTGGCGGAACGGCAGACGCGCTAGCCTCAGGAGCTAGTGGGGGCAACCCCGTGGAGGTTCAAATCCTCTCTACCGCACCATTTTTATATTCAGTAGTATTTCCCAAAGACGCGGTCGTGGTGGAACGGCAGACACGCCACTTTGAGGGGGTGGTGGGAGAAATCCCGTGTGGGTTCAAATCCCACCGACCGCACCAAATGAAACAGCAGACGTTGCATATATGCAACGTCTTTTTTATTGCTATTTTTCAGGATTTATTTTTTCAAGCAGAAGATAGGCCGTATGCCAGCTTTGCAGAGATTGCTGCCAAATTTCGTAGAAGCTTTTTATAGCCATTTCTTCATCATTTTGCGCAAGCTTAATAAGCCCGTTTGCTCCTGCATAGGGCCAACCCGGGAAATAAGCTTTTGTTCCGTGGAAGCTTGTACAGATAGCTTGTGCTAATGCTGTATGGCCATGGGCAACGCACCACATGTAACGCAAGAATTCCGCTAAGCTTTCCTTTACTGTACGTACCTCATCTAAATTTGTTCCTCCTCCAAACCAATAAGCCTGCGCTTCAGCAAAGGCTGCATTGCCTAGCGGTAGCAGGTTTATACTGCCGATGCTTTGCCTATGCAATAAATGAAAGCGTTCATGCGCTAATACAGAGGCTTGATAAGCTTGAAAATCCCACGCATGCTCAAGACACTCCTGCTGTAATACTGTTTTGTATATAACTATTTCCAGCTTTTCTGTCAGAGCTCCATGCATAAGCGATGTATTTTTTAAATTATGAAGCTTCTGCTGCCAAAGACGCACCTTTTTAGCTAGCTTGGCTAAATCAGGAAATATATTCGTTGCTAAGGCTGCTTCTGCTTGACTAAGTTCAGTGAGCAGCTTTTCTCCCTGCTTGCGCACAGAAATAAAATCATATTTTCCCGTAGCATGTGTTTTTAGTTCATCCTTGTAGAGAATGTTATTTGCTAAGTCCAGCAGTTCGGGCTGTTTGACAATATTATCTATGAGGAAGGTGAAGCTTGAAGGAATAAGCGTTGCGCCGTTCCTCTTTTGAGCTGAAGTTAATGAAACAGGCACTGTTCTCAAGCTTTTCACCGACCCTTTTGTTTAGTAATAAAACGCAAAAATTCCTGTACATAGGTAGGTAACAAATAATTTTTACGATAAATAAGGTAGAGCTTGCGGACAGCTAGACTAGCAGGGAGCTCGAAAGCGAGAATGCGCTTTTCAAGAAGAAAATTTTGAGCTGCTTTTTCGGAAATCAAGGAAATACCTAAACCACCTGCGACGAGATTTTTTATGGCCTCCTGGTCATTAACCCGTGCAACGACATGGAGCTTGTCCTCGCTGACGCCACTTGTTGCAAGGAATTTTTCAGCGAGCTTTTCGCTGCCGCTACCCTTTTCACGCAGAATGAGAGGCTCGGCGAGCAACTGAGCGAGGATTTGGACAAGATTTTGTGTCTCTCGCTTATCACACTTATCAGTCTTATCACTGGAATCGTTTGCTAACGCATTTTCATACAGCGTTTTCAGAGCTAAATAGTGCTCCGTGACGGGAGTAATAAGCACCAGCCTATCCTCACAAAAGGGCTGGCAAACGAGCTCCTCGTCATCACAGGACATACCAATAAAACCGATATTAAAGAGGCCATCCTTGAGACCATCGATAATACCCTGGCTATCGTTTTGGTGCATGACGAAATAAATATCCTCGTGGAGCTTGCCAAATTCGGGTAATAGCTGAGGTAGGATGTAGGCAGAGGGGATAGTTGAGGCGCCAAGATGAATGATGCGCTTGCTCTCGATGGAGCAGGACTGAATCATACGCTGCTTAAGCTCGAGAATGTTCATGGCATAGCCATAGAGCTCCTGCCCCTTTGGTGTGATGCTGATACTTTTCGTTGTGCGCAGAATAAGCTTCGTATGCAGCTCTTCCTCAAGCTGAGTAATATGTAGACTAATTGTCGGCTGGGATAGAAAAAGCTGTGTCGCAGCCTTAGTGAAGCTTTTTTGTTGGACTACAGTTACAAAGCTTTGTAATTGTTTAAACTCCATGCTTTAAGACCTCCTCCAGCGCTTTTAGAGCATAATTAACATCATCTAGGGTATTGCTCCAGCCAAAGGAAAAGCGCACTGTGCCGGTGGGATAGGTTCCGAGTGTTTTGTGAGCATTGGGGGCACAGTGTAGCCCTACACGCGTTGCAATGCCATATGCTTGGGAAAGCGTATGCGCGAGGAGTGCTATATCGATTGGCACACGTTCAGAAGGCGTACAAGCTTCAGCTTTATTTATCTTCCCTAATGTTGGCTTGCTAATTGCCTCCGTGGTTATGGAGACCACGCTTGTGCGGCTTTGCAAATCTCTGCGGCCTACAATGCGTAGTAGTCCCTGCGCTTCAAGCGGAGCTAGACCGGTGAGAAAGGCTTGCGTTAGCTTTAGCTCGTGCTCGCGCAGCTTATCAATAGCTTGCTTTCGAAGCCAGCGTAGACCTGCGGCAAGACCGCTAATGCCAGGTAAATTTAGCGTCCCGGCTTCGAACTTATCGGGCATGAAGCGGGGTATTTTTTCAGTATGACTCACACTGCCGGTGCCGCCAACGATGAGGGGGGCGACCTTATCTACCATATGCTCGAGCAGGATAAAGCCACCAATACCCTGAGGCCCGAGTAATCCCTTATGCCCAGTGAAGCAGAGTGCATCAATATGCATGCTTTGCATATCTATAGGAAGAACGCCTGCACTTTGCGCACTGTCGACGATAAAGATAAGCCCGTGCTCGGCGCAGAAGGCTCCTACCTGCTCAATTGGCATAACTGTGCCACAGACATTGCTTGCGTGCGTCATAATAATAGCCTTTGTTTCCGGTCGCAGGAGCTTAGGTAGGTCGCTTAGCAGCAGGTTGCCTTCACTATCACAGGGAATGCGTGTAAAGCTTAGTTTGTCTATGGGAAGAGGTTCGCTAACACTAATCTCTGCTCCTAATAGCTGTAGGGGACGCATCACCGCATTGTGCTCCATGGCAGTAGTTAGGATATGCTCACCTGAATGAAAGAGACCGCGGATAATAATATTCAGCGCTTCAGTAACATTTTTGGTAAAAACGACATTTTTCGCATCCTCAGCATGAAAAAAATCACAGAGGAGCTGACGCGCCTCGAAGACTAGATCCTCGGCAGCGTATGCACTAGCGTAGCCACCGCGCCCAATATTGCTGCCCACTCCCGTCATGTATTGATAAACTGCTTCAGCGACCTCCTGTGGCTTAGGAAAGGTGGTGCTGGCGTTATCGAGATATATTTGCTTAGTTATTGTAGGCATAGGACTTGCCTCCCTATATTTTGGTGTTTAGGTAGCCTTTAGAAAAGATGCTTTCTAGTAACCGCCTAGTGAAACAGACTTCCTAAACAATATTATAGCATATCTTATTGAAAAATATAATCAATCTATCTAGTATATATATAAATAGTATTGGAGTGATTAGCGTACACGTGCTATACTTAAGTTAGATTATAATGGAGAGGTGTTTATGTTTATGAAAAATGAACGAGCTATAATTATTGGCACCGGAGCATTAATAGGGTTGATTGCCGCACTTTTAGTTTATTTTGGTAATCCTGCCAATATGGGCTATTGTATTGCCTGCTTCCTACGCGATACTGCTGGTGGCTTAGGCCTGCATGGTGCGAAGGCTGTGCAGTATATTCGCCCTGAGATTATTGGCTTAATATTAGGTGCTTTTGCAGTGGCTGTGGCTCATGGAGAGTTTTCACCCAAGGGGGGCAGCTCACCGCTGACGCGTTTTACGCTGGGCTTTTTTGCCATGATTGGCTGTCTGATGTTTTTAGGCTGCCCCTTTAGAATGCTGCTGCGCATTGCAGGCGGTGATTTGAATGCACTCGTGGGCTTAGTGGGCTTTGCAGGAGGCATTTATGCAGGTATCTTTTTCCTCAATCGTGGCTATAGTCTAAAGCGTACCTATAAGATGACCACTGTTGAAGGTGGAATTCTACCACTTGTTGCCGTTGCTTTGCTAGCGCTACTCGTTGCGGCTCCTGCTTTCATTCATTTCACCAAGGCTGGCGGAGGTCCTGGAGCTAAGCATGCGGCTATCATCATTAGTCTTGCGGCAGGCCTCGCAGTAGGTGCACTGGCACAGCGTACGCGCTTCTGCATGATTGCGGGCATTCGCGATTTTATTCTTTTCCGTGAGACGAAAATGCTGCTTGGTTTTGGTGCCCTTACTGTGGAAGCCCTAATTGTTAATTTAGCTTTAACGGCTAGCGGTGTAGGTATATTCTTTAAGCTTGGCTTTCTTGGTCAGCCGATTGCGCATACGGATGCACTGTGGAATGTGCTGGGACTTTTTCTCGCAGGCTTTGCCTGTGTGCTTTTAGGTGGTTGTCCTATGCGTCAGTTGATCTTAGCGGGAGAGGGTAATTCCGATAGTGCTATTGCTGTACTGGGCCTGCTGGCGGGTGCAGCCTTTAGTCATAATTTTGGCTTAGCCTCCAGTGGCGCAGGACCGACTGCAAATGGGCAAATTGCTGTTATCATTGGTATTATCGTAGTAGCTGTAATCGGCTATTTGAACACGTATAAAAAATAAAGGAGCAAATAAACATGAAAATTGTGGATGCAAGGGGACTATCCTGCCCCGAGCCGGTTATTCTGACTCGTCAGGCAATGACAAGCGGAGAGGCTAAGTATCAGGTAATTGTGGATAATAATACCTCTAAGGAGAATGTAACCCGTTATGCTCATCATCAGGGCTACGAGGTTAGCATCAGCGAACAGGACGGAGAATATACTCTGTTAATTACAAAATGAAGCAGTATGTAGCAACATTTTTCTCACATTTTGGTGCCATTCGTTTTCAGCATCTTTGCGTTGAACGAGGATGGCAGGCTCAGCTGGCGCCAGTGCCACGTAGCCTAAGCAGTAGCTGTGGCACCTGTGTGCTCTTTAGCACGGAGGAGCTAGGTGAGCTAGGAGCTTTAGTGACGCCGGAGCTGGAGCAGCTGGCTGTAAGCGAGGCAGAGGGCTACCGCTTCCTCTTTACAGCGGAGGAGTAGTAGCTTTGGCTTGCTCGTAAGGCAGGTGCTCAAGAAAGGTATTGATTATGGAAAATGAAGTAAAATTAACGAAGCTAGCCAGCTGTGCGGGCTGTGGAGCGAAGGTGGGAGCCGGTACGCTATGCCAGCTTCTGGAGGGCTTTGCGAGCCATTATGATGAGCGCCTTTTAGTTGGCTATGATAAGAGTGATGATGCCAGTGTATATAAAATAACGGATGAACAGGCTATCGTGCAGACCACTGATTTCTTTCCTCCGATTGTGGATGATCCCTTCATGTATGGGCAGATTGCCGCGACGAATGCTTTAAGCGATGTCTATGCAATGGGTGGGGAGCCACGCTTAGCACTAAATATTATGTGCATTCCCGAGAAAATGGACAAGGCTACGGTGCAGGAAATCCTGCGAGGAGGCTATACTAAGGCCTATGAAGCTGGAGCAATCATTACCGGCGGGCATACAATTCATGGTGCCGAGCCGATTTATGGCCTTGCGGTGACGGGCTTTGTGCATCCTGATAGGCTCTGGCGCAACTTAGGTGCGCAGCCAGGAGATGTGCTACTGTTGACGAAGAAGCTGGGCGTAGGCGTTTTGACTACGGGAGCAAAGGCGGATTTAGTTGAGCCTGCGCTCTTAGAGCAGGTCTATGCGCAGATGAGCACGCTAAATAAATATGCGCGAGATATTTTAGTAAAATACAGTGTGCATGCGTGTACGGATGTGACAGGCTTTGCGCTCCTAGGACATAGTCTTGAAATGGCACAGGGCAGCGACGTAAGTGTGCACATAAAAGTTAGCGAGCTACCCTACTACGAGGAAGCGCTTGAACTCGCCTCCATGGGTTTCATCCCGGCTGGGGCGTACCGCAATCGAGAGTTTGCCGAGGCGCAGGTACAGGTGGTGGGCGAAATACCCCTTGCGCTAAAGGATCTATGCTATGACCCGCAAACGAGCGGTGGCCTATTATGTGCCATACCTCAAACGGAGGCGGAGTCTTGCCTTACTGAATTGCAGGCGGTGGCGCCGGCAACGCAAATCGTGGGCTACGTCACGGAAAAGCAGGAAAAGAGTATTTATTTAGAGGCATAAAGCCTACGGTATAAAAGGGCATATAATATTTAACAATGTAAAATCACAACTATTACGCTCCGCGTAGGTACAGTAAAAAGATTACCTGCGTGTGGGCGTTTTTTTACGAAATTTCCTTTGATTTCTTTCAATTAAAGTGGTAAAATGTCAGTGGATTATAAAAAATTCCCAATAATCTAATTTTGTAGCATGGTAAGATGGAGGGGTTAGTATGATTACGTTTTTTGTAGCTTTAGCGGCGCTTTTAATAGGCTTTTGTACCTATGGTGTCTTTGTGGACAAGGTGTTCGGGCCTACGAGTAAGCCGACGCCAGCGACCACGATGCGGGACGATGTGGATTATATGCCACTGCCCACGCCGAAGGTGTTTCTTATTCAGCTCTTGAACATTGCAGGCCTAGGACCTATTTTTGGTGCTTTAGCAGGTGCCCTGTGGGGACCTGTGGTATATTTTTGGATTGTACTAGGTACGATTTTTTCCGGTGGCGTGCATGACTACATGTCAGGCATGATTTCCCTGCGTTTAGGTGGTTGTTCTATTTCTGAGGTAATCGGCAAATATTTGGGGCACACCATGCGCCATACGATGAGTGCTTTTTCAGTAATGCTGCTCTTCATGATTGGCACTATTTTCGTAACTGGTCCGGCAATGCTGCTGTCCAAGCTGGCCGGTGGCACAGTTATTTTCTGGGTTGGCTGCATTATTCTATATTATTTTTTAGCAACAATTTTGCCAATTAACAAGATTATTGGTCGTATTTATCCTATTTTTGGCGTTTCTATTATGATCATGGCGTTTGGTATCGTGTTTGGACTCTTGACCGGTGCTTACCATATTCCTGAAATGACGCTGGCAAATCTGCATCCGAAAAATCTTCCGATTTGGCCGCTGATGTTTATCACGGTTGCTTGTGGCGCAACCTCCGGATTCCATTCTACGCAGTCCCCCATGATGGCTCGCTGCCTGGCGGACGAGCGCAATGGTCGTAAGGTTTTCTATGGTGCGATGGTGGCTGAAGGCATTATCGCTTTGATTTGGGCTGCAGCAGGTGTTTCCTTCTATGAAAGCACTGGTGCTTTGGGCGCAGCTCTGGCTAAAGGTGGCCCTGGTGGCGTTGTATATGATATTTCTGTTGGCACTATGGGCAAGATTGGCGGCTTGCTCGCGATGATTGGTGTTGTTGCTTGCCCCATTACATCTGGTGATACTGCTTTTCGTAGCGCACGTCTGACTTTTGCGGATTGGCTGGGAGTAAAACAAGCTTCTATTGCTAGCCGTTTGAAAATTGCGATACCCATGATGGCAGTATGTGCAGTTATTTCCCAAATGAACTTTGGTGTGATTTGGAGATATACTTCTTGGGCTAATCAGGTTATGGCGATGATGGTGCTGTGGGCTGCTTCTGCTTACCTTCTGAGTGAGAAGCGTAATTATTTGATTACAGCATTGCCAGCAGTATTTATGTCCGCTGTAAGCACGACCTATATTCTGCAGGCGCCGGAGGGATTGAGCTTGCCGGTGAGCATTTCCTACCCTGGTGGCGCAATTATGGCAGCGATTGCCGTAGTACTTTTCTATACGAAGATTGTGTGCAAATATAAAGAATAAATTAATGCAAAGGACTTTACGCAGAGTCGCTTCACTATCTGGTAAGCGGCTCTGTTTTTTTGTGTTTCTACATGGGTAATGGGTAGTATTTGTGCTATAATAAAGGTATAGACTTTGAAATGTACCTGTAAATTTTAATTGGAATATGGAGTAAAAAATGCAATTAGTTGTGGATAAGATTGCCAAGGCTTTTGGCATTCATGAAATATTTAAGGATGTTAGCTTCATGATTGAGCAGGGCGAACACGTGGGCCTTGTGGGCGTGAACGGTAGCGGCAAGACAACGCTCTTGCGCTGTCTGTTAGACCCGGAATGGATTGACGCCGGCAGTATCAAGTTCGAGTCTGGTATTAGCGTGGGCTATGTGCAACAGGGCTTTACGGAGATTCACGGTACCATTTGGCAATTTATGAGTGAAGCATGTCCCGAGATTACCTCGTTGCGCGCTAAGCTGAGTCAGCTTGAGGCGGAGGCTAATGCACTGGAGGGTGAAGCTCTGGATGCGTGCCTCGAGGAGTATGCGCGCGTTACAAAGCGCTATGAGTTCATCGATGGCTATAATTTTGAGAATCGCATTAAGCGCGTTTTAATTGGCTTAGGCTACACGGAGGAGTGGTGGCAAGAGAACGCAGAAACGCTTTCCGGTGGTCAGAAAACGCGCCTGATGCTTGCTGCAGCGCTAGTGCGTAATCCTGACTTTATGATTCTCGACGAGCCTACGAACCATCTCGACATCGTGATGACCCAGTGGCTGGAGAAATATCTGCAGGAGTTCAAGGGTGGACTGATGGTGGTAAGCCATGACCGTGCTTTCCTTGATAATGTGGCAGTGCGCATTCTGGAAATGGAGGGCGGCAAGCTGCAGTCCTTCAAGGGCAATTACACGCGCTATCTTGAGCAGAAGGCGATTCAGAGTGCAACGCTCGAGGCAGCGTATAATGCACAGCAGGACTATATCGCGCGCACGGAGGCGTACATCCGTCGCTTCAAGGCTGGCATTAAGAGTAAAATGGCGCGTGGTCGTCAGTCCCAATTAGATCGCTTGGAGCGCATTGATGCGCCAGTGCATAATGAAGAGTTCGCTTTGCGTCTGCCTCCGGCAGCAGAATGTGCTGAGCGCGTTTTGATTATGGAGGATTTGACGATTGGCTATGGTGAGAAAATACTCGCCAAGGGCATCAATCTGACGCTGCGCCGTGGGGAGAAGGCAGCTCTGCTCGGTGCTAATGGTACGGGCAAGACGACGCTTCTGCGCACGATTTTAGGCGAGGTACAGCCTCTGAAAGGCCGTGCGAAAATCGGCAATCGCGTGCAGATAGGCTATTTTTCGCAGAGCTATGAGCGCCTCGATCCGAAGCAGACACTGCTCGAAAACTTCGTTATCGAATATGGCTTTACGGAGGAGCATACGCGCTCGATGCTGGGTGGCATGCTTTTTCACGGTGACGACGTCTTTAAGAAAATAGGCGAGCTCTCCGGTGGCCAGAAGGCACGCCTTGTGCTTTTAAAGCTGGTCCTGGACGGCGCGAACTGCCTGGTACTGGACGAACCGACAAACCATCTCGATATTATGGCGCGTGAGACTGTAGAGGCAGCGTTGGAGGCCTTTGATGGTACTGTTTTAGTAGTTAGCCATGACCGTTATTTCGTTAACGAAGTAGCTGATCGCATCTGGGAAATCGAGGATTGCCAGGTCAAGGATTACAAGGGAAACTACGATTTCTATCTAGAGGAACGCGAGAAGCTAGCTCAGGCTGCTGCAGCTAAGGCAGCAGAGGCTGAAAAGCAACGGGCATATGCAGAGGCACAGGCGAAAAAGCAGGCAACGAAAAATGAACAGGCTCAAGTAAAAAATAGTGATAAGAATGATAAGTCTGATAAGCGCAAGCGCTATAGTCCTGAGGAGGCAGCAAGGCTATTGCCCAAGGTGGAGCTCTCTATTCGCGAGCAGGAGGCTATGATGGGCCTGCTAGAGAAGCAAATGGCAGACCCAGCCAACCACGAGAATCCTGAGCAGAGTGCAGCTATGGCAGCGGAGCATGCTGCCTATGAGGCGAAAATCGCTGAGCTCATGGAGAAGTGGGAAGAGCTAATGGAGGCTGCGGAGGAGTAGTAAATGCATAAAAATAGCATGTGCTAGCTATATTTATAAGCATATGCAGTGGAGTTGTGAAAATGGAAACGAAAAAATCCCATGAAGAATATATGCAGTTAGCCTTGGAGGAAGCTCGCAAGGCGGCTGCCCTGGGCGAGATTCCTATTGGCGCGGTGCTGGTACATGAGGGCGAGGTTGTCGCCCGCGCGCACAATATGCGTGAGACCTGGCAGGATGGCACGGCGCACGCAGAGGTCATCGTGATTCAAGAGGCTTGCAAGAAATTAGGCCGTTGGCGTTTGAGTGGCTGCTCGCTGTATGTGACTGTGGAGCCCTGTCCGATGTGCAGTGGTGCTATTGTCAATAGTCGTATTGACACTGTGGTCTATGGCTGCCCGGATGTTAAAGCTGGCGGCGCAGAATCGATTTTTAATATTATTACAAATCCTAACCTGAATCATACGGCGACAGTGATCAGCGGCATTTGTGAGCTGGAGTGTGCGCAGGTGATGAAGGAGTTCTTTAAAAGGCGTCGCGCGGAAAATAAGGAGCGGAGGAAGAGCTTATTGATTAACTAATTGCTCATTCTTGCTCGTTCTTGTTGCCAAGAGTTAGAAAATCAGTTATAATTAAAAGATAAGTTGGAGATGTAGCGAAGCGGTCATAACGCGCGCGACTCGAAATCGTGTCAGCCCTTAATCGGGCCCGTGGGTTCGAATCCCACCATCTCCGCCAGAAAAAATATGCCTGTAGTGTGACAAATGTCAGCTACAGGCTTTTTGTTTAGCTATTATTTTGTCTTGATTACGAGCGCTTGCAGGAGCAGGTCCTCTGTTGCGCCTTCAGGATTGCCAATGGAGTGGCCCTCACCGCTGGGGCAGTGTACTCTGTCGCCTGCGTGCAGCGTCATGGGCTTGCCGTTGTCATTATAATCGGCTGTGCCGGAGAGCACGACGATGGTTTCGCTATTACCATTGTGTTCATGGTAGCCGAGACTGCAGCCAGGCTTCAGGGTTACCTTCGCGTACATGACTACGGTGTCGTTGAGCATGCTTTCGTCAATATAGTGCTCCATAATTACGTCGCCATTGCCTTCAAAGCGTTTATGGTGAATATCCTTTTTCATAGTATCTAAGAGCATGATAAAGCCTCCTTGGTGATATGCTTAGTTATTTATATTATACTAGTTTTTATAGAAAAAGAAAGTGGCCAAAAATGTAACCTTTTTAGCATATTTTAAGCATATAACCTACTAAGATAGTAAAATATTGCTTTTTGTTTGCCAAAGGAGCATGAAACTGTTACAATAAACGGTAAAAGTCGATTTTTTAGGGAGAGTGTGAATATGAAGACTAAGAAAATTATAGATATTTTAAAAACTAATAAGGTAAGCATTTCCTGCGAGCTTTTTCCACCCAAGCAGGGTACGGAGCTACAGAATAGCTTAGAAATTGTTAATAAAATCGCTAAGGTGCATCCGTCCTACATGAGCGTGACCTATGGCGCTGGTGGTAGTACGGTGGGCTATAGTGCAGCGCTGGCTAAACAGGTGCAGGATAATGACATTCCTGCTTTAGCCCATCTGACCTGCGTTAAGGCGGATGAGGAGAAAATTAAAGAGGTACTGGCGCAGCTTAGTGCTAATGGTATTGAAAATATTCTTGCTCTGCGTGGTGACATTCCTGCGGGGATGGAAAAGGATAATATTGGTACCTTTGAACATGCTAGCGACTTGATGCGCTTTATCAAGGAGCAGGGTGATTTCTGTGTAGGTGGTGCTGCCTATCCCGAGGGTCATCCTGAATCCGGTAGTCTGGCGCAGGATATTGCGAATACGAAGTTTAAAGTGGATGCGGGTGTGGATTTTCTCGTAACACAGATGTTTTTCGATAATACGATTCTTTATAATTATATGTTCCGTTTGCTGCAGGCAGGCATTAATGTGCCCGTGGTTCCTGGTATTATGCCAGTGACGAATGCTAAGCAAATTATTCGCATCTGTCAGCTGAGCGGAACGAAGCTGCCGCCGCAGTTCCGTGCCATGGTGGAAAAATTTGCGAATAAGCCGCAGGCACTGCAGCAGGCAGGCATTGCTTATGCTACGGGTCAGATTATCGACCTCGTGTCCAATGGCTTTAATCATGTGCATATTTACACAATGAATCGTCCCGAGATTATTGGCGGGATTATGGCTAATTTGTCCGAGATTGTGAAGGATTAATTGATGGGCCATTTGCTTTAAAATGTTTTGAGGGCGGTTAGTGAAAAATGAATTTTAATGAAAAAGAGGCTTTGCGGTATTTGCGGGCGCGTCCTGATGATAAGGAGGCCCAGGTGCTGGTAGATACAGTCTACTTGAAGCTGCGCAATGAAGTGCAGGCGCGCCATGTGCTGCAGAAGCATCGAGTTACGGTCGATAGTGAGGGTGTGACGCTGGACTGCGGCGTGCGCTTTACTTCGCACGATCTCGCGAGCCATGTGAAGGGCTGCGAGGAGGTGCTCCTCCTTGGCGCTACTTTAGGCGCGCGAGTGGACGCTGCGATTCGCAGGTTGGCGCTGTGCAGTGTGGCTGAGGTTGCTGCGGCGCAGGCGGTTGCTGCGGCGCTGATTGAGAGCTACTGTGATGAGGTGCAGGCGCAGGTGGAGACGGGAGGTCTCGCGCAGCGGCCGCGCTTTTCCCCGGGGTATGGGGATTGGAATCTGGCGGAGCAGCGTTTGCTTTTTCCGGTGCTGGACTGCGCGAAGCGCATTGGCTTGACGCTGACGGAGGGGTGCATGATGGCGCCGTCTAAATCCGTCACTGCGGTTATCGGTTTATCAACTGATGTGAAGTGCGTGTGGAATAAATGCATGACCTGCGGAAACGTAAACTGCCCGTATAGAAGTGAATAAGCTAGGTTATCTGTTTATGTATTGAGAGTTTCTTACGTTTTTTATCTTCTTCTTTGTCACCAAAGAAGAAGCAAGAAAGTGCGCGCTTTTGAAAAGCGCGGGAAACGTCGCTTTTTTTACCCAAAGGGCATGCTATGCTCGCCCAAAAAAGCTCCGCAAAAAAAGGGCTTTGCCATAATCACCGCTTCGCTGTCGAATAGCTTTACCATTTTTGCATCCATTAGTAACGAGAATGAGCAATTAGTTAATCAATAAGCGAATGATTGCGGCTTTTAGCGAATGAGTTGTTGGAACAATAGAAGCGAGTGGTTTAATATCGTAGATTATTATGCGAACAAATTGAACCCCGAAGCTTCGTTATTGTTCCCAACGAAATGATGGAGTCACATCCAAGAAGCGAGTCCGTAGGACGATGCTGATTGGACAATGTGACCCAGACGATAGGGGCCCAAGAAGCGAGCTCGTAGAGCGAAGCTGATTGGCTTGCCCCGAACCGCTCGTTAAAAAAGTCGCACTGAGCGTTTGATAACTAATTGCGAATGTATTTTAGTATTATTTATATAGAGGAGATTTGTATATGACTTTTAAAGAATTACTAGGCAAGAAGATGCTTTTTTTTGATGGCGCGACAGGCACGCAGCTGCAAGCGCGCGGCCTGAAGCCCGGCGAGCTTCCAGAGAGCTGGAACTTCACCCATCCCGAAATCGTAGAAGCTGTACATCGTGGTTACCTCGATGTCGGCTCCAATATCGTGAAGTCCAATACCTTCGGTGCCAACCCCATTAAGCTGAAGGGCTCCGGACTCGACTGCAAGGAAACCATCGAAGCTGCTGTAGCCATTGCTAAGCGTGCCTGCGGTGGTCGCGAGAATAAATTCGTCGCACTAAACCTTGGCCCTACGGGCAAGCTGCTCGCACCCTACGGCGACCTGCCCTTTGAGGACGCTGTAGCTGCCTATGGCGAAATGGTGCGCTATGGTGCTGCCGCAGGTGCCGATTTAATCCTTATCGAGACGATGAGCGACACCTATGAAATTAAGGCAGCAGTGCTCGCTGCGAAGGAAAATTGCGACCTGCCCATTTGCGTGACGATGACGTTCGACCAGGACGGCAAGCTGCTGACCGGTGCTACCGTAGAGGCTGCAGCACTGATGTGCGAGGGCCTCGGCGTGGATGCGCTGGGCTTTAACTGTGGCCTTGGCCCCGTGCAGGTGGCAAAGCTGCTGCCGCAAATGCTCGCAGCTACGAGCCTGCCAGTGATTATCAATCCGAACGCAGGTCTTCCTGTGGAGCGTGATGGCAAAACCTGCTTTGAGGTAGGACCTGAGGAATATGCGGAGCTGATGTACGAGCTGGCACAGCAGGGTCCGAGCATCATCGGCGGCTGCTGCGGTACCACTCCCGCGCATATCGAAGCTATGATTGCCAAATGCAAGGAGCTCGAGACCGGTGGCTATCGCGAGTGTAAGCTCACGGCAGTCTCTAGCTACGGTCGTGCTGTGCACCTGGGCGAGGGTCCTGTCATCATCGGCGAGCGCATTAACCCTACGGGTAAAAAACGTTTAAAGGAAGCACTCGTAGCGCAGGATCTCGACTATGTATGTCGCTTAGGTTTAGAGCAAATCAATGTGGGCGCGCATATCCTCGATGTTAACGTGGGCACTCCCGGTATTGATGAGCCGGCGCTAATTGCGAAGGCTGTGCCCGCGCTGCAGGCGATTACCGATACGCCGCTGCAAATTGACACCTCTAATTACGAAGCTATGGAGCGCGCACTGCGTCTTTACAATGGCAAGCCCATGCTGAACTCCGTCAATGGCAAGGAGGAGAGCCTGGCAAAGGTATTGCCACTTGCGAAAAAATATGGTGCAGTCCTCGTAGCGCTGTGCCTAGATGACAATGGCATTCCTAATACTGCAGCAGGGCGCATTGCCATTGCTGAAAAAATTATTGCTCGCGCTGCCGAGTATGGCATCGAGAGCCGCAATATCGTTGTAGATCCGTTGGCGCTGACTATTTCCACCGGTGCTGAGAATGCAGCTATTGCTTGCGAGGTAATTCGCACGATGAAGGCACGTGGCCTGAATACGGTCATGGGCGTTTCTAATATCTCCTTTGGTCTGCCAGGACGTGAGGCAGTTAATAGCACCTTCTTTGCCATGGCCCTGGCTGCAGGCCTCTCCTGCGGCATTATCAATCCGCAGAGCAAGGCGATGCTGGATGCCTTCTATGGCTATAGAGCACTGGCTGGGTATGACGAGGGCTGCAAGGATTATGTGCAGCATTATGCTGATGCTCCGAAGGCTGCAGCTACCATCGTCAGCGAAATGGGTCTCTATGATGCAATTGTCAAGGGCTTAGCTGAAGCTGCGCGCAAGGCTGCTAGCGTAGCGCTGGAGAGCGAGAAGCCTCTTGATGTCATTAATAAATACATGATTCCTGCACTCGATTTCGTGGGTAATGGCTTCGAAAAGAAGACATTATTCCTGCCCCAGCTTTTAATGAGTGCTGATGCTGCGAAGGCTGCCTTCGAGGTAATTCGCGAGGCTGTGGGCGTGAGCGAAACGCAGGGTGAAACTGTGATTATCGCAACAGTGCATGGCGATATCCACGATATTGGCAAAAATATCGTCAAGGTTTTGCTGGAAAACTATGGCTACAGAGTGCTCGATTTGGGCAAGGATGTGCCAGTGGAGACCATCGTTGCTGCCGCGCAGGAAAGCGGTGCGAAGGTAGTGGGCCTCTCTGCATTGATGACGACCACTGTGGGAGCAATGGAGACTACAATTAAAGCCTTGCAGGCAAATCCTGCAACTAGCGGCTGCCAAATCGTTGTCGGTGGTGCAGTGCTGACGCAGGAGTACGCTGACACCATTGGCGCAAGCCATTATGCACCGAATGCGGTTAGCGCAGTTAATTACGTCAACAGTGTTTTTGGCAAATAAGCCTTCATAAAATATAATTGGCAAAATTTATTAAAAACTTCTATGAAGAAAAAAATTAAAAATGACCTTCAAAAGCTAGATATAAAAATCTAATTTTTGAAGGTCATTCTATTTTAGCTGTAGCGTGAAGAATAAACTTATGCTATAATAAGAGAAACTTTTTAGGGGAGGGATTTCCTATGCAAAAGAAATTTTTAGCAATGGCCTTTGCTGCTTTAGTTATGGCTGCACCTGTACAAGCGGCTGATGTAGAGCTGCCCGAGGCT
>JAXEPX010000019.1:0-29817 GCA_034117325.1 Phascolarctobacterium sp. | reverse complement strand
TGAAGCGAAAAACTCTGGTTCTGGTGTAGGCATTAAGACTATGAATGGCATAGCAGGCAGAAGCCATATTCAAGTGGATGGCTTGATTGATTTGGTTGGCAGCATTGTTAATGGCCAAGGTATGGGTGAAGGCTTGAGTGCGGTAGCTTCAACCATAGATGTTGGCGGCGGTCGGATTATCATGGACGATGATGGTACTGGCAGCACTAACTTTGGTGGCGGTAACTCCTTTGCTATTCGTGCTTATGGCGAATTTGCAACCGAAAACTATGGCATTGTTAATGTAAACGTTGAGAAGGAAAGCGATACAGCAGATGCTAAAGCTATTGGTGCTGGCTCCAATGTAACGCAAATCGTTGGCGATTTCAGTACTGTTGGTGGTATGGGTACTAAGGGGACCATTAATGTGGGCCTGAGCACTGCTGACTCTTATTGGTATGGCGACTACTCCGCAGGCAGTGGCTGGGGAGTAACTCCTGGTGATTATGGCTGCTTGAACCTGTGGATGAGTAATGGCGCTAAATGGGAAGGCTATACTAGATATGCAACTAATCTGGTAATGGATAGTGGGGCAACTTGGTACGGTTATTCCTATGATAATAACGCTTTGAACCTGACTCTGAAGAATGATGCTTCTTGGACTCCGAGCAATGCTGGTGTAGGCAGTGTAACAACTGGTAGTGTGCTGAACTTCGTAGGCGCTAAGGGTGATGAAAAGGTCGGCACCGTTAACATGAGCGATGAAAATGGTGTTAATGTAGTAGTTAAAAACTACAGCGGCGACACTACTCTGCTGTATAAGCATGATGCTGCAGCTCCTACAAATATTATTGGTGGTACCTTTACCATTGCTAATGCAGAGGAAGATTCTAGGATTACCCTAGTTACCGATAATACTGGTATCGATACTGAGAATATCTTTGTAGTAAATGATGTACTGAATGGCTTGGCACAAAAATTATTCTACACTGGTTATATTGATGGTGAAGAAAACCTGAATGGCTATGTTGTTATCGCAGAGGGCTTGACTAGTGCTTCTGCTGCAAAACGTACTGCTGATATCGTATTTGATGAGACAACTGGTCAAGGTGGCATTGCGGATGGTAGCATTCGTCCGGAAATTGTTTATCCTTCTGAGCAAGAAAAAGTGTTCATGTCCAGTGCCATCACTGGCGACGCTAGAGAAGATATTGCTTATGTAAAAGCAGGTATTCTGGATCTGGAAACTGGTGAATATAACTTTACTAAAAAAGCAACCACTGCTACTGTTGAGAATCACATGATAGTGGGCGGTCCGTGGCTGAGCAAAGTAAGCTCTGCTGTTTCCTCTGTAGGACAGGGCAACAAGACCATCCTGAATATGAATAATAACGATCTTAATATTATAGAGGTCGGTAGCTCTGCTAGCACTGGTATTGCTGCTATTAATAATGGTGTTGTAGAAATTAATGATCCTGGTACTATCAGTATTACTACTAATGGTGGTGGTCAAACGGCAGCTCTCTTTGCTAATGGCGGTGGTGAAATCTACATTCACAATGCAGATGGTAGCCCGGTTCTTATTCGCAGTGAATCCAACTCCTCTGGTTCTGGCGTAGGCATTAAGACTATGAATGGCAAAGCAGGCAGAAGCTATATAAAAATCGACGGCTTAATTGATTTAGTAGGCAGTGTTGTTGATGGCCAAGGTATGGGCGAAGGCTTAAGCGCCGTAGCTTCTACAATTGATGTTGGTGGCGGCCGTATTATCATGGACGATGATGGCACTGGCGACACTAACTTTGGAGGTGGTAACTCCTTCGCAATTCGTGCTTATGGCGAATTTGTAACCAAAAACTATGGCATTGTTAATGTAAACGTTGAGAAGGAAAGCGATGCAGCTGATGCTAAAGCTATTGGTGCTGGCAAAAATGTAACGCAAATCGCAGGTAATTTCAGTACTGTTGGCGGCATGGGTACTAAGGGTACCATTAATGTGGGCCTGAGCACAGCTGATTCCTTCTGGTATGGCAATTACTCTGCAGGCAGTGGTTGGGGGGTAACTCCTGGCGATTACGGTTGCTTGAACCTGTGGATGAGTAATGGCGCTAAATGGGAAGGCTATACTGGATATGCAACTAATCTGGTAATGGATACTGATGCTACTTGGAAGGGCTATGCTGCTGAAAAGGCAGGTCTGCAATTAGAACTGAAGAATGATGCTATTTATACCGCTTCTAGCTTAGGCAAAGAAGGAATTGATACGTCCTACATTCATACTCTGAAGGGTGCAGCGGATGGCTTCAATCCTGGTGGCATTTATATGTCCGATAAGAATGGTGTGGATGTAGTTGTTGATAATTACAGCGGTAATACTGTTCTCTTCTATACTCATAACGCAGAGGATCCCAACGAGATTATTGGTGGTACCTTTACGATTAAGAGTGCTGAAGCAGGCTCTGCAATTAAACTGCAGACTGATAACAGTGGCATTGATATGGATAATCCTGACGAGGTTCAGGGTGCATTGGATAACATGGCTCACAAGCTATTCTACAATGGTGTAACCGAAAATCCGGATAATTTGTCCGGTGTTGTAGAGATTGCTGAGGGCTTGCTGACCACCAGCGCATCTTTGAAGGTAGGCATGATTGAATATGATGCTGAGAATAATGGTCAAGGTATGCTGGCTAGCGGTAGCGTAGAGACTCCGGAAGAGCTGAAGAATCCGGAAATCATCTATGGTGACAAAGAAACTGCTATGATGCGTGGAGCTAAGTCTGCTATGGCTTCTACTACCATGATGTGGCGTGCTGAAAACAATGATATTATGAAGCGCATGGGCGACCTGCGTCTGAACAATGGCGAAAAAGGCCTGTGGGCTAAATATTATGGCGGCAAGTATGAAATGGATGCTCAAAAGGCTAATATGAGTACAAGCTACAAAGCATACCAACTGGGCTATGATGCACAGGTAGGCGATGGTTGGATTCTGGGTGCAGCGGTATCCTATAACGATGGCGAAAGCACCTATACTATGGGTCATGGTGATGAATCCGTAGTAAGCTTGGGTATCTATGGTACTTGGACTGGTAAGGATGGCCAATACTTTGATGTAATTGCAAAACGTAGCAAGCTGAGCAATGAATATACTATCAACAATACCTATGGTCATAAGCTGGAAGCTGATTATGATGCTTGGGGTACGTCATTAAGTGCCGAATATGGTAAACGCTTCGAGGCTAAGAGCGGCTTCTATGTGGATCCTAGCGTAGAGTTGACCATTGGTCGTGTCAACGGTGGTAGCTATGATGCACAAAGCGATTATCTTGATGCATATGGTAAGAATAAAGCATTGCATGTAGAGCAGGATGATTTTGATTCTGTAATTGGTAGAATTGGTTTGCGTCTGGGCCAAAAACTGAATAACGCAAGCTATTTTGCTAAGCTTGCATTGGCTCATGAGTTCAATGGTGATTTCACTACTACCTTTAAGGCAGAGGGTGAACCTGATGGACGTACTGCCATTGATTTTGGCGACACCTGGTATGAACTGCAATTGGGTGGTACTGCTAAGTTGAGCGATAATAGTTTGCTTTATGCAAGCTTCGAACGTAGCTTTGGTGGCGATGTACAAGAAAAATGGCGTGTAGATGCAGGCTTAAGATTTAGTTTCTAATTATTTTTGACATAAGTATAATATAAAACAAAAAAGAGAAGGTGAACATTCACCTTCTCTTTTTTACTGTTCCCCGCTAGCCATGCCCTGTAGCTCCTCTACGTACTCGTTTTCGGTGAGGACATAGATGAAGTCGCCGGCCATGAGGCGGGTGTCGCCCGAGGGTATGAGCTGCTCTTCGCCGCGCTTGACGTCGACGAGCAGGGTGTTATGGGGCCATTTAATCTCCTTCACGCATTTGTTGGCAATGGGGCTGCCGCTGCAAATGGCCAGTTCCACGACGTTGCGCTGCTCCAGCGTTTCGTGCGAGGGTTTATCCTTTTGCAGCATGCGATTCAAGAGCTCCTCATAAATAGGCTTGCTATGGAAAAGCTCCGCAATGACGAAGGCTACCATCGCTGCAATGGCGAGGGTCAAAAGCTGCTGGTAGGAGCCCGTCATTTCCATAATCAGCACCGTGCCCGTGATGGGCGCACGCACGGAGGAGGAGAAGAGGGCTGCCATGGCGATAACTACGATATTGGGCGCATACATGGCTTCAATAAGGCCCAGGCTTACGACGATATTGGCGCAGATGCTGCCCGTGAGCGCGCCGATAACCAGCATGGGCAGGAAGAAGCCGCCAGGGACGCCGCAGCCATAGCTGATGAGGGTAAAGAGATATTTACCTATGAGGAAGAGCAGCAGAAGCTGCAGGGAAACAGGGCTCTGCGCCAGCTGATTAATCAAATTATTGCCACCGCCGAGGACCTCGGGTAGATAGAAGCCCAGCACGCCTGCTAAGAGCAAGGCGAAAATAATCTTATGCAGCTGCGTTTTGAAAAGCGGTAACGCATAGAAGCGACCGATATTCAGGAGGCCCTTGTTAAAGACTACGCCTGCGAGGCCCGCAGCCAGCGCTACTAGGAGTAGGATACCGTAATGCTGCAGGGGCAGGAGCTGTAAATCGGGAATATCAAAAACCGTCGCACGTCCGAACAGCGCGCGGGAAATAACTGTGGCTGTCATGGCTGCCGCCATGGAGGGCAGGAGCACCATAATGGAGAAATTGCGGTGCAGCTCCTCCAGTGCGAAGATAACGCCTGCCAGCGGCGCATTAAACGCTGCCGCCAGGCCTGCGCTCGCACCACTCGTCATCAAATAGCGCTCCTCCATGCGGGTACGTCCCAGCATGCGGCTTACGCCCTGCGCTGCCACGGCACCAAGTTGAATAGACGGGCCCTCGCGTCCGAGCGAAAGGCCTGCGCCGATGCCGATAATGCCCGCCGTGAGCTTGACCCACATAATGTGGAACCAGCGCATCTTCATGAGGCCAAGGAGCGCTCCCTTGACCTGGGGAATGCCGCTGCCCGCCGCCATAGGCTCAAAGCGTGTCAGCTTAAACAAAATCGCGCCTATAAAAAGCAGCGCTACGAACCACAGTGCTGTACTCGTCCAGTTCCGCTGCATTAAGTCCTGATAAAAGGCGACACGCCATTCCTCTGCTTCCGTTAGTCCCCAGCGGAAAAGGCTAATGACGAGGCCTGCAAAAACGCCTGTCAGAATGCCCTCTAAAAAGAGGCGGAGGCGAAAATGATGCCAGTCGCTAATGGATTTGTAGGTACCCATAATTTGTCTTCGCGTATTCATTGTGATATCCCCTAATCTATGTGCTTATTGTTTAATAAATTTTCTCAAAGGCCGTGTGGAGTGCGGCCAGCTTTGCCGAGTGCAAAAAGCTATTACTATTATAGCACATTTATCATATAAAAAAAGACAGCCTGCAGATGCAAGCTGTCTAATTTTTTTCTTTCAAGTAGCTGCTTAAGCGTTAGCCTCTTCCTTGTTATATTCGGGGTCGAATTTGGGGTTCAGATAGTTTTGGAAGAGCCATGCCAGAACAGCACCGGAGATGTTGTGCCATGCACTGAATACTGCGCCCGGGACGGTTGCAGCGGGCATTGCAGCGAAGTGAGCCTTTGCCAGACCAGTTGCCAGACCGGAGTTTTGCATACCAACCTCAACGGAGAGAGCAACAGCCTTTTTCCAGGACATACCGCACAGGCGAGCCAGGCCAAAGCCCAGAGCATAGCCACAGCAGTTATGCAGTACTACAACCAGGATAATCAGACCGGAGGTCTTTAAAATCAGGTCGCGGCTTGCACCGATAACGCCGGCGATGATCAGAGAAATAGCGATGGAGGAAACTGCGGGCAGATAGTCAACTGCTGCATCAGCCAGCTTCGGCAGGAAGGATTTTACAGCCAGACCCAGGCAGATCGGCAGGATTACGATTTGTACGATGGAGAAGAACATGCCCACGGGATCGAAAGCGATTTTTTGACCGATGATCATATAGGTGATGAACGGGGTCAGAATCGGGCTCAGCACGGTGGAAACACTGGTCATGGTTACGGACAGAGCAACGTCGCCCTTGGACATGAAGGTGATAACGTTAGAGGAGGTGCCGCCGGGGCAGGTACCTACCAGCACTACGCCGGCAGTCAGAGCGGGGTCAAGACCGAAGGCAGTAGCCAGAATATATGCCAGACCGGGCATAACTAAAAATTGAGCGCAAGCGCCAACGAGAACGTCTATGGGGCGTTTTAATACCAGCGCGAAGTCCTTCAGGTTCAGCGTGGTGCCCATACCGAACATTACAACGCCCAGCAAGCAGCTGAGTACGCTGAAGCCACCTACTTTACCCAGTACCCACAGGAAGTTTTGGGGCATGGTCATACCGAGGATCAGGAAGATGATGGCGATGATGCCAAAGAACTTACCGATCAATGCACAGATTTGTTTCATTGGAATTACCTCTTTCCCTAAAAAAAATAAATGCGGGTGTTACCCTAGAGAAATACCTATTGGCCTTCTCTTTAATATACTAAGCGTTCATTATTATAACAAAATTGTGTCAAGAAATAAAGAGGAAAAGAGAAAAATATCTTATTTTTGTGTAAAAGGGGCTAAATGTGTTATAATAGTTATATAAATTAAGAAAAATGATGGACGGAGGTGCACCTCTTGTATACGATTAGCAGGGATTATCGCAATGAAATTGTTATAGAAAAGTCTCGTTTTATCTGTACCTTGAAAAAGGTTGCCAGTGAAGCGGAGGCGCAGGAGTTTATTAAGGCGATAAAAAAGGAATATTGGGATGCAACGCATAATTGCTCAGCTTATATTGTGGACGAGCTGGCGCAGCGCTCCAGTGACGATGGCGAGCCTAGTGGTACGGCGGGCATTCCCATGCTGGAGGTGCTGCGTAAAAATGGCCTTGTGGGCACGGCGGCAGTGGTGACTCGCTATTTCGGGGGGATTAAGCTCGGGGCGGGCGGTCTGGTGCGCGCCTATAGCGGCAGTGTGGCCGGGGCGCTGAAGGAGTGCGGCATTGCAGAGAAAATCCTTATGAGCCGCTTCAGCTTTCTCTATGATGTGAATAGCGTGGGGCGCATTTTGAACATTCTTTACCAGCAGGACCTTTTTGAAATTGCCGATGTGGAATATAATCTGCGGGCGAAGATTATCCTGAAGATGCAGGATAGCCAAAAGGCTGAGGCCGAGGCCTGGCTGACGGAGCATCTCAATATGCCCATCGAGCTGGAGCTGGAGGGCAGCGAGTACGCCGAGGTGCTGGTGAAATAGGCTGGTAGCTAAATAAATGGGAAGCTGTTGAAGCTTCACTGAAATTCTACTTCACATTTAGAGGTTTAGTTTTTGCAAAACAAAAAGCTAGCTCAATGCTATCTTTAGTGATAGCTTAGAGCTAGCTTTTTTGATGTATAAGTTTATGTCTAATGGAGGAGGTTAGATTAACTTAGTCTTCCTTTGCCAGTGCGCACATCAGCTTTACAACGGAGGTTTCAATCGTGTCCATTCCTGCGCTTTGAGCGCCTAAGCGCTGAGCTAGTACGCCAATGGGATAGGTATCAAGGTGTACACCGTCATACAGACACTGCGTAGCGCAGACTACGGTTACACCGGCCTGCAGTACCTTCTCAAGCTCGGGTAGCCAGTTGTTGCTGGCGTTGGGGACGCCGCCGGCGCCGAAGCTTTCAATAACTAGGCCTTTGTAACCCTTAGCTAGGTAGAAGTCGAGGATATCAGGCGTGGTGCCGGGAATGAGCTTAATCACAGCTACCTTGGGCTCCAGCGCAGTCTTAATGCTGAAGCTGCCCTCGCCGTAGCCACCACCCTCGAGCGTGCCCTCCTGCCAGCAGAGCTTATTAGCACTAATTTTAGCGAGGGGCTGGCGATTAATGCTAGCAAAGCCGTTAAAGTTTTCAGTATAGAGCTTTTTAGCATGGGCGCCATGAATGACCAGATCGCCAAAAACGAGCGCTACGCCCATGAGCTCGCTAGTAGCTGCTAGAAAGGCATGGTAAACATTGGCCGGAGCATCGCTGCCAGGAGCTTGAATGGGAAGCTGCGCACCGGTGAGTGCGACGGGCTTGCGGCAGCTTGTGAGCATTTGGCTTAAGGCCGCTGCAGTATAGGCCATGGTATCCGTGCCGTGAGTAACGACAAAGCCGTCGTAATTATCGTAATCAACAGCGATAGCCTCGGCGATGAGCTGCCAATGGCAAGGCTCCAGATTGCTGCTGTCGAGGTTGAGGATTTGCTTGCAGGTAATATCGCACAGACCCTCGAGCTCGGGGACGAGTCTGAGCATGGTAGCGCCGTCGAGCGCCGGAACTAGGCCATCATCGGACGGAACGCTAGCAATGGTGCCCCCGGTGCCAAGCATGAGTATTTTTTTCATAAAGAACCCCCTCTAAAAACATGTATCAGGCGCATAGGTCAAAAATCTAAGCTACGCCATGCTTGTATTGTAACAGATGTCTGCACGCTTGTATAGAAAAATAAATTTTAGAATGGGTGATTAGCGTGACTAGATATTAGTTTTGGTTAAGCTTTGATAAGCTCTTGATAGCTGATAAGTTTAATTCTATCATGCTGCTCTGCGTAATCTGTACATTGCTTTGAAAAGCCAGTCTTTGAGAAAACATAGTAGTAACACTCTTGATAGGGCAGAAGTTGTGCACGAGCAAGCAATGTATCAATGACTTCTTGGCTTACTGCCTCGTTGCGCCATTTACATTCGCAGATTATAGCACTAGCTTCATCAGTAGCTAGGATATCTAGCTCCTCCTGCCTTTTTAATTTAGGATTTGTTCCCCACCAACGACCTATTTGTGTATAAAAAACAGGGAGCGTTTCATATGTCTGCCAAAAGTAATCTACACAAATTTTTTCAAAAATATGTCCCATATAGCTGCTAAGCTGTGGCTCAATATTTTTCCAGGCAAACTCACCGCGATTGCGTTGAATCAGCATATTATTCGTTGGAATAAAGCGATACCAGAAGGAAAACATGGTATCTTTAATGCTATATATAGTCTTGCGAGTACTTTTTTCACCAATGGGAGTCTCTTTTGCAATAATGCCTAATTCCAGCAGCTTATCCATATAATTTGCAAGTGCTGATGTCTCTAAGCCTACTTTTGAAGCAATCTCGCTGCTTTTAGATGCTCCTGTAGCTACTGCTTTAATAATAGCGTTATAAAGAGCAGGCTCTCGCATTTCCTGTTTCAAAAGATTTTCTGGTTCTTCATATAGATAACCGCTAGGGGTGAGAAAATTTTTGATAACATTATCCTTGATGGATTTAGTATCATCAAAAAAATTCATATACTGCGGTATACCACCGGTAATACCGTAGACAAGAGCAAGGTCCTCAGCGCTAAAATTCTGATAATACTCTTTGAAATCATAAAAATTAAAGGGCTTAATTTCTAGCTGGCCTGTACGTCTACCATATAGGGGGCTTTGGTAGCCGAGAACTTGTCGCTCCATAAAGGACATGGACGAACCACAGAGAACAATAAATAATTTACTATGTTCCTTGAACTGTGTATCTATGAGCTTCTGCAGGATTGAAGAGATAGGCTTGTATGCTTTAGCTAGATAGGGATATTCATCTATAACTAAAACGATCTGCTCATCTTGTGCAGCCAGATAAACAGCCTGTAAAGCTTCCTCAAAGTTCTTGTAAACAGGAGCATGATTGATAGTTTTATGCTGCAGAAAGGCTATGGCCTGACTAAATGATTCTAAATTTTCGTTAGCAGTTGTTTCTGTAGCAGTAAAATAAATGGTTGGCTTATCCTTGACAAACTCATTGATTAAGGTGGTTTTGCCTACACGCCGACGTCCCCAAATGATAACGCATTGGAATTTAGCTTCAGCGTATAACGCATTTAATTGTTCAAGCTCAGCATGTCTACCTATAAACATCTTATCCTCCAAATTGGTTAAACACAATTAGGTTAATCACGATTAGGTTAATTACGATTAACTAAATTATAAATCACGGGACAGCGGATTGCAAGCAGAAATACAGTCGGTAGAAATATTTTGCTTTTATTAAGATAAATATGGGCATTCTAATACTTAAAATTTTCCGGTGTGCTCGCACATGCAGGTGTATGAAGTACCTTTGCTTTTAGAAGGCTGTATATGGTATAATAAATGAAAATTTAATATTATCACGAAGTGATTACTGGGCGGCAGAGCTGTCGCCCTCCATTTGTGAGAGAGATTGAGTGATAGAGGGATACGAATGGAGCTATTAGTATTTTTACTTGTGGGAGTTTTTGTGGGCTTATTAGGCTCACTTTTAGGCATTGGCGGTGGTGTAGT
The DNA here is from genome assembly GCA_034117325.1 of Phascolarctobacterium sp. Classification (GTDB taxonomy): domain Bacteria; phylum Bacillota; class Negativicutes; order Acidaminococcales; family Acidaminococcaceae; genus Phascolarctobacterium_A. The sequence continues at coordinate 19,475 of JAXEPX010000019.1, read as the reverse complement.
TATTGTGCCACTGCTAGTTTTCGTGTGGCAGTACGAGCCCCAGGTGGCTATAGGCACCTCGGTGCTGGTGGTGTTGCTGAATTCAATTTCGGGAACGCTGGGTTATATGCGCAGGAGACAGGTTTGTGTGGATGCAGCGATTAAGTTTGCGCTAGCGACGGTACCGGGTGCCTTCGTAGGCAGCTATGCGGCGGAGTTTTTGCAGGGGCGGCTGTTCTACGGTATATTTGGTGTATTTTTCCTTTTTGTAGCCTATAATATGTTTACTAAGGCTAATAAAAAGGGTAGTGGCTCCAGCGCTAATGACAGCGTGCCGGAGCATTATAATTGGCAGCTGGGTGTAATCTGCAGCATCGGCGTGGGCTTTTTAGCCAGCATTTTGGGCATTGGCGGCGGTATTGTGCATGTGCCCTTTATGGCGTATATTTTGCAGTTTCCCGTACATGTGGCTATTGCGACCTCCACCTGTATTTTGGCAGTGTCGTCCTTATCAGGTGTAGTGAGTCATGCGTATTTGGGGCATATTATGTGGACCACTGGCTTGGGCATCGGCGTGGGCGCCTTTGTGGGTGCGCAAATCGGTGTGCAACTTGCGCAGAGGCTGAAGTCCTCCTATTTGCTGAAATTTTCCAGCGTACTGGTGTGCCTGACGGGACTGAAATTCCTGATGAGTGCTATGTGATTTAGCTAAAGACAAGTATTTCAACTAACGAACTAAGTTTGGTAAAGAAAAGCTAGAAAAAATAAGCAGGCCTTCCTGAAAACAGGAAGGCCTTTTAGTATATTTGAAATTTCATTTATTAAGTTTCCACTAATGCCGTGCGGACGGAACAACAGTTTTGGAAAATTACCGTTCGAAGGTGCCTTTGACGAGAGATTGACCCTGGGCTACCATAACCTGACCCTTGGCAATAACGGTGTCGATATCGAGCTCTTCGTTATAAATAATAAGATCGGCATCGCTATCTACAGCGAGAGCACCTTTCTGCGGATAGAGACCGTTAGCCTTAGCCGGATTGCTGCAGACTACCTTTAGCACGATTTCCATGGGAACGCCGGCGAGCAGCGCATCCTTGACTTCCTCCTGGAAGGAGTCGGGAGCAACAGCCAGCTGCTTTTGACTGCCATCGGGCAGGGTAACGCTCATGCAGCCATTGGCATCGGAGCTCATGGTGACCTGCTCCATGGGGATACCCTCATCATAGAGGATTTTAATAGCATCACTGGGCTTAATGCAGGTTGGGAAGCCATCTTTTTCGCGAATGCCGGAGGTGATGTCGATATAGCCGCCTAGGCGAGCAAATTCCTTAGCCTGCTCAAACAGGTGATAGGCACGATTAACATGGGTGGGAATAAAGTGCTTAGCGGGAAGCTCTGTTTCCTTAACGATGTCGAGCAGCACAGTAATGCCACGCTGGCCAACGCCCATATGGAATTGGACCACGCCTGCCTTGCCGGAGAGCATGCCACCGAGTCGGGCTTGGGTAAGCACCTTTTCCAGCTCCTGACGGGTGGGCTGGGAGCTGCGGTGGTCGGAGAGAGCTACTTCGCCGATACCTAAGCATTCATTAATCAGGATAATGTCACGACGAGCATCACCAGTCATATGGTGCAGGGGAATTTCGTAGGAGCCTGTGAGCATATAGGCGGTAATACCGTCATGGGTCAGGCCTCGAGCTTTAGCGAGGAGGCTTTCATTATGTCTGGAGGTGCCATCGGTGCCTAAAACACCTACGACGGTAGTAATGCCCACTGTGGTGAGCTCGCTCAGATTGATTTCGGGAGTGCGGCTATAGGGACCGGATTCGCCGCCGCCGCCAATAATATGGACATGCTGATCCACGTAGCCGGGGACTACCTTGCGGCCGCCAGCATCGATAACCTGGCAGTCCAAGTCCTGAGGTTGTGCGATATGCTTTGCAATACGCACGATTTTATCATTAATAATTAAGATATCGTTTATACCTAGAGGCTGGGGAGCATAAATATCGGCATTGGTAATTAAGAGACACTTCATTGGTTTAGACCTCCTAAGAGCAGTTTTGACACATGGCATATAGCTAAGAAAAAAGTATATGCGCTTGCTTAATAAAAAGCTTTGCTGAGAGTATTATAGCATGTTTGCTTGCTTTTTACACCTCTAAATAGGGCATAAGGGCGCTAAAAAGCTTGTCAAGTGCGGGGTAGAGGCGTTCGTCCTCAATGCCGGTATAGTTCATGAGCAATGTATGGGTACTGTCGCTCAGCTTATTATGGTAATAATCGGAGAGGAATTTTACCTGAAGCCCTGCGCCTGCAGCAGCCTCACGCAGCGCTTGGTCGCTAGCTTCGGTGGTAAGCTGCAAGAGAAAGTGCAGGCCGCTATCCTCGCCCTGCACCTTTAGGGCGGGAGCAGCGGGGCAGTGCGCAAGATATGCCAAAAGATTATCACGTTTATTGCGGTAGTAGGTGCGCATGCGGTTAATATGGCGCTCGAAATAGCCGTCCTCAATGAATTTTGCTAGCGTAAATTGCTCAAAATTAGAAACAGTGCAGGAATAAAAGCCCAGTTTCTGATAAAAAAGTGAGGCCAGATGGAGAGGCAAAAGCATATAGCTGATGCGGAAGGTGGGGGCAAGCGTCTTGGAAAAGGTGTTGATATAGATGACCTTTTCGGCGTTATCGATGCTCTGCAGGGGCGGAATGGGTTTGCCAAAAAGGCGGAATTCGCAATCGTAATCATCCTCGATAATATAGCGGTTGGCGCTGGCGCTAGCCCAGTGCAGCAGCTCGTAGCGGCGGCTAATGGGCATGGTAATGCCCGTGGGGAACTGGTGCGAGGGCGTGATATGCAGAATATCGGCGCCGCTGGCCTTCAGTACGTCCGTGCGGATGCCCTGCTCATCCATGGGCAGATAGCGACAGAAAACGTCGTTGTTGCGATAAACAGCGGCTAATTGTGGGTAGCCGGGGTCCTCCAGCGCGTAGATGCGATTGCGCCCGAGGAGCTGCACGATCATATTATACAGCGTCTGCGTACCTGCGCCGATGATAATCTGCTCGGGGCTGACCTCGAGTCCGCGGAACTGGTACAGATGCTTAGCGAGGGCCTGGCGCAGGGGCAGGACGCCACCTGCAGCCGTGTCGCTGATGAGGGCATGCTCGTCAGCGCTGGTCAGGGTGTGGCGCAGAAGTCGCGCCCAGGTATTATAGGGAAAGGTGTCAGGGGGCACGCTGCTTTTGGCAAAGCTGAGCAGCGTGCTTTTATTATTATTCGCTAGCATTGCTTGAGTAGGCTGCATGCTAGGTGTGGGCGAGCTCTCGTTGCCTAGGCTAGCGCTTGTCTGTGCCTTGGGCTGCAGCGCTTGCTGCAGAGCAGCCACGTAGTAGCCTCGGCGGGGCTCGGAGGTGATGTAGCCCTCCACGGCCAGCTGCGCATAGGCATTTTCCACTGTAATCAAGCTAATGCCCAGATTTTTCGCTAGCATGCGCTTGCTGGGCAGCTTTTCGCGCGGTTTGAGCGTTCCACTGGTGATATCATTGCGGATACATTTATAAAGATGCATATAGATGCTCTCGCCTTCAAGATTGGCGAAGCTATAGGTAAGCATAATTCTTCCTCCAAAGGGTGCAAAGAGCTTTTAGCGGCTTGGCAAAGCTCTTAAAGCTTTAAACTGGTCTTAAAAAGATAACAGAAAATGAATATACACATATATTCAGATAGCATTATAATACTACGTATCAGAGGCGGAGTAAAGTAAAATCAATGTAAACTGTAAAGTTAAGACTGCGGCTGATAGATAAGCATAATTATGATGGAGGAATGTAAAATGAACGAAAGATATACATTAAACGCACAACTGGCCCAAATGCTTAAAGGCGGCGTCATCATGGACGTAACCAATCCTGAGCAAGCGCGCATTGCCGAGGCTGCAGGTGCCTGCGCAGTTATGGCGCTGGAGAAGATTCCTGCGGATATTCGTGCAGCAGGCGGCGTAGCCCGCATGAGCGACCCGAAGCTGATTAAAGAGATTCAAAACGCAGTTTCCATTCCCGTTATGGCTAAATGCCGCATCGGTCACTTCGTAGAGGCGCAGATTTTGGAAGCACTGGAAATCGACTACATCGACGAGAGCGAAGTACTCTCCCCTGCGGATGATGTTTATCATATCGACAAAACCCAGTTCAAGGTGTCCTTCGTATGCGGTGCGCGCGACCTGGGCGAGGCTCTGCGCCGCATTAATGAGGGTGCAGCTATGATTCGTACCAAAGGCGAGCCCGGCACGGGCGACGTAGTGCAAGCAGTACGCCATATGCGCAAGATGAATCAGCAGATTGCCCAATTGGCAGCACTGGAGCCCAATGAGCTCTTCAATGCGGCTAAGGAGCTGCAGGTGCCCTATGACTTGGTTGTTTACGTGCATGAGCATAAACGTCTGCCGGTGGTTAATTTCGCGGCAGGCGGTGTAGCAACTCCTGCGGATGCAGCGCTGATGATGCAGCTGGGCGCAGAGGGCGTTTTCGTAGGCTCCGGTATTTTTAAATCCGGTGACCCCGCTAAGCGTGCACAGGCGATTGTTAAGGCTGTGACCAATTTCCGTGATGCAAAGATGCTGGCCGAGCTGAGCGAGGATCTGGGCGAAGCTATGGTGGGTATTAACGAGCAGGAAATCGAGCTCTTGATGGCGGAGCGTGGTAAATAATGATTGGCGTATTAGCAGTGCAGGGCGCCTTTATTGAGCATATTCAGGTGCTGCGCTCTCTGGGCGTGGAGTGCGTGGAGCTGCGCCAGCGTGCTGATTTGGAGCAGCCGCTCACAGGGCTGGTGCTGCCTGGGGGCGAGAGCACGGTGCAGGGCAAGCTGCTGCGCGAGCTCGGCATGTACGATGAGCTGCGCGAGAAAATCGTGCAGGGGATGCCCGTGCTTGCGACCTGCGCGGGGATGATTCTCTTGGCGGAGCAGCTCTCGAACGATAGCAAGGTGCATTTTGCGACGATGCCGATTACGGTAAAGCGCAATGCATATGGGCGTCAGCTGGGCAGCTTTCGGACGCAGGCCGAGTTTGGCGAGCTAGGCAAGGTGCCGATGAGCTTTATCCGTGCTCCCTATATTGAAAAGGTGGGCTCTGGCGTTAAGGTGCTGGCCGAGGTAGATGGGCATATAGTAGCGGCGCAGTATGGCAAGCAGCTGGCGCTGGCCTTTCATCCCGAGCTGGACGCTAAGGAGAGCACGGCGATTCACGAGTATTTTCTAAAGATGTGCGAGGGGTAAAAGCTCAGAAACTAGTTCTTCGGTAGAATGTCTTTACCGAGAATTTAATAAAAGAAAAAACAAGTATAGCAAAAGGCCTTCCTGATAACAGGAAGGCCTAATTAATTTATTCAAGTATTACTTGTCGAAGTTAAATTTTTAGTAGAAGCATTATTAGACACTGACACCAAAGAGACCTAAAATAAGTCTTGTCAGTAGCATACTGATGAGCGCATCCACAACAGGAATTGCCATCATCAGCCCATGATGCTTAGGATTAGTACCGGAAGCCATTACGCAGCGCACAAAGTGACCAATCAAGGTACCCATCGTAATGCAGGCCGGGAAGAGAATCGTGGCCTGCGCAGCATTAATAACGCCATCATTATACAGCGTTGCTGCTGTAGCGCAGCCTGCAGCCTTAGCAAAAAAGGCAGAAATTAAAGCTACAATAGCTTCACCAGGCAGACCGAAAATCGCCATAACCGGCGCTACTACGTTACCGATAATAGTCATCAGACCCGTAGTTTTTAAGAACAAAATCAGCACATAGGCCAGAATCATGGCGGGAAGAATGCGCTCCACGCCTAAATAATAGCCATTTTTAGCACCAAAAACAAATTCCTCTAGCAAAGAACGTTTCTGAACAGTTTTTTCAGCCTCCATTTACATTGCCTCCTTTACTTCGCTAGTAGAATTAGTCTTATGCTTGCTAGCTAAATAAAATCTAATAATATTAGCACCGATAATTTTTACAATAATTTCTACTGCGATAATGATACCTACAGGCAGTGCTGCAATTGTTAAGAGCGGAGCGCCACAGTCAAAGGTGTTCGTAATTACACCGCTCGCAGCATATTGATAAGCTACGAAAATACTACGCTCGTCATCAGTAAGTTTGCCGTCCTCAGTCAACTGACGTGTCATAGCTGCACCTACGTCCGTACTGGTCATGGAGCTTACCAGCGCCAGACCTATGTATCCAGGTAACCCCATTAGCGGACGCAGAATCGGGCGAATAATGCGCTCTGCAGCCAGCAGTGCGCCCAGGGATTCCACTACGCGAATCAGGCCTAAAGCGAACATAATCGTCGGAATCAGGGTCAGACCAAACATGAAGCCTTCCCTTGCACCTACACCACCCTTACCGGTGAAGGTAGCAGCACCGATTTTACCAAATTTACCAATGAGTACCGAAAAGTCAAAGGCACTCCATACACCCGCATGTGCCAGCACACCGGAAAAGGATATTGCAATAAACAGGAAGGATAACCAACCACGCCATGTTAATTTATGTTCATAATCCATCATTCATCACCTCATATTTTTTGCATAATATGTGCAAATAATCTGCAACGCTCAAACAGCGTCTCTACAACGGCGAATTCCTCCGCCGTATGATTACGGCCACCCTGAACGCCCATGGCACACAGAGTAGGTACCCCTGCCGCCGTAGTATAGGCGGAATCTGAGCCGCCTCCAACTGCCTTTTGGTAAGGCTTAGGCAGTCCCATTTCTGCAGTTGCATCGGTTACGAGAGCAAAAAGCTGCTCCGTTCCTGGTAAAACCTTCATTTCCCTCATATCAGTCACGTAGGAAAGCACTGTTTTAGTATCAGGCACGTATTGCTTAGCGGCGATTGCCTCTAGTTTAGCCTTCATCTCCGGTAAACAGCTATAGTCCACATAACGCATATCGCAAGTAATCTTAGCATATGCTGGCGTTGCATTGCAGACCGTGCCACCCTCGATAACGCCTACATTGAGATTTATACCTTGCTCCCAATCGGTTAAAGCTTCAATATCTAACAGCTTATGAGCGATTTCCTTAATCGCACTGCGACCATTTTCTGGATCATTACCCACATGCGCAGCTCGTCCATAGACCTCCAGCGCAAACTCCAGTCTGCCCTTACGTGAGGTAACTATGCCACCATCTACAAAGCCTGTTTCGAAGTTAAAGGCTGCCAAGGCTCCTTTAGCTTCCTGCATGATTACCTCCGCTGCTTTACTCTTGGGATGAGCAATTTCTTCATCACCAGCCAGCACGATTTTAAAGGGATGCTTGTCATAGCCATGCTCCAGCAAAATTTTCAGCGCTGTCAGCATGAGTACGATGCCACCCTTCATATCCAGCACACCAGGACCATAGGCTTTACCGTCCTTGATAGTGAAGGGACGTTTTGCAGCTGTGCCTTTACTAAAAACGGTATCCATATGCCCTGTTAAAAATATAAAGGGCTTGCTCATATCCCCATATTCAGCAATAAGCATGTTACCAGCCTCAGCATAGGGAAGCTGGCGTGTGGTTAGGCCAATTTTTTGCATTTCTTTTTCCAGCCTATTGGCAACTTGATCCACACCTTCCTTGTAGCTAGAACCACAATCAACATTTACTAGCTCCTGCCAGAGACTTAGCATTTTTTCCTGTTCTTTGGCAATGAGCTGCTCTAATTCAGCTTTACTTAGCATTGTTGCACCTCTAATTATTTATTAAGAGAAAAGCTCTCTTGTGGATATGTTATTTATACGTTCCAAGCAATTTCTGCGGCCAATTGACCACATTTTTTGAAGTCATCGAGATATATATGCTCGGTGGGAGTATGGTTTTTGAAATAACCCGGAGCAATACCAATGGCTTGAATACCATTATTATTGAAATGGTTGCCGTCCATACCGCCACCTCCGCGCGCATAGAGAGGCTCAAGTCCAAGGGTTGCCATAGCTTTAGCAGCGATTTTTACGATCCCCTCCTCTTGTTCCACCTTGAAGGTTTTATAGAGCACATTGGGCGTGTAGTCAATGCGTACGCCATATTCAGCCTCGATTTTAGTGATAGGTGCAGCAAATTTTTCCAGAATGGCCTCGAATTCGGTATTATCCGTACTGCGAGCCTCGGCTAAGACCTCGGCGTAATCGCAAACCACATTAGTAGCATTAGTGCCTGCGTGAATGGTGGAGATATTAGTCGTAGTGAAGGGAGTAATACGGCTGTCGGGAATATTCAGGATAAGCGCTGCTGCTGCACGAATGGCGTTGATACCCTTTTCTGGCTCATTACCTGCGTGAGCACTTTTGCCGTAAATTTTGTAAATAATTTTTGCTTTCGAGGGAGCCTGTAGGACGATTTTGCCGATATGCCCGGGTACATCAAAAACGTAAGCCTTTTTAGCTTTGAAGCTGGAGAAGTCAAAGTATTTAGAACCTAGGACACCTGCTTCCTCGCATACGGAAAGCGCTACCTCAATATCTCCGTGGGGCTTGTCAGAGCTGGTGATGCGGCGCAGTGCGTCCAAAATAACACAGATTCCGGAAACATCGTCCGCTGCAAGAATCGTATTACCATCAGCTTTTAAAATATTATTTTCTTCATCATAGACTGGGGAAATAGCTTCGTTGTTTTTTACTCTGTCAAGATGAGCAGAGAATAAAAGGGGCTCAATAGTGGGGTCGCCTTTTAGCAAAGCACGGATATTACCTGTGTTTCCTCCTTCTACATAAATAGGATCTTCCGTTACTTCGAGTCCGAGTGATTGTAATTTAGCCTTGACGTTATCTGCAATCTGGCGTTCATTACGGCTTTGCACCGGGATTTTGACTAATTCTAATAAATCTTGTACAATTTGTTCCTGCATTGAGATATCTCCTTAGATTTTTAGGTTAATTTTAGAACATTAGGAAGGCTGCTGCTGTCAGAAGGGCAGCGAACATAGCCCAACCATTATATTTAATGATGTCCATGGGCTGCAGCTTGGCAATGCCTGCGCAGAGAATCATAGCTGCAGAGAACATGGCCATTGAGCGACCGATACCACCGGAAAGAACTACCATAGCACCCATGTGCAGGGTGTCCATGCCAAATTGGGAAGCATGCACGCTGACTGCCTCATTGAAGGCAATGGAGGCAGATTCGCCACTGCCACAAACAAGTGTCATGATAAAGGGACCGAATACTGCGGCGAGCTTAGCGATGGAGGGGGAGGTGGTCATGAAGCCTATAAGCATTTTGATAAAGCCTAATTTGGTTAAGCCTGCAACGAAGATGTTAACGCAAATTAAGAGACCAAAAACATTACCGAAGGAGGAGCCCATAGCCTTGAAAAATTCCTTTGTAACCTCTTGCGGATTGGTACGAGTTATAAGCATACATAAAATGCAGCCGATGAGCATAGCATGCGGAACGGGCATTTTGAAGGCGGGAACAATTTTTAAATTACCAAGTAACAAAATGATAATTGGCACTAAGGGAAGGATGGCGTATAAAGGGTTAACCTTGACGGTTTCGATTTCACCGAAGGCAGCGGCTTGCTTAGCAAGCTCCTCTTTGCCGTATTTTTTACGCATCCAGAAGGCCATGCCGGTTAAAACAGTGGAGCTCGCAAGAACGGAGGCTACCAGTGCAGGTGCTGCCACACGCACAAAATCCATGCCTTCAACGCCTGCCAGATGTGCTACGATGGTGGGATGTACATGACCGGGGTTAAGGTTGCCGCCGTAAAGGCCACACATAATCGCACCTGCTGCTAGCGGCACAGGGATGCCGGAGGCAACCATGAGCGGGATAAAGACTGTGCCCATGGCAGCAGTCACACCTGCGGCACTAGTAATAGAGGTGTTAACAACCATAGTGGCGAGAGCAACGCCTATGATCAGCAGGGGGCCAGCCTTTTTGAGGACCTTGGCGAATAAAGAAACAAGATGCTTGTCCGCTTGGCATAATTTAACAACGGCTGCAAAGCCCATGGAGGTGATAATTGTTTCAAAAACCTTGGCTTGCTTCATAGAGGCAGAAAAGGCCTTGAAGGTTCCCATTACGTCGCCAGCAAGCAGAATCATAAGCATACCTGCTGCGAAGAGCAGTGTTTTAGGATCCTTGCGTTTTGCCATTAGGTATATCATTATGATTACGATTAATAAACCGAGTAACATTTGCATAGCTTACATCTCCTTTGCTTAAGAAAGCTTAATATAGCCTTTGCCATCTTGGATAAGAATTTTCGTATGGAATTCATCGGAGAGTCCTTGAAGGTCTTGCAGAATGCGAGTGCCATCCTCTACACTAGCTAACTCAGGGCGCCCCTTGCGAGAACGTGTTTTTTCAAAGCCCAGGGTAATGGGAACTAATTCGACTTCGGCAATATTGCCGTCTTCAACTACAAAATGAGTGATCACAGATTCAAAGACCTTGCGATTGACAACGAGACCACTAGTGCCGTTCTTGCTACGTGCTGACCAACCATCGGAGGGGGTATTATCGGGACCAAGATTATAGATATCAAAGAAGTCTGCAGGCTGGCGCTCAACACAGTCGTTCTGAATGAAAAAGTCGCCTAAGCTATAGAAAATGGGCTTATTCTTATAGATTTCAATGCCACGAAGAATATGTGGACCATGACCTAGGAAGGCATCCACACCAGCATCGATGCAGGCATGTGCAAATTCTCGGGTGAAGTCCGCTGACACGGCCTTATCTAGCCCTCTAAATTCATGAGCATGGTGGCTGACGAGGACAACATCAGCTTGTCGCTTAGCCTCGGAGATGTACCTTAAAATACGTTGTAAATCCTTTTGATTACAGAAGGTTTTAGTGCCGGGTTCACCTATTTCAAAGCGATTTGTGCCTACAGCAAAGCCTTCCTCTGCTTTGATAAAGCCTTCGCGTTCAAGCTGTAAGCGTCTGGCGTTGACGTAGGTTTTATCTACAATTTGACGCAGAGTAGCAATATCTTCTTTAGGAAGATAGTTGATTTGGTTGAAGCGGAGGTAATTGATACCAGGTCTGCCAGGAACGTCAGGACGCTGTTCACCAGCGATATGCCAGTCCTTACCGGAGGAGCAGACGCTGATTAAGGCTACACGACCTTCGGGAGTATCAATGTAACAGGGCATGCTAGCTTCAGCAAGGTTGTGACCTATACCTGCAAAGGCACAGTCATTTTCCTTTAAATGACGGATAGTGGTTTTTAAGCCATCATGTCCCCAATCTAGCGAATGGTTTGTAGCTCCAGCAAAGAGATTAAAACCAAGCCATTGTAAATCCTTGATGACACTTGGACGTGCTGCTACCCAGGTTCCGCCGCTGACAGCAGAAGGACTAACCTCAAAATCATGCACCTGCAGCTCAAAATTAGTAAAGCGAATATCTGCTTGCTCAAGGATTTCCTTGAAGGCTAAGCAACTTTTATCTTGTTTGTGTAGACGTTGCGTTAGCAGGGAATCGCCAGTGGCGACAATAGAAAATTTCATAAGATTTCACCCCTCAAAACATTTAAGGACTATTAAAGGATAAGTCCCTAAATAAAGAATAATATAATGCTGCTAACGTGTCAATATTTGAGATGAATGTATACATAATTCATAAATAAAAAAATCACCGTTCCAAAGCATGCTTAAAACGGTGATTTTTTTGATATTGTTTACATATTTATGCGATATATTTTACGCGGACGTCCTTTATTCTCCATCATTTCGAGACCAATTTCCTCAGCGTAGCCACAGGCGGCGAGGATGGTGAGGATGCGACGCGCGCTGCGGGGCTGGATTTGCAGAGTGCTTGCAAGCTCCTGGGCATTAAGCTCTTTGCGACCGTAAACCTCTAGGGTACTACAGATTTTGCTTAAGGTAGCAATACTTAAGGAGGTTTTTTGACTAATTTCTGCTAGTGCAGGAGAGGAATATTGATAATCAAGCTGTTGCTCCGTACCCAAGGGGCCGGAGATAGTTTTGTCATCAATCACAGCATACCAGCAGCCTTTAGTATCATTGGAGGCGTGCTTAAGTGCGAGAACAGCATTATATTCAGCTTCACTGGCGGATTTACCGAGACCTATGCCACAGGCACGCAGGTTTTTATTGAGCTCAGTTATAATAGGAAGCGTAGGTATTTGTTTAAAATTATTGGTTAGACGGTCAAGATTGCCTCTAGTGGTAAAAATATAGAAGTTACCTCCGGTAGCTGTTTTTAAGGAGCCGTTGATGCTTTTGGCATAATTAAGTAGCTTTTGGGTGATAGAGATTTCCTTACTATAAAGGTCGTCAACGGAATATATAGAAGCCTTGTCTGAAAAAAGATTGAAATCAAAGACCTGCACGGCTATTTGGGAAGTTTGCTCCTGCCAAATGTGAAAATGGGCAAGGATGAGATTTAAGATATTTCGAATTGTTACACGCATGGGAAGAATACAAAATGCTTTGATTCCGGACGCTTCTAGCAAAGTCTTAACATAGTAGCTTTTGGTTACAGCAGCCTTGGTGCAGCCTTGCTGATAGAGCTGTTTATGGAAATTAATATAGTCAGCGAGGCTTTTACTCCCGTCGTCTTCAAAGACATGTAATTTATTGAAGGGGATTTCCATATCCTTCAGACCATCAACAATATCTTCATAAGGGATGGTATCAATGCTTAGCTCGTCTACAGTTAGTTTGTTATATAGAGCGGTACACAGTACCTTGTAAAATGAAGCACCGCGATAGGGAATATAGTAAAGAGGTTGCTGTGCTTGGCCCCAATTTTCTATTTTAGTATAGTTGATTTGGTCAAAAACAAGCCAGACATCAACATCCTGTTGATGCTTGCTAATTATTTCACAGGCCTTGTTGTCCTGCTCGTCTAAAAAGATGGTGGCAGCAATCTCATCGTACTCGTGAATTACTGACTTGAGCGAGTTTATGGCATGTTGTTCGCCGATAATACCTAGTTTGATTTGCATAGGAGACTCCTTGACAGTTGAAAGGTAATTATGTAAAAAATAAGAACTCATGTAAAGGGTAGTACTTTTCTAATGATTTTATTAAAATTATTATACACTAAATAGTATAAATGCGGTTAACTTTTGTCAAGATTTTTCTAAGGATTGGTGAAATAATCAGAATAATTTTGTGAAAAAGCTGTTGACAAATGGGGGTTTTTGGTATAGAATGTCAGTGTCGAGAGATTATGAGCATAAGAGTTCGAGAAATTTTGAGAAGTTTGAGAAAAAAGTTCCTTTGAGTTCTAAAAAACGCATATCAGAGACTGAGAGAATTAGAGAAAATTCACTCAGTCTCTTTTTGTTTTTGATATGCTTGAGTAGTCTTTGAGTATTAGTTTGCTCCATGATGGAGCCCCATAATTAAAAAACTGACTAAGGTGCCTGGGAAGGGTAAATTAGGGAAAGCAGTGAGAATCTGCTACGGTCACGCCACTGTGATGCTTCGAATGAGTGATTAGGAGAGGTTAAGTCAGATCGCAGCCTTAGTTAAGTTATATATTTCTGCGAGTGACGGAGTGTATACGAGAATGTTTTGTGCTAAACATGCATCTTGTATCCTTTTCTGTCCAGGCAGGAAAGGATATTTTTATTTGCCCTGGTGTCCGGAAACCAAAGTGAATAAAAATATCCGCAATCATTCTAATTTTAAAAACAAGATGCTTCATTAATTAAATGAAGGAAATGAAAGGAGACCTAATTATGAGCGTTGAAATGTATGCATTGTTTTCTTATGCATTCACCGCAGCAATTGCTCTTGTTATGATTGGTGCTGTAGTACTGCTCAATAAAATTATGGGCGGTAGTGATGAAGGAGGTATGGAATAATGGATGGTAATATCGTTGCACAATTATTCCCTGGTATTGCGTCTTTGATGGTGCAAGATACCACCATTGCAATTGCCAGAATTGCACTTATTGCATTTGGTTTTGTACTGGCTTATTTAGGCTTTAAACGTATCCTGGAGCCTTTGATCATGGTTCCGATGGGTGTTGGTATGATTTGTATCAACTGCGGCGTTCTCTTTATGGACGGTGGCAAGATTGGTACTCTTTTCCTAGATCCGCTGATTAGTGATCCTGCAGCTCTGGTTGATATCATGCAGATTAACTTCCTGCAACCGATTTACAACCTGACCTTTAGCAACAGCTTGGTTGCTTGCGTAGTATTCATGGGCGTTGGCGCAATGTGCGAAATCGGCTTCATTCTGGCTAACCCCTGGACTTCCATTATCATCGCAATCTTCGCAGAATGCGGTACCTTCGTAACCCTGATTCTGGGCGTACATCTCGGCCTGACTCCTCCGGAGGCTGCTGCAGTTGCTTCTATCGGCGGCGCTGACGGCCCCATGGTTCTGTTCACCTCCCTGATGCTGGCTCCGCACCTGTTCGTTCCTATTTCCGTAATCGCTTACCTGTATCTGTCCCTGACCTATGCTGGTTATCCTTGGCTGATTAAACTGCTGGTACCGAAAGCTCTGCGTGGTAAGGATATCATGTACTACGCTCCGGAAGTTCCGAAAGCTAAGAAATTCATCTTCATCCTGGTATGCTGCGCACTGCTCTGCCTGCTGCTGCCGATGGCTGCTCCGCTGATTATGTCCTTCTTCCTGGGCATGGCAATCAAAGAAGCAGAGGTTGTTCCTTACCAAGATTTGATTGAAAGCACTCTGCTCTACATGGGCACTCTGATGCTGGGCCTGCTGCTTGGCACCCTGTGCGAAGCATCCACCCTGCTGAACCCCAAAGTTGCTCCGTTGATCGTTCTGGGCGTTATGGCTCTGACCATTTCCGGTGCAGTTGGTATCCTGGGCGGTTATGTAGTATACTGGTTCAAGAAAGGCGATTTCAACCCTGTTGTTGGTATCTCCGGCGTATCCTGCGTACCGACCACTGCTAAAATCGCTCAACACGCTGCAGAAGATGAAGATCCGTTTGCAGTAGTAATGCCTGTAGCTATGGGCGCTAACATCGGTGGCGTTATCGTATCCGCTATCGCTTGCGGCGTATTCATCGCTACCATCGGTATGGTAAAATAATTTACAGTTATAATAATTTCCTGTATAATAATCTAAGAATTGCTGACAAAGAATTTGAGGCATTAATATGAAAATACAGCTCGAACAATTTGATGTGTTACAATCAACTAATGTTACTGCTGTAGCTTTTGCCAAAGAGGGTGCTAGTGAAGGCACCGTCATAGTTGCGGAGCGGCAGGAGGGTGGACGCGGGCGCATGCAGCGTGTCTGGAATTCACCCGCGGGAGGACTGTGGTTTACCATCATCCTGCGTCCGCATATAGATCCTCAATATGTAGCTCAGGTAACCTTACTCGCCGGAGTAGCAGTGGTTAAGGCGCTGCGTCGTGTATATGAGACAAATGCGATTAAGATTAAGTGGCCTAATGATCTCTTGCTGGATGGGAAGAAGGTCTGCGGGATTCTTTCGGAGCTGCAGTTAAAAGAGGACGGATCTATAGACTATGCTGTTGTTGGTATAGGAGTTAATGTGAATTTGAATCCAGAGGAATTTCCTGAGGATTTGAAGCATACAGCTGCTTCCTTAAACGCAAGCTTTGAGAAGAATTATACCTGCACCTATGTGCTGGATAATATTTTGCAGGAGTTTGCGCCACTCTATGAGGAGTGGATGGAAAAGGGTGCGGAGATTATTCTCACTCCGTGGAAAGAGCTCAATTGTACCTTAAACAAAACAGTACATGTTAAGGATAATGATGAGATAATTTTCACTGGCAAGGTAATTGCCATAGATGAGGCGGGAGCAATTATCGTACGCAATGAGGAAGGAGATACCCAAAGCTTTGACTTTGGGGAGATTAGTATCCGTTAAAGATAAGAGTGAAGGAGTGACAGAGTTATGACGGGAAGTTCAGCAACTACACAAGGGTTTATGGAAAATAGTATTAAGAGTGCCGGTTCTGCGGCGATGCTATTAGCTTTAACCCAGACTCTCTATGACGAAGGCAGAATGAAGGAGCTTGTTGCAAGAAGCGGCTTTAAAGCGGTTGTGACAGAGGTTGGCGGTAAGACAACATATGATGACTTTAATGAAAAGGTCAATAGAGCTGTAATTGGTGCTTGTTTAAATTCAGGCATCATAAGTAAAACCAGCAACGAGATCCATGCTGTGATTCACGCAGCGGAGGAAGCGAAAAAAGGCATTCTCGTCAGTGTGAATACGAGTGCTAGCCTGGCTCTGAAGCTTGCGGTAGCAAGAGATGAGCATTGGGTTGCGGTAGCGTTGTTTGGTAAATCAGCACTGCACTACATGACAAATCATGAGCGTGCGGGGCTGGGCGTAATGCATATATAGTCGAACAAAAAGTTGACAATTTTATAGAGGCGATTTGAGAGAGCGAGTGCAGAGGCATACTTCTGCTATTTGCTCTCTCTTTTTGTTTGACTAAATATATGAGGTTTTCTATTCAGAAAGGAGAGACCGTAATGGAGTTCAAAAAAGTTACTCGTGAGTGGGACACTCTCAAAAAGGACGCAATGGAGCGTGCTAAAGCTGCTGCTCACCTGGTGAAGGAAGGAAAAATCGTTGATGCCAAAGATACTGTTGCTCTGTTAGAAGCAGTAATCAAACCTTTTGATAAGGTTAACATCGAAGGCAACAACCAGAAACAAGCTGACTATCTGGCAAAATGCCTGTGCCAAGTAGATCCTGCTAAGATTCATGATCTGCACATGGTTCAATCCGTGCTGACTCTTCCTGAACATCTGGATGTATTTGAAAAAGGTATCGCTAAGAAGCTGGATATGTCCTTCTCTGGTCCGCAAGCTGGCCGTATTGCTCAATTCCTGCAAGAGGGCAAATTGGAGCTGGGCGCTATCCATACCTACCTCGAATTATATGGCCGTTATTTCCTGGATCTGACCCCGCGTGTAGCACTGGTTGCTGCAACAATGGCAGATAAAGAAGGTAACCTGTTCACCGGCTTCAGCACCGAGGATACTCCGGCAATCGTTGAAGCAACTAAATTCCGTCAAGGTATCGTAATTGCTCAAGTTAACCAAATCGTTGACAAGCTGCCTCGCGTAGATATTCCTGCTGACTGGGTTGACTATGTAATCCAATCCCCGAAACCGTTCTACATCGAGCCTCTGTTCACCCGTGACCCTGCTCTGATCACCGATGCACAGGTACTGAAAGGCATGATGGCTATTAAAGGTATCTATGGTGAATACCAAGTTGAATCCATGAACCATGGTATCGGCTTTGATACCGCTGCTATCGAGCTGCTGCTCCCGACCTATGGCGAAGAGCTCGGCCTGAAAGGCAAAATCTGCAAGAACTTCATCCTGAACCCGCATCCGAGCCTGATTCCGGCTATCGAAACTGGTTGGGTTGAATCCGTTCACTGCTTCGGCGGCGAGCTGGGCATGGAAGACTATGTAGCTGCTCGTAGCGACATCTTCTTCGTAGGTCCTGATGGTTCCATGCGTTCCAACCGTGCATTCTCTCAAACTGCTGGCCACTATGCAATCGATATGTTCATCGGTGGCACCCTGCAAATCGACCCGTATGGCAACTCCTCCACCGCTACTGCAAACCGCGTAGCTGGCTTTGGTGGCGCTCCGAACATGGGCTGCGATCCGAAGGGCCGTCGTCATTCCTCCGGCGCTTGGCTGAAATGCGGCGAAGAATATGCACTCAACAAAGAGCTGTGGGGTCCCGTACGCCGCGGCAAACGCCTGGTTGTTCAACTGGCAGAAACCTTCCGCGAGAAGCTGGCTCCTGGCTTCGTAGAAGAGCTGGACGCATTCAAGCTGGCTAAGAACGCTAACCTGGCAATTGAGCCTGTAATGATTTATGGCGATGACCTGACTCATATCATCACTGAAGAAGGTATCGCATATCTGCCGAAGTGCCGCAACATGGCTGAACGTACTGCTGCTATCCGTGGTATCGCAGGCTTCACCGAAGTTGGTATGAAAGCTGATCCGAAAGAAACCAAACGTCTGCGTGAGCTGGGCGTTATCAAGACCCCGCAAGACCTGGGCATCGACATGAGCAGAGCAAACCGCTCCATGCTGGCTGCTAAGAATGTTCATGATCTGGTTGAATGGTCCGGTGGCCTCTATAACCCGCCTGCTAAATTCAGAAACTGGTAATAGGAGGATAGAACAATGGCATTACTTAATTTGGAATTTGAATTCGAATCTGAAAATACTCAATCCATTAACCCTGAATGGTTCCATATGGGCGTAACCGGTTCCGGCGACATGGAAGTTATGTTCATTAAAAAAGACCTGGGCGGCAAGGTTCAAGCTAAGGTTTGCACTCCTGTAGTTGGCTTTGATGCTGTTTGGGAAAAAATGTTGGGTAAATTCGTTAACGATACCGGCGTTGGCAACATTGTTATTGAAATCAACGACGATAACGCTACCCCGATCGTAGTATACATGAGATTGCGCCAAGCTTTGGCAGAAGCTACTGCAAAGGAGGCAGAATAAGATGAAAAGTTGGAACGAGCTCGAAAAAAGCAGCTTCTTAGATGCTAATGCCCGCGAACGTGCTGTAGGTATGTGCGACAAAGGCACCTTTACTGAATTACTGAATCCTCTGGATCGTTTTGTAAGCCCCCATCTGCCCGTACTGGGTACTGCAATCGAATTTGATGACGGCACCGTTACCGGTGTTGGCCTGGTAGGCAAACATCCCCTGTTTGTTGTTTCCATGGAAGGTAAATTCATCGGCGGCGCTATCGGCGAAGTTAACGGCGCTAAAATGGTTAACACCCTGCGTCTGGCTCTGAAAACCGCTAAAGACATCAAAGCTGCTCATCCCGATGATTATGCAGCACGTCGTCCGTTGGTTGCTATTTCCTTCGAAACTGGTGGCGTTCGTCTGCACGAAGCAAATGCTGGCCTCTTAGCACATGCTGAGGTTATGGACGCTATCCAAGACTGCCGTCGCATTCTCCCGATCGTTGCAGTAGTTGGCTCTAAAGTAGGCTGCTTCGGCGGTATGGGCTTCGTAGCTGCTGCTACCGACGTTGTCGTTATGAACGAGCAAGGTCGTATTGGCCTGACCGGTCCTGAAGTTATCGAGCAAGAAATGGGCAAGGACGAATTCGATGCTTCTAACAAAGCATTGGTATATCGTACCACCGGTGCTAAACATAAATACATTATCCAAGACTGCAACTACCTGGTAGAAAACGTTATTGGTGACTTCCACAAGACCCTGGCAGAAATCGCTGACATTCCGATGGAAGAAATCGAAGGCATGCGCCGCATCGGCTCCTTGAAGCTGGTTCAAGAGCAACAAGAGCTGGTTAAACTTGTTGGCGATATGCAACCGAAAGATTCCATGGATCTGTGGAAACATTTTGGTAACGAAAACCCTGAAGCACTGCCGGAAATGACCACCGAGGAATTCCTGAAGGTTGTTAAACGCAGAGTTCGTGCATAAGAGAAGGAGGTAAAGAACATGGATGAAATGGAAAACACTATGATTGGCCGCGGTCGC
>JAXEPX010000018.1:0-19428 GCA_034117325.1 Phascolarctobacterium sp. | reverse complement strand
ACCTCGGCGCTGACTCCCTCGACATCGTTGAGCTGATCATGGCTTTCGAAGAGGAATTCGGTGTTGAAATTCCTGATGAAAAAGCTGAAAAGATTCGCACTGTAGCTGACGCTGTTAAGCTGCTGGATGAAGAAAAATAATTTGCTTTACTGGCTTATGTTTAGGGGAGCCGCCTGGCTCCCCGACACAAGCTACTCTTAGTCCTGAAATGGGGGATATTTGTTGAAACTACCAGTGCTGAAAATCGGTAAGCTTGTTGCTCAAGTACCGATTGTACAAGGAGGCATGGCTATCAGACTGTCTACTGCCCGTCTGGCAGCAGCTGTAGCAAATGAGGGCGGTATTGGCCTGATTGCTGCATCCGGCATGAGCTGTGATGAGCTGCGCAAGGAAATCCGTGTTGCTAGAGAATTAACCGGTGGCAAGGGTATTATTGGTATTAACTGCATGTTCGCAGCAAGGGCATTTTTAGATCTGATCACTACTGCCGCACAAGAGAAAATTGATGTTATCGTGGCCGGCGCCGGTTTTTCAAGAGATATTTTTGCCGTCGGACGTAAATATGGTGTTGAAGTAGTACCTATTGTATCTTCTGTAAAGCTGGCTAAAATATCTGAAAAGCTGGGTGCATCTGCTATCGTTGTTGAAGGCACCGAAGCGGGTGGTCATCTTGGTACCCAACAATCCATTAAAGAAATTCTTCCGGAGATTGTAAAATCCGTTAATATACCTGTTATTGCTGCAGGCGGCGCAGTATGCGGCGAGGATGTAGCAGAACTTTTGAAATTGGGTGCCAGCGGTGTGCAAATGGGCAGTCGTTTTGCTGCCAGTGAGGAATCCAATGGCGCACCGGCCCTGAAAGAATTCTACTTAAAAATGACAAAAGAGGATGTTGTGCAAATCGATAGCCCTGTAGGCTATAAGGGTCGCGCTATTCGCAATCCCTTCGCACAGCTTTCTTTGGAAAATAGAGCTCCTAAACCTACGCAATGTGACCTGTGCTTGAAGCATTGCACCCATAGCTTCTGCATTATCCGTGCGCTTACGCGTGCACAGCAGGGCGATGTGGAAACCGGTCTGGTCTTCACCGGTGCTAATATGTGGAAAATCAAGGAGATTCTGCCTGTTAAAGAAATCTTCCGCAGAATCAAAGAAGATATAGCAAAAATTTAACTACGAGGTGAAACATTTTGACTAAAAGAAGAGTTGTAGTAACTGGCGTTGGCCCTGTAACTCCTATCGGTATCGGTAAGGATATTTTCTGGAGCAACCTGGTTGCCGGCAAATCCGGTGTAGGCCCCATCACCCAATTTGATACTGAGGGCTTCACTGTTAAAATTGCCGCTGAAGTAAAGGATTTTGATTACACCCAATTCATCGACAAAAAAGAAGGCAAACGCATGGACCGCGTAACCCAACTGGCAGTTGCTGCTGCTAAGCTGGCTATCGAGGATGCAAAGCTGGATATGAGCCAAGAAAATGCTACTCGCTGCGGCGTTTGCGTTGGTAGCGGTATCGGCGGCATCCATACCTTCCTGGATCAATCCCTGAAGTATGGCGCTAAAGGCCCCTCCAAAATCAGCCCCTTCTTCATTCCGATGGAGATTCCTAACATGAGCGCTGGCCAAATCGCTATCGCTTGCGGTCTGAAGGGCCCCAACACTGCTATCGTTACTGCATGCGCTACCGGCACTAACTGCATCGGCGACGCACTGCGCACCATTCAATATGGCGATGCTGACGTTATGCTGGCAGGCGGCACCGAGGCTGCTGTTTCCCCGGTTGCTATTGCAGGCTTCGCTAACATGAAGGCTCTGTCCACCAATAACGAGAATCCTGAGCAGGCTTCCTGCCCGTTCGACAAAAAACGTGATGGCTTCGTACTGGGCGAGGGCGCTGGCGTCATCGTTCTGGAAGAGCTGGAGCATGCTAAGGCTCGTGGCGCACACATCTACGCTGAGCTGGCAGGCTTTGCTATGAACTGCGATGCATACCACATCACTGCTCCGGACCCGACTGGCGAGACCCCGGCAGCTTGCGTAAAAGCAGCTATCGACGACGCTGGTGTAAAACCGGAAGAGGTTGATTATATCAACGCACATGGCACCTCCACCCATCGTAATGACCTGGGCGAGACCATTGCCTTCAAGAAGGTATTCGGCGAGCATGCTTATGAGCTGTCCATTAGCTCCAACAAGTCCATGATTGGCCATTTGCTGGGCGCTGCTGGCGGTGTAGAGGCTATTGCTACCGTTATGACCATCGAGAACAATATCGTTCCTCCGACCATCAACTATCAGGATAAGGATCTGGACGATCCGGAAGGCGTTCTGGACCTGGATTACACCCCGAATGTTGCTCGTGAGAAGGTTGTTAATGTAGCTCTGAGCGACAACCTGGGCTTCGGCGGTCACAATGCTGCCATCGTTTTCAAAAAATACGTTGACTAAAAAGTGGGATGAGTGCAATGCGGGATAAACGTAAGCAGATGCTGGCAAGCTTCTGCACAAGTCTAGGTATCCAGATGCATGATTTGGAGCTGTTGGATATGGCGCTGACCCATACCTCCTATGCTCATGAGGCGAAGCAGTCTCCTAAACCACAGCATAACGAGCGCATAGAGTTTTTAGGTGACTCCGTGCTGAGCGTTATTGTCAGCACCTATATGTTTAAAAATTTTCCTGAGCTGGCCGAGGGTCAGCTGACCAAGCTGCGTGCCCATCTCGTATGCGAGGCCTCCCTGTATGAGTATGCTAAAAAGATTCATCTGGGGGATTTCCTGCTACTGGGCAAGGGCGAGGAGTCCAGTGGTGGGCGCGAGCGTCCCTCCATTCTGGCTGACGCCTTTGAATCCGTATTGGGTGCGATTTACTTGGATCAGGGCTTCGAGGTGGTACAGCAGTATCTGCTGGCCATGATGCAGCCGGAAATCGACTATATTTGCCGTCACGGTATCTACACCGATTATAAGACGCGTTTGCAGGAATATCTGCAGCGGGATGGCGATGCGGAGATTTCTTACAAGCTTTTAGGTAGTAGCGGACCGGAGCACAATAAGCTCTTCACCTCCGAGGTATTGTTAGGAGATAGGGTTATTGGCACGGGCCAGGGTCGCACGAAGAAGGACTCCGAGCAGCATGCGGCGCAGCAAGCGCTTTTGCAGCTGCATGTTCAGCCCAAGGAATAATTTCTATAATCGTAGCAATTTTTGTTACAAACTTAACGTCTTAAGCCTTGTAAAAAAAGGTTTAAGACGTTTTTGTTTTTATTGCTTGTTTTTCGCAGGATTTGATGATAAAATAAGCCCATTAAAATGCTAGGATATAGCTGGATTCTAGTAAATCTATTTTTGCGAGGGGAAAATTATGACTTATAAGCTGTGGAATATTTTAGATGAGCTGAAGGCTCCGGAATATGAATGGGTGGAGCTGTCCCATTCTCTGAATAATGAGAGTCCCTTCTGGGCAGGTATTCCCGAGGGTAGTGTGGAATTGGGCAAGACTGTTTTTGATTGGGGTAACCCGATGCTGGAGTGCTTGATTCAAACCTTTAAATTCCCGGGTCAATTTGGTACTCATATTGATTTTCCGGGTCATTTCGTGCATGAGGCTGCTTTAAGTGAGCAATATGGTGCTGCGAATATGATCTATCCGCTGTGCGTAATTGATATTACGGCGAAGGTTGCGGAGAATGTGAACTATGCTGTTACTGTGGACGATATTAAGGAGTATGAGGCTAAATATGGCCCGATTCCTGAGGGTGCTTTTGTAGCGCTGCGCACTGATTGGGCTAAAAATTGGCCGAGCATGGATAAGCTGAGCGGCATTGCCGAGGATGGCAGCGAGAATTTCCCGGGCTGGTCCCTGCCGGCGCTGAAGTATATTTATGAGGAGCGCAAGGCTGCGGCTAATGGCCATGAGGCATTGGATACGGATGCGAGTGCTGAGGCTGCGAAGGCTGGGGATCTGGCGTGTGAGCGCTATGTGCTGAGCATTGGCAAGCTGCAGATTGAGGTGCTGGATAATCTGGATAAGGTTGCTCCGGCGGGCGCACTGCTTTTTGCTGCTTGGCCGCGCATTGAGGGGGCAACGGGCTTGCCTGCGCGCGTACTGGCAATTACGCCGAAACAGTAAGTTAGGGCCTTGTGCTGGCGTTGTACTAGCTTTTTAAGTGTATAAACTGTGAGCGTACACGGGAGGAAACTCCTGTGTACGCTTTATTTATGCGTAATTAAGTGGTATAATAAAATTGGATTTGTGTAGGATAAATTGGAGTTGGACTTTTTATTTATCTAATTCTCATCCTTCTTCTTTGGCACCAAAGAAGAAGCAAGAAAGTGCGCGCTTTTGAAAAGCGCGAGAAACGTCGCTTTTTTTGCTCGCCCAAAAAAGCTCCGCAAAAAAAGGGCTTTACCATAATCCACTTAAGTTCGCAAATCAAAGCCTTAGTTAGCACTTCGGGTACCCAAAAGTTCTCGCTTCCAGGGATATTTACTTGCGACGTTCTGGGGCTTTGGCGGTCTACCGCAAAGTGCTGGCGCTAGGATATAATTACTTTGCGAAACTTTAAAAGCAAAATGTTAGGAAATTGAGCAATTAGATTATCGGCTAGGCGAACATTGAGATTTGCAGTGAATGAGTGGCTGGTTCAATGGATGCGAGTGGTTTAATATGCTTGCGCTTTCTGCGAACAAGAGTGTACCCCGAAGCATCCAATTGAACCCCACGAAA
Organism: Phascolarctobacterium sp.; assembly: GCA_034117325.1. Taxonomy (GTDB): domain Bacteria; phylum Bacillota; class Negativicutes; order Acidaminococcales; family Acidaminococcaceae; genus Phascolarctobacterium_A. The sequence continues at coordinate 14,698 of JAXEPX010000018.1, read as the reverse complement.
TGAACGGCCGCAAATCGAAGTGAGCTGCCGATATCTAATTGCGAAAGTCCTCAACTTTATCCCATCAATATAACTCCTAAGAGGTGAAACATATGCAGTCACACTTTCTCATAATTACCGGCATGTCCGGCGCAGGCAAGACGCAGGTGGTGCGCACGCTCGAAGACCTTAACTTCTTCTGCATCGACAACCTGCCTGCCACCCTCATCCCTAAATTCGCAGAGCTCTGCCGCCAGACCTCCGAGGACAAGGTAGCCCTCGTGGTCGATATTCGTGGTGGCAATTTCTTCGATAAGCTGCTCCAGGTGCTCGACGAAATGGAGGCCAGCGGCCAAAAATACGAGCTGCTCTTCCTCGATGCTTCCGTGGAGACGCTGGTACGCCGTTACAAGGAGACACGCAGACGCCATCCTTTGGGTGAGCGCAATTCCCTTTTGAAAAATATAACTCACGAGCGCGAGCTGTTGGAGCCAATTCGTGAGGAAGCAACCTACATTATCGACACCAGCAATCTCACTACGGCCCAATTGAAGGCGAAGGTTACGGAGCTCTTTGGCGAAGGCACGCGTAAGGAGCGCATGGGCATTGTCATCCGTTCCTTTGGCTTTAAGCATGGTCTGCCGCTCGACAGTGATCTTGTGCTGGATGTGCGCTTTTTGCCGAACCCTTTCTACGTGGAGGAGCTGCGCCCGCAGACGGGCAATGATCGTCCTGTAGCCGACTTTATCTGCCGCTATCCGCAGACCTTCCAGTATTTGAAGCTGGAGGAGGAGCTGCTTTCCTTCCTGGTACCTCAGTACATCAACGAGGGTAAGGCTCAGCTTGTCATTAGCGTTGGCTGCACCGGTGGTCAGCATCGCAGTGTTTTTATCGCTAATAAGCTGTATGAATTCCTGCGTGGGCAGGGCTATAGCGTGGAGGTAACGCACCGCGATATTCCGTGCACGCAAGCTACTAATAAGGCTCCTAGCACGGCTGCACAGCTTGAGCCGAAGCAAAATTAAGGAGGCTTCCTTATGGGTTGGATTAGCTGGCTGTGCCCGGGCATTAATTTAAAGCGCTGGCTGCTGCTGTTTGCAGTGGGCGTTTTACTCTGTGCGTTGGGCTTAGCCTTATTCTTTAATTATCAGCTGATGGGCAAGGCAGAGGAGCTGCTGTTTCAGATGACGTATCTGACTACAGGACGCTATTCTAATACCTTTGTCATGTGCATAGGCCTACTGCTTTTGCTGGTGGGCTTCGGCGTCATGCTTTATGGTACGCGCCGTCTCATTAGCTCCGTTGTCTCCGTAGTTGTGCCTGATAAAAATGGCTCACTGATGGAGACCATCTTCATGCAGCGCAAGCTGACGAAGGGTCCTGCTATTACCGTTGTAGGCGGTGGCACGGGTCTGTCCACGCTGCTGCGCGGCATGAAATATATTACGAATAATTGTACTGCCGTAGTTACCAGTGCCGATGATGGTGGCTCCTCCGGCCGCCTGCGCAAGGAGCTGGGCATTATTCCCCCTGGCGATTTGCGGAACTGCATTACGGCGTTAGCTGACCGCGAGCCCTTGATGGAACGCGTCATGCAATATCGCTTTAAGGGTGATTCGCCGCTGGCAGGGCATTGCTTCGGTAATCTGTTCATTGCTGCTATGGCGGAGGCCGAGGGCGGCATGGTTGAGGGCCTCGATGCTACGAGTCAGATTTTGAAGGTGCGCGGTCGCGTTGTGCCTTCCACGCTGGCCAATATTCAGCTGCAGGCGCGCATGTATGATGGCACGCTCGTAACGGGTGAGTCCGAGATTCCCAAGGTGCGTAAGCGCATTAGCCAAATGATGATGCTGCCAAAGGATGCAGCGGCTACGGATGGTGCTGTGGATGCGATTTTAAAGGCTGACGTGCTTATCTTCGGCCCGGGCAGTCTCTATACCAGTGTTATTCCAAATCTGCTTGTCGATGGCATTCGTGAGGCTATTCTTGAGTCCAAGGCTGTGAAAATTTATATCTGCACTGTGATGACGCAGCCTGGCGAGACCGATGGCTATGGTGCTTATGAGCATGTGGAGGCACTTATTAAGCATATGGGAGCGCAGTTCTTGGACTACGTCATCGTCAATGATCAGGACATCACCGTGGAGCAGCTGCGCCAATACAATGCGGAGGGCTCCATGCCCATTACGCCGGATATTGACGAGATTAGGGCTCTGGGCATTACTGTAGTTCCCGCGCGTCTCATTAGCAAGAAGGACCTGGTGCGCCATGATCCGCGCAAGCTGGCGCGGGTGCTGATTGCGCTCATCTATCGTTTGCGCCTTTTTGGTCGCGGCATGCAATTCTTTGACTATTTCTTCATGCGTCAGGGCATGCGCAAAATGAATGAGCAAAAGGAAAAGTAGGAACGAGTTGCTTTTATAGAAATATTTTCCACATATTCCACATAGCATGGTTTTGTAAATATCGAGAAAGGGGAGGCCCATGTCATTTTCCAATGATGTAAAAAATGAATTATCCCGCATCGAGACGAATGATGCGGCAGGTGATAAGGCGGAGCTGCTCGGCTTACTGCGCATGAGCGGCGCTATCATTATTCGCGGCTTGAATGTGGGCATTCACTTTTCCACAGAAAATGCGGCATTGGCACGGCGTGTGCTGCATATGCTGAAAAATAATTATCAGGTGCAGACGGAGGTCGTCATTACCCGCTCACGTCGTTTAAAGAAAAATAATCGCTATCAGGTACACGTTATTCCTGCGCCCCAGGTGAGTCAGACGCTGAATGAGCTGCAGCTTTTGAGCATGGAGAGCGATTTGAAAAATCCGCTTCTCGCAAACCACAATGGCAAGCGTGCGTATTTACGTGGCGCTTTTCTGGGCGGCGGCAGCTGTAGTCGGCCGACGAGTGATTATCATCTGGAGATGGTCACGAGTAACGAGAACTTTGCGCAGACTATTATCAAAGTTATGCATAGCTTCTCACTGAAGGCGAAGCTGACGGATAGGAAGAACGAATTTATTGTTTATTTGAAGGATGGCGAAAGCATTATTAATTTCCTCAGCGTTATCGGCGCGCATAATGCGATGATGGAGCTGGAGAATGTGCGCATTGTTAAAGAAATGCGCAATAATGTGAACAGGGCCGTGAATTGCGAGACGGCTAATTTGAATAAGGTCGTGAAGGCGGCTGTGCGCCAGGTGCGCTGCATTAAGTATATTGAGGAGCATGGTGGGATCGGCCAGCTGGAGGCTAATCTGCAGGAGATTGCTAAGCTGCGTCTGGAGCATCCCGATGTTTCGCTTAATGACCTGATGGAATTTACCGATGGTCTGGGCAAGTCGGGCATTAATCATCGCTTGAAGAAGCTGCAGAATATCGCCATTGGTTTAGGATTGAAGCTGGAGCAAGAGGAATAAATTTATGATTAAAAAGGTTTTACTGGGGCTGGTGGCGCTCGTTGTGCTGCTCGGCGTGGCAGGTCTTGTAGCCTGGCAGGTACAGGGCGACAAGTGGCGCGCTGAGTACGCAGCCTATCGCAAAACGGGTGCGCCTGTGTTGATGTATCATGCTGTTGGTAATGAGCATGGTGCTGATTGGCCCCGCAGTCTGATTATGCCGCCGGAGCTCTTTGAAAGTCAGCTTGCTTATCTGAAGCAGGAGGGCTATCAAATCGTCACGGTGGAGCAGCTGGCGCACCGCCTGGAGAAGGGCGAGAGCGTGGATAAATATATAGCGCTGAGCTTTGATGATGGCTATAAGGATAATCATAGCGTGGTGCTGCCCCTGCTGAAAAAATACGATGCTAAGGGCTCCTTCTTCGTTATTAATAAGGAAATGGGCGATAAGGAGCATATGAACGAGGCGGAAATCAAGGAAATGATTGCTGCGGGTATGGAGCTGGGCTCCCATACCTATAGCCATGGTCCCTTGGCAAAAATTGATACTAAATATCTCGTTTGGGAGCTGGATACCTCCCGCTATTGGTTAAAGAAGAAGTTCGATGGCTACATTGTGCGCACGTTGGCCTATCCCAATGGTAGCTATAATGAGACTGTTATTGCTGCTGCTAAAAAATACGGCTTTTATCGCGCGCTGACAGGGCATGTGGGCCTGAATACGGCCGAGACCTATAAGCGTGCTCCGATGGAGATGTATCGCGTGACTGTGGCTGATGATGGCAAGGGGCTCGAGGGCTTCAAGAAGCGTCTGGAGCAGGCTTATTTCTTCGGCTTTTTGCAGACGAAGGGCATCGATATTAACCCCATTAGGGATATTTTTGCAGGCTATTGAGCTCCTAATTAGAGGTGAGTAGCAGTGCGGAGAATAAAATTAATTGTGCAGATGCTGGTGGCCTTTATTATTGCGACACTGGCCTTCAGTATCTTTTATGAGCCCCATCAGGAGAGTGTGCGGGCCCAGGTAAAGCGTCAGCTGAGCTGGGTGAAGCAAACAGCAAGCGAGGTACAGGGTAAGAAGAGTACTGCGGCTAGCGTGGAGACCACTACCTCAGCTACAGTGCCTACGGGGCAGCTGAAAATCACGCTGCTCGATGTGGGTCAGGCGGACGCCATTTTGCTGCAGGACGGCAAGCGCAATATTATGATTGATGTGGGCGATAGCCGCAAGGATAAGCTGGGCTACGGTGGCAGGCAGGCGCTAGCGCGTTCGCTGGCTGCTGCAGGCGTACGCGAGGGCGTGGACCGCATTAATACGGTGATTATTACCCACCATCATGGCGACCATTTGGGCAATATCAAATGGATGGCAGGTAAGTATAGAATCAGCAATATTTATGATAATGCTATGCCCAATCTTAATAATATGACGTCTAGCTGGTTGAATACGGAGCTGCGCGCAGGTCATTATCATAATCGCGTGCTGCAGGCCGGCGATAGGGTGGATTTTGATAAGGGCTATTATCTCGAGGTGCTTGCGCCGGGGGACTTTATCCCGAAAGCAGAATATAAGAATCTCAATAATACGAGTATCGTCATGAAGCTGCATTACGGTAGCTTTACGATGCTCTTAACAGGTGACGCTGAGGCGCCGGTAGAGGACCTGCTGCAGCAGCGCTATGGTAGCGCGCTGAAGGCCGATGTGCTCAAGGTGGGGCATCATGGGAGCAGAACCTCGTCGATTTGGAGGTTTGTGCATGAGGTGAAGCCTAAATATGCACTGATTAGCTGTGGCCCCTTTGAAATTTATCATCATCCGAATAAGGATGTGCTGGGCAGGCTGGAGCATTTAGGTGCGCGCGTGCTGAGCACCTTCGACCATGGCAATATAGTGGTAACTACGGATGGTAAAAAATTTTCCGTCGCTACGGAAAAGTAGGAGGTTAAAATATGACTAGTGGTAGAAGCAAGGAGGAGCTGGCAGGAGTAAGCTTGCTGGGCCATAAGACAAATTATAAAAGCGACTATGCTCCGGAGGTTTTAGAGAGCTTTCCGAATAAGCATCCTGGTAATGATTATTTCGTAAAATTTAATTGTCCTGAGTTCACCAGCCTGTGCCCGATGACGGGTCAGCCGGATTTTGCGACGATTTATATCTCCTATGTGCCGGACGAGCGTCTGGTGGAGAGCAAATCCCTGAAGCTGTATCTCTTCAGCTTCCGTAATCATGGCGATTTTCATGAGGACTGCGTGAACATCATTATGAAGGACCTGATTAAGCTGCTCGACCCGAAGTATATCGAGGTTTGGGGCAAGTTCCTGCCGCGCGGGGGCCTGTCCATTGATCCCTATGCTAATCATGGCAAACCGGGCACGGAGTGGGAGGCAGTAGCGAAAAAACGCCTCTTCATGCATGATATGTACCCGGAAAATATTAATAATCGCTAAAATTTACAGCTCAGGAGGTGTGCTTCATGAAAAGGTTGCGTAAAATTTTGGCTGTAGCTTCCCTCTTAGTACTGGCGCTGCCCGCTATGTGCTCTGCCGGTGCAGTAACGAAGGATGGCTACTACAAGGGCATCAAGCTTTGTGGTAAGGTAAAGGTTGTCAAAAGCTTTGCCGATATCAAGGTACAGGTGGTGAAAAGCTTCCCTGATCTGAAGGTAAAGCGCGTTACGAGCTTTCCTGATGAGGTGGGCGAGTGGCAATTTGTGGACTCCTTCCCCGATTTTACTATTCAATTCGTGGATTCCTTCCCTGATATTAAGATTCAATATGTAAATTCCTTCCCAGGTGTACAATAATAATTAAGATAAAATAGCACAGAAACAAGGCGGTTAGCATATGCTAATCGCCTTGTAAAATTTTTGGTAAATTTTCTTTTAAGTACTTTATTTCTGCATTAGAGTATGCTATACTTAACACTAGGTAGACGGAAATATCTTCTTAGCATTTGATTCGTGGGACGCAAAAAGTTCCACGTGGGACAAAATGCGCCGAAAAATTTCGAAGGAAATAAATTTATTATGGACAGCATTATTAATTTACAAAAGAAAATAGTGCCGGAGCTGACGGATCTGCTCGTGCAGCGCTACCAGATTCTGCGTCAGGTGAGCCATGAATCTCCCATTGGTAGGCGTGCCCTGGCAGGCAAGCTGGGACTAAGCGAGCGCGTCTTGCGCGCACAGGTGGACTTTCTGAAGAAGAGTGGCCTCTTGGCGTTCTCCACGAGCGGCATGAGCGTCACGGATGAGGGTGCAGATATCCTCAAGGAGCTCGCCGACTATGTGCGTAAGCTGCAGGATATTTCCTTCCTAGAGAAGGCTCTGAGCGAAACACTGCAAATCGGGCGCGTGGTAATTTTACCGGGCGACTCCGATCAGGAGGAGGTCGTGAAGCGCGAAATTGGTCGCACTGCGGCGCACATCCTGAGCAAGCTCTTGAGTGATGGTCAGCGTCACATCGTCGCAGTCAGCGGTGGCACCACCATGGCGGCTATGGCTGCCAATCTGACGGGCTCCGAGCCCAATACCGTCGTCGTGCCTGCGCGCGGTGGCTTGGGCGACAATGTCGAGCTACAGGCGAATACTATCGCTACCGTACTAGCGCAGAAGCTGGGTGCTTCCTATCGCCAGCTGTATGTACCCGACTGCGTGAGCGAGGATATTTTGAACAGCATTCTCAAGGAGGATGTGGGCGTGCGCTCCGTTGTCGACATTATCAAAAAAGCTGACATTCTGGTGCATGGCGTGGGCCGTGCTAGTGATATGGCGCGTCATAGACGCCTTGCTCCCGAGCTCATTGCGAAGCTGGAGGAGAAGGGTGCTGTGGGCGAGGCCTTTGGCCAATATTGCGCACTCGATGGCACGCAGGTCTACATGACTAATAACGCCGGCTTGATGCTGCAGGATTTGCAGCATATTGGCACGATTATCGGCATCGCCGGTGGTAAATCTAAGGCGGCGGCAATTTTATCCGTCATCCGTGCTTCCCGTCAGGATATTCTCGTGACGGACGAGGCAGCAGCGCAGGAGATGCTGCGCATGGCTAAGGCATGAGCCTTGAGCTGCAATACTGAAACCTAGTTAATTGGCACGTCAGTGCAATAATATGAATTAAAATTAGTGCAAAACTAAGGAGGAAATTATTATGACTAAAATTGGTATCAATGGTTTTGGCCGCATTGGCCGCGAGGTTTTCCGTGTAGCTTTCGTTAATCCTGAGGTAGAGATTGTTGGTATCAACGATTTGGGCGACTGCGCTGCATTAGCTCATCTTCTGAAATATGACTCCGTACATGGCATTTATGACCATGAAATTACCACCGAAGGCAACTGCATCGTTGTTGACGGCAAAAAAATCCCCGTTTTTGCATCTCCGGACCCGGCTAAGATTCCTTGGGGCGAGGTTGGCGCTGATATCGTTGTAGAATCCACTGGTCGCTTCACTGAAGCTGCTAAAGCTAAAGCTCATCTGGAAGCTGGCGCTAAAAAGGTTATTATCTCCGCTCCTGCTAAAGGCGAGGATATCACCATCGTTATGGGCGTAAACCAAGAGAAATATGATCCCGCACAGCACAACATTATCTCCAACGCTTCCTGCACCACTAACTGCCTGGCTCCGTTCACCAAAGTGCTGCTGAACAAATTTGGCATCGAGAGCGGCCTGATGACCACCGTTCACTCCTACACCAATGACCAAAAGATTCTGGACCTGCCGCATAAGGACCTGCGCCGTGCTCGTGCAGCTGCTTGCTCCATTATCCCGACCACTACCGGTGCTGCGAAAGCAGTTGCTCTGGTTCTGCCCGAGCTGAAGGGCAAGCTGAATGGCTTTGCAATGCGCGTTCCGACTCCGAACGTTTCCATTACCGACCTGACCGTGCTGCTGAAAACCGATACCACTGCTGAAGAAATCAATGCTGCTCTGAAGGAAGCTGCTGAAGGCGAGCTGAAGGGCATCATGGGCTACAATGAGCTGCCCCTTGTTTCCAAGGACTACAATGGTTGCCCGCTGAGCTCCATCGTTGACGGCCTCTCCACCATGATGGTTGGCCCGCGTATGGCTAAGGTTGTAAGCTGGTATGACAATGAATGGGGTTATTCCAACCGTGTAGTTGACCTGGCAAATTACATTGCTTCCAAGGGTCTCTAATGCATATTCTAGTTCCTCATAAAGGAGATAATTATTCGTGGATAAGAAAACTGTACGCGATTTAGACGTTGCTGGCAAAAAGGTGCTGGTACGCGTAGATTTTAACGTTCCCTTTGATGAAAAGGGCAAAATTTCCGATGATACTCGTATTCGTGCTTCCCTCGATACGATTCAATATCTGTTGGACAATAATGCCGCAGTAATCCTGATGGCGCATCTGGGTCGTCCGAAGGGACAAGTAAACCCGAAATACAGCCTTGCTCCCGTTGCTAAGCATCTGGGCAAGCTGCTGGGCAAAAAGATTCTCTTTGCACCAGATTGCATCGGCGCTGATGCTAAAGCAGCTGCGAAGAAGCTGAAACCGGGCCACATTCTGCTGCTCGAAAACCTGCGCTTCCATACGGAAGAGGAAAAGAACGACATGGAGTTCGCAGAGCAGCTGGCTAGCTTAGCTGACCTTTATGTTAACGATGGCTTCGGTGTATCCCATCGTGCGCATGCTTCCGTAGAGGGCGTTACGCATTTCCTGCCCGCTGCTGCAGGCTTCCTGCTGGAGAAGGAAATCGAGTACGTAGGTCGCGCTGTTACGGAGCCGCTGCATCCCTTCGCTGCTATTATCGGTGGTGCGAAGGTTAGCGATAAGATTGGCGTTATTTCTAACCTCTTAGATAAGGTTGATACCCTGCTGATTGGCGGCGGTATGGCTAACACCTTCCTTGCTGCTGAGGGCTGCGCTATGGGCAAATCCCTGGTGGAAGAGGATAAGATTGAGCTGGCTAAGGAGCTCATTGAAAAGGCTAAAAAGAATGGCGTACAGCTGCTGCTACCCACCGACTTAGTCATGGCAGAAGCTTTTGCAGCTGACGCTAAGCATACTACCGAGTCCGTGCAGGCGCTGAACCAGGAGTGCATGGCTCTCGATATCGGTGCTGAGACTGCGAAGGCATACGCTGCAGCTCTGGCTGATGCGAAGATGATTGTGTGGAATGGCCCCATGGGCGTGTTCGAAATGGATGCCTTCTGCAAGGGCACCGAGGCTGTGGCTAAGGCCGTGGCAAAGAGCCGCGCTATTAGCATTGTAGGCGGTGGCGACAGTGTTGCTGCTATTGAAAAGCTGGGTCTTGCAAAACGTATTTCCCATATCTCCACCGGTGGTGGCGCTTCTCTCGAATACCTCGAGGGCAAGGTACTGCCGGGTGTAGCTGCGCTCGACGACCTGCGTCGCAAAATGATTGCCGGCAACTGGAAGATGCACAAGACCGTGGGCGAGGCTGTGGATTTAGCCGAGGACATCGTGATGGAGACCAATGGTACTCTGAACGAGGTTGTTATTTTCCCGCCGTTCACTGCTCTGGAGACTGTTGCTGATGCGATTGATGGCAAGCATGTGGGCTATGGCTCCCAGGATATCCATTGGGAGGATAAGGGTGCCTTCACCGGCGCTATTAGCGGCCCGATGATTGCTGATATCGGTGCGGAATATGCTATGGTTGGTCATAGCGAGCGCCGTAGCATTTTTGGCGAGACCGATAAGATTGTCGCTAGCAAGATTATCGCTGCTTATCGCAATGGCTTAAAGCCGATGCTCTGCGTGGGCGAGAACCTGGCTGAGCGTGAGGCAGGCAAGACTGCGCGCAAGATTAATATGCAGCTGAAGAGTGCGCTGCGTGTTGTTGCACCTGAGGATGCAGTGAATATGGTTATTGCTTATGAGCCCGTCTGGGCGATTGGCAGTGGCAAGGCTGCAACGCCGCAGGACGCGCAGGAGGTATGCCGCCTGATTCGCGAGAAGGTTGCAAAGATTTTCACTCCGGAAATCGCACGCCAGATTCGCATTCTTTATGGTGGCAGTGTAAACGAGAAGAATGCTGCTGAATTCAATATCAGCGGTATCGACGGCGTTTTAGTTGGCGGTGCTTCTCTGGATGCTGAACGCTTCGCTGCTATCGTAAGAAGCTTCTAAGACAAAAACAAATGAAAAAACCAGTTTTACTAATGATTTTAGATGGTTGGGGTATCGCTCCGGCGAGCGGCAGCAATGCCGCTACGCTGGCGCGTACGCCCAATTTAGATAGCTATTTTGCCAATTATCCGCATACCCAGCTGGAGGCCAGTGGTCTCGAGGTGGGCCTGCCGGCAGGGCAGATTGGTAATAGCGAGGTGGGCCATTTAAATATTGGCTCCGGTCGCATTATTTACCAAAGCCTGACGCGCATTTCCAAGTCCATTGCGGACGGCGATTTCTTTACGAATCCCGTGCTCGTTAAGGTTATGGACGAAACGTTAGCCGGGGGCAAGGCACTGCATATCCTGGGCCTACTCTCCGATGGCGGTGTACACAGCCATATCGAGCATATTATTGCGCTTTTAGAAATGGCGCAGCAGAAGGGGCTTGCTAAGGTTTATGTGCATGCCTTCCTCGACGGTCGTGACGTGCCGCCGCAGAGCGCGCTCATTTATGTGCGCCAGCTGGAGGAAGCGATGGCGCGCATCGGCGTGGGCCAAATCGCTACTGTGAGCGGTCGCTACTACGCTATGGACCGCGATAAACGCTGGGAGCGCCTGGAGCTTGCGTATAAGACTGTTGTTGCCGGTGAGGGCGAGCGCAAGGCTAGCGCTACTTGTGGCATCGAGGCGTCCTATGCAAACGGTGTGACGGATGAATTTGTCCTTCCTTTTGCCATCGAGGGCGTGGATGGCCGCATTCAGGCTGGCGACGGCGTAATTTTTGCCAATTTCCGTCCCGACAGAGCGCGCGAAATTACCCGTGCTTTGGTGGATGAGGAGTTCGAATACTTCCCGCGTGTCGAGGCTGCGCGTCCGGTGCATTTTGCCTGCATGGCGCAGTATGATGCGACGATTGCTGCTCCTGTGGCTTATCCGCCCGAGGCGATTAATGATACCTTAGGACAGGTATTGGCGCGTGAGGGCTTGCACCAGCTGCGTATTGCTGAGACGGAAAAATACGCGCATGTAACCTTCTTCTTCAATGGCGGTGTGGAGGAGCCTAACCCAAATGAGGAGCGCATCCTCATTCCTTCGCCGAAGGTTGCCACCTATGATTTACAGCCGGAGATGAGTGCCGAGAAGGTTACGCAGGCGCTGCTAGCCGAGCTCGATAAGGATAAATTTGACGTAGTTATTTTGAACTTTGCTAATCCCGATATGGTTGGCCATACGGGCGTGCTCGCTGCCGCTATCCAGGCGATGGAGAAGGTGGATGAGTGCGCAGGTCGCATTGTGGCGAAGGTGCTGAGTCTGGGCGGTGCGGTATGCATTGCTGCTGACCATGGCAATCTGGAGAAGATGGCCGAGGCTGACGGTGAGCCGAATACGGCGCACACTACGAATCCCGTGCCCTTCATTCTCGTTAGCAAGGAAAAATATAGCTTACATAAAGGCATTTTGGCCGATATTGCGCCGACACTGCTGGAGCTTTTACACATTCCCCAGCCTGCGGCCATGACGGGTAAAAGCCTGCTTGAAAAATAAATCAATAATTAAGCAAGAGAAAAAATTTGAGGTGATTATAAAATGGCAATGATTACTGAAGTATATGCACGCGAGATCCTGGACTCCCGCGGCAATCCGACTGTAGAGGTTGAGGTTTGCCTGGAGGATGGCGCTGTAGGTCGCGCTGCAGTTCCCTCCGGCGCTTCTACTGGTGTACATGAGGCTGTGGAGCTGCGTGATGGCGATGCAGAACGCTACATGGGTAAGGGCGTAACTAAGGCTGTGGACAATGTCAACGATATCATCGCTGAAGCTATTATCGGCCTCGAGGCTACTCGCCAAACTGAAATTGATGAGCTGTTGATTCGCTTGGACGGCACTCCGAATAAGGGTCGTCTGGGTGCAAACGCTATTCTGGGCGTATCCATGGCTGTAGCTAAGGCTGCTGCTTCCTCCGTAGGCCTGCCCCTGTACCTGTACCTGGGTGGTGTAGCTGCTAAGGAGTTGCCCGTACCGATGATGAACATCTTAAACGGTGGTCAACATGCTGATAACAACGTGGATATCCAAGAATTCATGATTATGCCCGTGGGCGCTAAATCCTTTAGCGAATGCCTGCGCATGAACACCGAGATTTATCATAATCTAAAGGCGCTGCTGAAATCCAAGGGCCTGAGCACTGCTCTGGGAGATGAGGGTGGCTTTGCTCCGAACCTCAGCTGCAATGCTGAAGCTATTGACGTGATTCTCGAAGCAGTGGAAAAGGCTGGCTACAAGCCCGGCAAGGACATCATGATTGCGCTGGACGTAGCAAGCAGCGAGTTCTACGAGGATGGCAAATATAATCTGGCAGGCGAAGGCCTTGTAAAGACCAGCGACGAAATGGTTGAATATCTGGCAGACCTCTGCGCTAAATATCCCATCATCTCCATTGAGGATGGCATGGCTGAGGACGACTGGGAAGGCTGGAAGAAGCTGACCAAGAAGATTGGCAAAAAGGTACAGCTCGTTGGCGATGACCTCTTCGTTACTAATGAAGAGCGTCTGCTTGAGGGTATTAAAAAAGGCGTGGCTAATGCCATCCTGATCAAGGTTAACCAAATTGGTACCCTGACCGAAACCTTCAACGCTATCGAAACTGCAAAACGTGCTGGCTATACCTGCATTATTTCTCACCGTAGCGGCGAGACCGAGGACACTACTCTGGCAGATATCGCTGTAGCTGTGAACGCAGGCCAAATCAAGACCGGTGCTCCTGCTCGTACCGACCGCGTGGCTAAATATAATCAGCTGCTGCGCATCGAGGAGGATCTCGGCAAGGCTGCTAAATACAACGGCAAGGCAGTATTCTACAATATTAAATAAATTTACACTGCTTAATTAGCTCCTACAGTAATGCAAGCGGTACCCCTGATGCATATTTTTATGCTGATTCGGTACCGCTTTTTCTACCCTACGGACTTAGAAGCTGTATTAATACCTTGATTTGAAAATTTTTCCTAAAAAAAGCAGGAAAATGTGAAATATTTTACAAAAGTACATTGTAAGCTTAGTGTTTTTATGGTAGAATACTATGGTACAAAAATGTGAGGAGGTAAGCTCTGTGATTGAAACTGTCTTGATAGTTCTTGAAGTTATCGTTTGCATAGCTCTCATTGGCGCAGTTATGCTGCAGTCCGGCAAAGGCGGCGGTATGGGCAGTACTTTCGGCGGCAGTGACGGTGCTTTTTTTGGCAAGGGCAACGATTTAGATTCTTTGATGGCGAGAGCCACTATTTATTTAGGCGCGGCGTTTGCTGTTATAACATTAGCATTGGCAAAAATCAACGCTTAAAATCTCCTATAATGACCATCTGCTTCACCGGTGCTCCTAGAAGTATTAACGATACGTCGTCGTCGCACCGGCTCGCATCTGGAACATTCTAGAAGATTTCTTTTCTCCATTGTTAAAAAGGGCGAAACATCGCTCTTTAAATTTTAAATTTTTTATAAAAAGAAAGGGGTTAGGGTCTTGAGTTTCTTAATGACTTCTATCGTTGTTGGTATCATCGCACTCGCAGTTGCTCTGATGCTCAGCAGCGCAATCGGCAAAGCTCCCGCAGGCACTCAACGCATGCAAGAGATTGCTGGTTACATCCATGAGGGCGCTATGGCGTTCCTGTACAGAGAATATAAAGCTCTGTCCGTATTCGTACTCGTTGTTGCTGTTATTATCGCTATGTTCCTGTCTCCCATGACCGCTGTTTGCTTCGTATGCGGTGCAATCTTCTCCGTTTGCGCAGGCTACATTGGTATGACCGTTGCTACCAAAGCTAACGTTCGTACTGCAGAAGCTGCACGTCACGGTATGCCGGAAGCTCTGAAAATCGCTTTCTCCGGCGGTGCTGTAATGGGTCTGGGCGTTGTTGGTCTGGGTATCGTTGGTGTTGCTGCAGCTTACATGATCTTTGGCAACATTGATATCGTTACCGGCTTCTCCCTGGGTGCTTCCTCCATCGCTCTGTTCGCTCGTGTTGGCGGCGGTATCTACACCAAAGCTGCTGACGTTGGCGCTGACCTGGTAGGTAAAGTAGAAGAAGGTCTGCCTGAAGACGATCCGCGTAACCCGGCTACCATCGCTGATAACGTAGGCGATAACGTAGGCGACGTTGCTGGTATGGGCGCTGACCTGTTCGAATCCTATGTTGGTGCTATTATCTCCGCTATTACCCTG
>JAXEPX010000017.1:0-12558 GCA_034117325.1 Phascolarctobacterium sp. | reverse complement strand
AAGAATGCCTGCCTTTTGGGTTGCTCTTTTAAATCTGCGCAGTGCGCTGTCTAAAGTTTCATTCTTGCCAACTTTAATTTCTGCCATCTGTTCTCCCTCCCTCCACACACTTAGGGAAGTGTATCTGCAAATTAAGTTTTTAGCTGTTTCCACCTAAAAACACTTACTGTCCTATTATACAGGAAAAGACAACATTTGTCAAGAATTTCAGCACGGAGGCCAGCCTAATTCTTTGCCGCCGATCAGGTGAATATGCAAATGCTTCACAGTCTGACCGCCATCATCACCGGTGTTAATAACCAGGCGGAAGCCCTTTGCAGCGATGCCGGTTTTTTCAGCAATCAGCTGCACCTTGCTCAGCATATGAGCTACCAGCTCGGGATCAGCCGTAGTAATATTAGCAGTGTGCTCCTTCGGAAGCAACAGTACATGTACGGGAGCAGCGGGAGCAACGTCATTAATCGCGATCATTTTCTCGTCTTCATAGACTCTAGCGGAAGGGATGTCCCCTTTAATAATTTTGCAAAAAATGCAATCCTCAGCCATTCATTTTCCCTCCTCTCACTTCTTGTGTATCTAATAATCTTCTCTAAAATTTCCTAAATTCCTGCTAGGGTAGAGAAATTTTTTACTCGATAATCTCACCCGTCAGCCAGTCCTCGATGATGCCCGTGATTTTCACCTGAGCAATGTGGTTAGCGAGGTTTTCCTTGCCCTCTACGACTACGCGCAGATACGGTCCGCAGAGACCCTCCATATGCTCCCCATCCACGGGCTGCTCAAAGAGCACCTCCACAGTTTTGCCCAGCATGGACTCAAGCATCTCGTGATGCAATTTATTGTCAACCTCGGCTAGGCGCGCTGCACGCTCGGACTTCACAGCCTCGTCCACCTGGTTCGGCATCTTCTCGGCAGGAGTGCCCTTGCGCTTGGAATAGGGGAAAATATGCATCTTGGCAAAACCGCAGCTTTCGGCGAAGCGCAGCGTGGTCTCGAAGTCCTCCTCCGTCTCGCCCGGGAAGCCCACGATGACGTCGGTCGTAATCGCTACGTCTGGCACCTGTGCGCGAATCTCACGGATGAGCTCGCTGAAGCGTGCTGTATCATAGGGGCGGTGCATGGCGTGAAGAATCTTGTCGCAGCCACTTTGTAGCGGCAAATGCAAATGCTTGCACAGGCGCGGCTCCGTCGCCATGAGCTCCAAGAGACGCGGCTCCACCTCCACGGATTCCAGACTGCCCAAACGGATGCGGCACACGCCCTCCACGGACAGTGCTGCCTGCACAGCGTCGTACAGCGTCAGGCTGATGCCATCCTTGGCTAATTCCTTGCCATAGCAGCCCAGGTGAATACCGATGAGCACGACCTCCTTGTAGCCAGCAGCGACGAGCTTCGCCACCTCGGTGCGAATGCTCTCGAGGCTGCGGCTGCGCAGCGGACCACGTGCATAGGGAATGATGCAGTAGGTACAGTATTGGTTGCAACCCTCCTGAATCTTCAAGAAGGCGCGTGTTTTATCAGTCTCCGTGCCCACGCCCAGCTCCTCGAACTTCGTGTCCACGGTCATTTTTTGCACATTGTCGAGAATCTCCGTGTGCTTAGCTTGGAGCGCCTCTTCCACCAGCTCCACGATGCGACCGCGCTCCTGGTTGCCGATGATGACGTCCACGCCTGCAATGGCACGCACCTCCTCCGGCGCCGTCTGCGGGTAGCAGCCCGTCACGACGATGAGGGAGAGCGGATTCTTGCGCACAGCGCGGTTAATAATCTGGCGGGATTTGCGCTGACCCGTATTAGTCACGACGCAGGTATTGATGAGGTAAACGTCGGCTGGCGCGCCAAAGTCCACCACCTCGTAGCCCGCCTGGCGGAAGATGCCCTCCATGCTGGCTGTATCCGCCTGATTTACCTTGCAGCCCAAGGTATAAAAAGCTATTTTTCTCATGTATGTCAGTCTCCTAAAGTTAGAATCTGCTTGAGATTACTAATATTGCTAGCGTAAGTCAGCTCTGCTATTTACTCAGCGAGCTTAATCACCTAGGTCACCTGTCTCGTAGAAAATAGCGCTGATGGCGACAAGCCCTGCCGTCTCCGCGCGCAGGATACGTTTACCCAGACTCACGGGGAGCGCCCCCGCTGCCCGCGCCTGCTCCAGCTCGCTTTCGCTGATGCCGCCCTCCGGGCCAATAATGAGGAGCAGCTCACTGATGCCCCCTGCCTCCGCCAGACGCGCTTCCTCGGCGCGCAGCGCAGCCTTCAGGCTCAAGCGGTCCTCGCATTCGTAGGCGATGATTTTCGTCGCGCAATTGGCATTAGCCAGCATCTCCTTGACGCTTTGCACAGGCTGCACCTCGGGGATAATGTCGCGCTTGCTCTGCTTTGCTGCGCTCTCGGCAATCTTTTGCCAGCGCTCCACCTTTTTGGCAGCCTTAGCGCCGTCCAGACGCACCACGGAGTGCTCCATAGCCACGGGGATGACGCTGTAGGCGCCCATCTCCACGGCCTTCTGGATGATGAAGTCCATTTTTTCGCCCTTCGCCAGACCCTGCGCCAGCACCAGCTTCACGCGGGGCTCGTGGCTCTCGGCCAGCTTCTCCAGGCAGCGCACAGTGACGCTCTCGCTATCGATGGCGGTAATCTCCGCCATCGCGCTCACGCCATCGTCGCTGACAATCTGCAGCTGGGCACCGGGCTGCATCCGCAGCACCTTACTGATATGCCGCGCATCCACGCCCTCAATTGTCATCTGCTCAGCATAGAGCTGAGGGATAAAAAATCTATGCATAAGTAATTACCTCTTTATATATTTCTCCTACGAGCCGCGCTGAAGCATATGGTGCCTTATGGGCAGTCACGCTAGAACTTCACAAATTGCAGCACGCACCAGCCGCCGCGACGATCAACAGCGTCCAGCTTCAGGCCTTGCTCCTTAGCTGCGTCAACAACGTCCTGCATGCGCTCCTCGATAATGCCACTGGCGAGGAAAATGCCATCGTCCTTCAGCTTCACGGGAATATCGGGCAGCAGCATAATAATAATATCCGCAATAATATTAGCGATAATAATATCAGCCTGACCCTCCGTGCCATGCAGCAGATCGCCCTCGCGCACCTCAATCTTGTCGCTCAGGTGATTATTAGCCACATTCTCCTCGGCCACGCGCACAGCAACGCCATCGATATCCACGGCCTTAACCTCTTTAGCACCGCACAGCGCTGCCGCAATCGCCAAAATACCACTGCCGGTGCCCACGTCGAACACCGTCGCATCCTGATGCATCACCTTCTCCACGCGCTCCATCATCATATTCGTCGTGTGGTGCGTGCCCGTACCAAAGGCCATACCAGGGTCAATCTCAATCACATGCTCGCCTGCCTGCGCCGTATACTCCTCCCAGCTGGGCTTAATCACGAGGCTCTTGCCCACGTGCGTCACATGGAAGTACTGCTTCCATTCATTTGCCCAATCCTGCTCGGACAGCTTGCGGAAGCGCGTATTGCCAAAACGATATTTGCCAATGCGCTCTTCAATTGCCGCAAGCTCGCCATCAATATATGCCAGGCGTGCCTGCAGCTTGTCGTCGTCAGCATAATAGCCGCTGACGGTAACAATTTCTGTATTCTCCTGCTCGGGGATGTCGCACAGCTCCCAGGTGCCGCTATTGCGCAGGTCGTTAATCAGCTGCGGGTCCTCGATGGCCACGCCCTTGGAGCCAGCCTCGGTGAGCACCTCGCTCACAGCCTCCACTGCCTCGTGCGTCACAGCCACATTTACCTCAATCCAATTATCCATATCTATCTTCAAGCTCCTTTCATTTCAGCAACATTATATTATCTTATTATACACTATTTCGCTATGAATTGTACATATCAAGCACAAAATTCGTCTCACTCTACTTGACGTTAATGGAAAGAGACTTTATACTTTTAGTATGTGTAAATTGTAGTTTATTTTTATGCTTATCTAATTCTCATCCTTCTTCTTTGTCACCAAAGAAGAAGCAAGAAAGTGCGCGCTTTTAGAAAGCGCGGGAAACGTCGCTTTTTTTGCTCGCCCAAAAAAGCTCCGCAAAAAAAGGGCTTTACCATTATCACCGCTTCGCTGTCGAATAGCTCTAGCATTTTTGCATCAGAAAGTAACTAGTAAAATAAGCAATTAGCTTATCGGCTAGCGAACATTGAGATTTGCAGTGAATGAGTGGCTGGTTCAATGGATGCGAGTGGTTCAATATGCTTGCGCTTTCTGCGAACAAGAGTGTACCCCGAAGCATCCAATTGAACCCCACGAAATGAACGGCCGCAAATCGAAGTGAGCTGCCGATATCTAATTGCGAATTTCTAACCATCTATGCAAACTACATTTACCATCTATGTTGTTCTTTTTAAATAAGGGAAAAAAGGAAGTGTTTCCATGCTCACACTCGACAAAATCTACCATGCGTCCTTCGTCCTCAAAAGCGTAGCACGCAAAACCGACCTCATCGCCGCACCGCACCTCGCAGACGGCCTCGACCTGTACCTAAAGACAGAAAACCTGCAGGTCACCGGCAGCTTCAAGGTTCGCGGCGCCTACTACAAAATCAGTCAACTCACCCCGGAAGAAGCAGCTAAAGGCGTAATCGCCTGCAGCGCTGGCAACCACGCCCAAGGCGTAGCCCTCGCCGCTACGAAAATGGGCATCAAGAGCGTTATCTGCATGCCCGACGGTGCGCCCATCATGAAGGTGGAAAACACCAAACGTCTCGGCGCACAGGTAGAGCTCGTGCCCGGCGCCTATGACGAAGCGCACGACCGCGCTGTGCAAATGCAGGAAGAAACCGGCATGACCTTCATCCACCCCTATGATGACGAGCTCGTTATCGCAGGTCAGGGCAGCATTGGCCTGGAAATCCTCGACCAATTGCCCGACGTGGAAGCAGTCATCGTGCCCATCGGTGGCGGCGGCCTCATCAGTGGCGTAGCCTTTGCCATCAAGAGCCTGCGTCCCGACGTCAAAATCTACGGCGTACAGGCAGCCGGCGCAGCTAGCATGTTCAATGCCTTCCGCGACCATAAATATGAGACCCTGGATAAGGTCAACACCTTTGCCGATGGCATCGCTGTGAAGACCCCGGGCGAAAACACCTTTGAAATCATTAGCAAATATGTCGACGAAATCGTCACTGTGAGCGAGGACGAAATCGCTACTGCCATCCTCACCCTCATGGAGAAGCAAAAGCTCATCGCCGAGGGCGCAGGTGCTACCCCCGTGGCCGCAGCTCTCTTTAATAAGCTGCCGCTCGCTGGCAAAAAGGCTGTCTGCCTCGTTTCCGGCGGCAATATCGACGTGAATATTCTTTCCCGCGTTATTACCCGCGGTCAAATCACCACCGGTCGCAAGGCGGACCTCGTTATCGTACTGGACGACCGTCCGGGCCAGCTGCGTCAGGTGAGCGAGATTGTCAGCAACTGTGGCGCCAACGTGGTTGGCGTGCAGCACAACCGCAGTGATGTGAATATGCCCATCACTGGCTGCTATCTGAAGCTGGAGCTCGAGACCCGCGACCAGGCGCAAATCGACGAGATTAAGACGAAGCTTCTCGAGGCTGGCTTTAATCTGCTGAATAATAAGGCTGTGCATTACTAAGAGCATTAGCCTCGTACTCAAGCCCTAACTCCATATGCAAATATCCCCATCACTATTATTAGCGATGGGGATTATTTTTTACATCTCCACACTCATTTTGCAACGTTTTTCTTAAATTTTACTAGGTAATTTGTAACGTTTTTCTTGTATTTTGAGAGGATAACGTAACATTTTTTCGCAATTTTGCAGTAAATTTGTAACGTTTTTCTTAACGCTTGACAATCAGCGTGAACTAGAGGATATTTTCTTTTCCCCGTAGTCACGCATGCCTGTTTTCGTCAAATGTGACACCAAGTAACTTAGATACATTATTTGGGGCAAGACGGTAGCAATGAGACGTATTCGTATGGACTAGGGGATATTATGCGCCTATACCCAAAATTATAATCAACGCTGATAAACTCAACGAAGATGTTATATCTCAACCAGAAAAATGGCTTGTCGTTATAGAACAAACGATGAGCTTCTTTGAAGACGAGCCGTTAGTAAACAAGGTCTTACGCAGAAGATTCTTTGAGAACGAAGCAAGGATACATACCTGTATCGACCTAGATATAAACGATGACAAGTATTATCAACTGCGAGATGCTGGAATTGGGTATGCTAGAGAATGCGCAATCCAGTTTGGGCTGATTAAGGTGTTTAACTATCGGACGCGCGAATAGAAAAACAGGCACAAAAAAAAGCGAGTGCGTAATGCACCCGCCTTTTAACGATTTAAGCGTTATATCTCAACAAACATATGAAGGATTGCCGGATACTTCCATGTCGGTTTCCTTGATAGTGGTATATTTGTCGCCGTTTTCGTAAAGAAAAGTCACATGAATATTAAAGTCTAAATGCTTAGACATGAACTCCCTTTTCAGCTCTTCAAGCTCTTCTTCGTTATCAAAAACACCACCGTCTGAAGCATCATAATCGCAGTCATCTTCATCGTCAGGATTACCTACACCAGAGTACGCTTCAGCCTCGGCGATAGCATATATAATGCTTTCGCCAAATTCGTAGCATAAAGTTTCTGCGGTTTTATCATGTTCGCTTTTGTGCGTTTTCCACAACACAGGAACAATGGGACGCTGCTTACTAATACCATCCATAGTTCCGCCCGCTTCACACTTTGAAGCACAATAATACTCGCCCGTCCAATCTTCGTGTGTAAAGCAAAAGAATTCGTTCGCCTTGCTATCTTGGACAATGGCTGGCTGCTTATGTGTTAATGGCCTGATGATTTTTAACACAATGTATACCTCCTTGTGTTACTTGAGGTGCTTAAATAAGAAATCTAGGTCGGGGGATATGCACACATCATATCCAGAGCCACCTATCAACGTCTTTTTGCCATCTTGTTCATAGAAAAAACTCCAGAATATATTCACGCCGGATATGCCCTTCCCGTAGAACTCGTTTTTGAAATCGTCAAGTTCTTCTTCGTTATCGTAAATATCGCTGCGTGAAATAGAGGTAAAGTCTATGTGGTCATCGTACATGACACCGTCTGCTTGCCCCTTGATTTCGGCAAAAGCATAGATAGTGTTTCTACCGAACTCATAGCATAAAACATCCGCTTCCTCGTTGTGTTTGTCTTTATGCTTTTTCCAAAGCACAGGAGCCACGGCATACATCGTAGAGCTGGGATATATTACGCCTTTCTTGTTACATCTTGATGCAGCGTAATATTCGCCGAGCATATCTTTAGTGGAGAAGGAAAAGTATCGGCGCGATTTGTCATCTTGGACTATAGCTGATTGCTCTTCGCCGAGTGCTCGGATAATCTTTAACATTGCTTGACCTCCTTAGGTGATGAGATGTCCTTTATAATAAAACTTTAACCCTCTCTCGCATACTTCGACCTTGAGGTTAATGTGCTCAAGGTTAGCTAGATTGGGGCGCTTGTGGCGAGATACCCGTAAGTAATAAAACAACCTCAACCAAGTTATCTCCCTAAACATACTGTCCGGGTCACTTGCAATAAAGGTCGAGTTCCCCATACCTATTCTTGCGTATTCTTCAGCCTCTTTGTTTTCTGCCTCACAGATATGAAACTCTTCTGCCAACTCTTCTATAGCAGCGTTTGCCAACTTTACTAGCTCAGGGTTAATTCCTAGCGGCACAATCTTGTACGGCAATGCCATAGTATCATCTCCTTTATGCTATTATACCATTCAAAAACTGCTCTTAGTAGTATATCGAGACATCAAAGTCAGCCTTAACAAACAGACCTTCCTTTTTAATATATATCTACACACTCGCCTTTGCCTTACCAAGAAAATCGTCTAGGTTAAGACCATGTTTTTGACAAATTTCAGAAATGCAGAAGAATAACCTCATCCAATCCTGCATATCTTTCACCATCCTTGCCCTCCTTTATGTGTTTGGAACACAAAAAGAAGTATATATTATTGTTTGCAGGTGGGGCAATTCTAAGTGTCAAACTTAAGCAGATTTAGAAATATTTTCTATAGAATTTAATCTTTGAGTGGGTCAAATTTCAACGTTAAAGGTGGGTCAGTTTTAATTATAAATCAACAATGACTAGTTTTAAACTATTATCCATTAATCTCACCAACTCTCATGAAGTATATTTTGTAGTTGCATGTAGTTGGCTAGACTATAACAAAAATCTGCGCAAACTACAAGTCTACGCAGATAGTATACTATTAGAGTTAATGCCGATTAATCCGGCGGTTTATTTGACGCTTTCATCCTTACCTAATTTATACTTCTTTCCCGTACTTCTCGATTAAACAGTGATGTTCCTTGCTAGTAGTATCATAGCTTATTCCTACTAGCAATATTTCACCTGTGTAGTCAACTATAGAAGCTGGATACCGCTTATCTTTAATCTGATTTACTGCCGTTTGGACATTTTTATTCCATTTTAGTTCTGCAACTATTGCAGGATAATATTCCCTATATTCAGGCTTAGGAATAAAAACAAAATCGGCAAAACCTCTGCCTGCTGGCAATTCACGCACAGGCTTAAAATAATACTGCATTGAACTAAGATAAGCTATAGCCAAAACACTACTTAAAGAATTTTCATTGTTGTATTGAATTGTCGAAGCATATTCCATATGGATCTTTTCAATACCCATAGCAACAGCTTCCCCATCCAAACGCAAGGTTGCATCTAGTAATTTCTCTGACTCCTTTTGGAAGTCTAGCAACTCATTCCATTTTTTGCGTTTCGTAGCTCGAATCAATTCTTGCCTGATTTCCTCATTAGGTACAAAAGCAGTTCTTGTATTTTGCTCATAGCCAAGATAACCTAAATGAATCAGATAAGTAAGAACATCATCCTTATTGGCAAAGCTCTTCGTATCGTTTTGAAAAGAAGTCACATCTACCGGAACATATTCACCAGAAAGCATCTCGATAATGGCATTTTTTAGTCCATCAAAATCCATGTTAATAAGGGGAACAATAGCTTCATAAGATGCAGTTCCTGACCAAAAGCTCTGAAAATCACCCTCAAGCATCAGGTTTACCACTGCATTAGGATTATAAACATGGTATTTCCCAAGCTTATATCCATCATACCATCTGCAAACTTCGTCAAAATCCTGTTGGTACTTAGAACACAAATTCCGTACCTCATTTTCCTTGAAGCCCACATAAGGCGCTAATGGTCCAGCATTCAACATAGAATAATCCTTAAAGTTATTCAGTGCCGACTGAGTCTTTTCCTTTTTGATGGGCAATATACCGGTAAGGTATGCAAGCTGGATATACTTTGTGGGCTCTACTCCTTTAAACATTGCTCTCAAAAAGCTAATATAATCTTCCTGAATTTTATTATTTATAGCTTCATCACGAATAAGTACATCCCACTCGTCAATAATAACAATGAACTTTTTGCCAGTTGCTGTGTTAATTAGTGACAAGGCCTCTGGCAGAGAATTAATATTTTCAGGCAGCTCCATCGGATAATACTCCCGCAGCTCCTCTATGGTTTTAGCCATAATATAGGAAACAACATGCTCTGCACCACCAGCGGGTTCAAGGCACCATTGAATATCCAGATGAATTACATCATACTTATTAAGATGCTTCTTGAAATCTGGAGTTTTGCTAATCTCTAAGCCAGAAAACATTGCCTCTGAATCACAGCCCCTGCTATAGTAGGCCGTCAACATATTAGCTGTAATTGATTTGCCAAATCTCCTCGGTCTGCTGTTACAGATATATCCCTGTAGAGTATTCATAACTCTATTAGTATAGCTGATAAGTTCTGTTTTATCGACGTAGATTTCAGAATTGAGCGCGACCTGAAACGCTCCATTACTGGAATTAACAAACATTCCCATGTTAACACGCTCCCTTCAATAAACAGCCTCTCAGCTTATATTATACCTAATTGCACTAAAATAATAAAGAAAAACGAAAAATATTCTTATTTATTTTCTCCATAGCCCCGCATTCCGGGAACGGCGCCACCGGCCACGGCCCAGATATAAAGGCTGGCCACGCTGCCATAGGGGCTATAGCGTTTTTTATACTTTTCGTATAGATGGCGGTCAATTTTCTTATGGTGGTACAGCATGCGCAGCCCCCGCTGAATAGCGAGGTCATCGTAGCTTAAGATATCCGGCCTTTGCAGGCAAAAGAGCAGAATCATCTCCGCCGTCCACACGCCGATGCCCTTGAGGCTCACGAGCTCCTTGATGGCCTCGCCATCTGGCAAGGAGGCTATGCGCTCCAGGTCAAAGGCACCAGTATGCACCTTCAGAGCAAAATCACGGATGTATTCCGCCTTGCGCATGCTCATGCCCAGGGCCTGCAGCTCGGACGCTTCGCGCGCGACGATATTTTCGGCCTGCACCGCGCCCAGAGTGTCCACGAGACGCTGCCAAATAGTAGCCTGAGCCTTGCTGGAAATCTGTTGCCCCACGATATGATGCACCACGGAGGAGAACAGGTCGCTATCCACCACGCGCTCAATCCGCCCCACCTGCTCAATCGCAGCCCCGAGCCGCTTATCCTTCTTTTTTAGATAATTAATTTCCTTCTCGCCGTAGCTAAAATACATAAAAATGGCTCCTTATTTCACCAGCTGCCCCTGCCAACGGTTCACGCCGCCAAAGTCGCGCACGTCCTTATACCCCAGACCTCGCAGACTCTCGGCCGCAATGGCACTGCGGCGACCACTGCGGCAGTACACGATAATAGCCTTTTCCTTATCCGGCAGCAGCCCTGCCGCCTTCTTCTCCACCTCATCATAGGGCAGCAGCACTGCGCCCTCGATATGCCCGGAGGCAAACTCCTCCTGCGTACGCACATCCAGCAGCACGAACTGCTCCTTTTTGGCTAATTTACTGCTCAGCTCCTCATAGCTCACCAAAGCCCCGGCACCGCTATTAGAGCTAGCCCCGGCCTTCGCGCCACCGCAGCCCAAAACGCCCAAACCAGCAACCACCAGCGCACCGATTACAATATATTTCAACATGATAAAACCTCCTATGGCATAATGACCTCTTATTACTGTATATTACCAAGAGACAAATATGCTATATTTTTATTACTCGCAAATCGCGAGAGGAACAAATTTTCGTGCACACTAAGCGCACATTTTGTACATACTTTTTCAATAAAAGCTAAATGAAAGGCTCCCCTTACAAGGGGAGCTGTCAGCGAAGCTGACTGAGGGGTTAAGTAAATTCTCGCAGACAGTTAAATCATAACAAGACGGACTAAGGTTACACTCCCTACTTCTTCGCCTCGTATCTACTTCTATAGTACTCCAGCGTCCTATACTCAATAATGTCCTTCAGCTCTGCCGCGAAAGCAGGATTACTAATAGCCCCCGCCAGCGCCTCTGCCAGCGCGATGGGATAGCCATCCCGCTCCACGAAAAAGCCCCTGCCGCTCGCCTTCAGGAATTTCACAGGATTACGCAAAATATTCCCCAAATGCGCTTTATCACTAATCGCCAGATACTCCTCGCGCGTAATGTCCTTCTTTAAATCCTGCCAATTCGTCCCCTGGCTAAAGAACTCCTTCCAGCTTGCCAAAAGCTCCTCCTCACTGACCTGCAGACGAATATTGCCATGGTTATAAAAGGCCATCAGCACGGGCATCTTATAGACCTTTGTCATATCCGTTGTCTCCACAAGATGCAAAAGCTCCCTGCCCGGTCCGTGATACAGCTCCAGCTCTGCCTCACTGAGCAGTCCCTGCTGCGCCCTATACTCCAGATAATTTTTAAAAATATTCTCCTTTGTGTTCTTCAAGCACAGTGCGTAAATATTATCCTCCATATAGGTAAAGAGCTCCCTGCGCGTGGGCACCTTGCCGCCGAGCAGCTCCTGCACGCGAATAAATTCCGCAGCAATATGCTCACGTATATTCATGCGCCGCTTCGTGAGCCGCTCAAAGAGGTCAATTAAGGGCATATCAAAATCTACTAGACAATCGTCAGGGTAATCCAGCTGGGTAAAGCTGCGCGCTCCACCCGTGCCACCGCCTGCCGTCCGCGAGCCCGCTAGCAGGAAGGGCGCCCGCTCAGCCTTCGCATAATTGCCGATAAAGTCCAGCACGTTCAGGTATTTTTTACCCTTGGAAAGGCGCAGGCCACGCCCCAACTGCTGCAAAAAGACCACAGGGGACTCCGTAGGCCGCAGGAACATGACCATGTCCACCGAGGGAATATCCACGCCCTCATTGAACATATCCACGGAAAAAATCACCTTAAGCTCGCCTCGAATCAGGCGGCTAATAGCCTCCTGCCTATCCACAGCGTATTCGCTTTGCGCATTGCTATACACCGCCACAGCAGGCACGCCCCGCGCACAAAAATCGCGCGCCATCATCTCGGCGTGCGCCCGCGAGCAGCAGAAGCCCAGCGCCCGCTGCGGATGGTATTTCAGATAATGCTTATAAATGAGCTCGTTACGCTTGAGATTATCAAGATACGCCGCATTCAAATCCTGCTCA
>JAXEPX010000016.1:0-3272 GCA_034117325.1 Phascolarctobacterium sp. | reverse complement strand
TCCTAATTTCAGCAAAGCTCTCGATGCCCACCGGTAATCTCTTTTTAGCCACTGTAAATCCTCCTTTGCTTTAAGTTTACATTATTTTACTACCGCCCACGCCTATGGGCGTTTCAGAATGCGTCAGATACGAGCAATCACGACCGACGGCGTACTAGTAGTACGTCGAGGGAGTGATTGTGAAGTAGATGGCGTATTATGGAACGCCGCTATTGAACTAGATAATTTTAGTCGTCCAATCTTCGATGTTCAACACCTTATCCACCCAACCTTCGTAGAACTCCGGCTCATGGCTTACCAAGAGAACGCTGCCCTTAAACGCCTTCAGCGCACGCTGCAGCTCTTCCTTAGCATCTACATCCAGATGGTTCGTGGGCTCGTCCAGTACCAGCCAGTTGACTTCCCTGAGCATGACCTTGCACAGGCGCACCTTAGCAGCCTCGCCACCGCTCAATACGAAAACCTTGCTGGTAATATGCTCATTAGTCAGTCCGCAGCCAGCCAGCGCGGCACGCACCTCGTAGTTCGTCATGCCGGGATAAGCGTCCCACACATCCTCAAGCGCAGTCTTGTCGTTCTTCTCGCGCTCCTCCTGCTCGAAGTAGCCAGGCTCCAGGAATTCTCCAAGCTCCACCTTGCCACTGAAGGGAGGAATAATGCCAAGAATTGTCTTCAAAAGCGTAGTTTTACCCAAACCGTTGACACCGCGAATGGCAATCTTCTGGCCACGCTCCAGATTGAAGGTTACAGGGCGGGTCAGGGCGCTATCGTAGCCCAGTACGAGATCCTTCGCCTCAACGAGATAACGGCTCGGCGTACGTGCTTCCTTAAAGATAAAGGTCGGTTTAATTTTTTCGCGCGGCTTTTCAATCATTTCCATCTTATCCAGCTTGCGCTGACGGCTTTTGGCCATATTAGTGGTAGCCACGCGCGCCTTATTGCGGGCAATGAAGTCCTCCAGCTTCGCCACCTCCTGCTGCTGGCGCTCGTAAGCGCTAGCCTTTTGTGCCTGATAGATAGCGTACATTTCCTGGAATTTATCATAGTTACCGCTGTAGCGAGTCAGCTCGCAATTCTCCAGATGGTAAATTACGTTGCAAACATTATTTAAGAAGGGCACATCATGGGAAATAAGAATGAAGGCATGCTCATATTCCTGCAGGAATTTCGTCAGCCATTCGATATGCTCCACGTCGAGATAGTTCGTGGGCTCGTCGAGAAGCAGAATTTGGGAATTCTGCAGAAGCAGCTTCGTCAACAGAACCTTGCTACGCTGGCCGCCGGAAAGCTCGCTGACGTCCTTATCTAGGCCAATGCTGCCCAGACCCAGACCATTAGCAAATTCCTCAATCTTGCTATCGAGGGAATAGAAGCCTGCATGCTCCAGCTCGGTCTGAATCTCGCCCACGGCGTTCATCATTTTATCCATTTCCTCAGGGCTAGCATCGCCCATTTTTTCGTAGTATTCCAGCATCTGCTGCTCCTTTTCATAGAGAGCATCAAAGGCAGTATGCAGCACCTCGCGGATGGTCATACCCTTTTGCAGAGTGCTCTGCTGATCCAGATAGCCGACGGTAGCCTTACCAGGCCATTCTACCTTGCCATCGTCGGGCAGCACATGACCCGTCACGATATTTAAAAAGGTGGATTTACCCTCGCCATTAGCGCCCACGAGACCCACATGTTCGCCACGCTGCAGCTTAAAGGAAACATTTTCTAAAATCTGGCGACCGCCAAAGGAATGGGAGACATTGGTGACATTCAAATAACTCATCAAGAACCTCTTTCTTATTTACATAATTAGAGCGCAGAGCGCTTATTTTAGTACATAATCTGACATTTTATTATACCATAGAGGGCGCGCTTTTGAGAAGAGTCTCTTCGCGCTCTCCTTGCCACATTAACGCAATAACACATTGTTGGATTATCATATTCTCACATTATATTGTCACATTGTCAACAAACGGACAGTCTGCTATAATTAAGCTATAATATAGCCAGCTGGAGCTAAGCCCTAAGCTTGACCAAAAACATAACCCAGCTAGATAATCTCAAGGAGGCACAGCATTATGCTTACTGGTAATAAAAATGATATTTTGAAGCTCATCCCCTATGTTAGTCCTCGTCTGGCTCAGGCTCTCGCCTATATCGCCGCTACTGATTTCAGCAAGGTGCCCAATGGCGAATACGAAATCGACGGTCGCAGAGTTTTCGCCCGCGTGAACACCTATGACACCGAGCCCAAGGCAGAACGCCGCCCCGAGAAGCACAATCAATATATCGATGTGCAATATGTGGCGGAGGGCAGCGAGACCATTTGGTTCACCCCGCTGACGGAAGCTTGCGTAGAAACGGAAAACAGAGCTGAAAAAGATGACGTTATTTTCTACGAGGATCCTAAGGAAAAGAACTGCGCTGTTTTAAACGCTGGCGACTTCGCTATTTTCTTCCCTTGGGAGCTGCACCGTCCGAACTGCTCCAACGGCTGCTGTGGCGAAGCAGCACCGCAGCATGTACAAAAGATTGTCGTAAAAGTAGAGGCTTAAGACTTTTTCGAAAAAAATCTTGAAAAAAGTGTTGACAAAAGTCTTGCAAAGCCTTATAATAACATTCGTGATGTTGAGCGACACACAAAATCGCACAGCATTCGGTATCATTCCCCGATAGTTCAGTCGGTAGAACACCTGACTGTTAATCAGGGCGTCGTAGGTTCGAGTCCTACTCGGGGAGCCACCTGGCCGGTTGGTCAAGCGGTTAAGACACCGCCCTTTCACGGCGGTATCGGGGGTTCGATTCCCCCACCGGTCACCATTCGGGCGCTTAGCTCAGCTGGGAGAGCGTCTGCCTTACAAGCAGAATGTCAGCGGTTCGATCCCGTTAGCGCCCACCACGAAATTTAGCACTTCGAGTAATCGAAGTGCTTTTTTTGTATCTTCAACTCAGGTATTTGCTAATAAGCTAAGCGCACGTAGGTATCTGCGAAGCCTGCTGTTAAGCATTATCTAAACTACGAACAAAAGCAAAAAAGACTGGATTTCTTAACAGTTAACACAATAATTAGCTGTAGAAACCCAGTTTTTTATATTTTAGCTATTCTTTGAAGCTTAGAAACTATAGTCAGGAAATACCAATCTAAAGTTCTACTCTTTTTTACTAGCTACATATGCATAATACTGACTCCGTTCCTCAGGAGTACAATCTAAATCCTCCATAACCTCTTCACAGCTCATGCCGGTCTTATGCATTCTTCGTTCAATCAACAGAACTAGCTT
>JAXEPX010000015.1:0-36143 GCA_034117325.1 Phascolarctobacterium sp. | reverse complement strand
TGGCCCCTTATCGACGGGATTGTTAAAAACCTAAGCTTTCGCCTACTAAAACAACCTTAATGCGGCCAGGCACTCTACAAGTCCGCGAAATCACAACCTGACTACAAATACTCTCCGGCTTCGCACAATCCGCGCACACCCCCAACTTAGCGCACGGCGTATCCAGCCCCGCAAAGCGTGACGCATTAATAGTCCCTGCCACACTGCGCGCCCTGTCCAGTGCCGCCTCCAGCGTGCCAACCACCTTATTCATGCCGCAAATCATAATAACCTGCTTCGGCCCGAAAATCATCGCCGCCACACGGTTACCATTGCCATCAATATTCACCAGCTGGCCATCCTTGCTAATCGCATTGCTGCTCATCAGGAAGGTATCGCACAGCAGCGCATTGCGCATCAGCTCCTGCTTCTCCTCCGGCGTCTCGGCGATTTCCCTATCGATCACAGGATTACGCTTTTTCACAGCCTCCAGAAGGCCAATTTCCTTGCAGGAAACGGAGCCACCCCATGCCACCACGTCCGTCTCAGGTATCAGCTCCAAGGCCTTCGCCAGAGCCTCCTCCTTCGTCGCACAATAATAAGCACCAAAGCCACGTTTCGTCAAATTTTTAATCAGCGTCTCGCCCAATAATTTATTACGCAAAACCTCTGCCTGTTCCATACCTATTCCCTCACTTCAAGTAATGCCTTTAAGCTCTAAGCCTTAACAAAGGCCCCTAGTCTTAGTCCTCGATATCGCCAATAACAACCTCGTCCAGACCATCCTGCTCGGACAGAGCCACATTAATAGCCTCCTTGCGAGAGGTGGGCACATTTTTGCCAGCAAAATCTGCACGAATCGGCAGTTCACGATGACCACGGTCAATCAAAACTGCCAGCTGAATAGCCTTCGGACGACCCATGTCGATAATAGCGTCCAGAGCGCAGCGAATAGTGCGACCGGTGTAGAGCACGTCGTCAGTCAGAATCACAGTCTTGCCGCTCAGGTCAAAGTCAATCTCGGTACCATGGCAAATAGGGTTATAAGCCAGCGTGGACAGGTCATCACGATACAGAGTGATATCCAGCATGCCCACGGGAACCTCCACATTTTCGATTTCCTTAATAGCTGCAGCCAGACGCTCTGCCAGAGGCACGCCACGAGTGCGAATGCCAACTAAAACAACATCCTCTACGCCCTTATTTCTTTCAATAATCTCATGAGCAATGCGCACAATCGCACGACGCATAGCGTCAGCATCCATAATTACATTCTTTTTAACAAATTTACTCATTATAAGTCACCTCTAATAAAAATTTGTATCTAAATACGCTCTCCCTACGAGCTAAGGTTAAACGAATTAATTAAATTGGCCCAAATGCAGGCGGGTAATAATCTTATGCATATCCTCCGGCAGCGGCGCCTCAAACTTCAGGCGCTCGCCCGTACGCGGGTGCGTAAACTCCAGCGTCTGCGAATGCAGTGCCTGCCCATTAATCGCAAAGGGCGTCTTCATCGGCGAATATTTCGGATCACCAACTAAAGGATAGCCCAAATACTCCATATGCACGCGAATCTGGTGCGTACGCCCCGTGCGCAGCCTGCAGCGCACCAGTGTATATTTGCCAAAGCGCTCCACCACCTCATAATCCGTGATGGCGTCACGCCCATTTTCCTTCACCACGGCCATCTTCTTGCGGTCATTCTTATCACGCGCGATCAGCGTCTCAATCGTACCGCTATCCGTCTTAATATTGCCACGGACCACGGCCAGATACGTACGCTGCGCCGTCTTCGCCTGAATCTGCTGGGACAGGGACAGATGCGCCTCATCATTTTTCGCGCAAATCATGATGCCACTCGTATCCTTATCCAAGCGATGCACAATACCCGGGCGAATCACGCCGTTAATCCCGGACAAATTCTGGCAATGGTACAGCAGCGCATTCACCAGCGTACCGCTATAATTGCCCGCTGCCGGGTGTACCACCATGCCGCGCGCCTTATTCACGACGATAACATCCTCATCCTCATAAATAATATCCAGGGGAATATTCTCCGGCTGCGCGTCCAGGGGCTGGGGCTCGGGCAATGTCACCACAATCTCGTCCCCCGCCTTCAGCTTATAATTAGCCTTCAGCACCTTGCCATTTTGCTGCTTCACAGCGCGTCCCTCGTCCAGCAGCTTCTGCATATTGGAACGCGTCACCTCCAAAAGCACCGCCAGCGCCACATCGGCACGCTGACCTGCCTGCTCGGCGGTAATAGCGAGCGTCACTACCTCGGGACCTGCAGCCTCCTGCAGCTCGTCACTGATTAAATTATCCTGCTTCATTTCTTCACTCATGCTGCGGTTTATCCTTCCATTCCGTCAGGAGAATGCTCCAAATAATGCAGCCCACTCCCACACAAATACCAATATCGGCCACGTTGAACACGGGCCAAACGCGAAAATCAAAAAAGTCAATCACGAGTCCCTGCCGAGCTCTGTCAATCAGATTGCCCAGCGCGCCCCCGCCAAATAGGGCTGCACCATAGCAGCTCCACGGGCCGTACGCCACAATATCCTTGCGCAGATACCAGATGCAGGCCATCACGCCCAGCGCAATGATGACGAAAAACCATCTACTGCCCTCCAGCATGCCAAAGGCGGCCCCGGGATTCAGAATATACGTCCAGTGGAAAATATTTTGCACCACCGGCACGCTCTCCCCTACGAAAAAATGCTGCGCCACATACAGCTTCGTCAGCTGGTCCACAATAACTACGGCAACAGCCACCCAAAAATAAATCATTAATGAAACTCCTAGTCTATACGCTGCTCTAGTCAGCGTTTTTTAGATACTTTTACAGATATATTATACCACAATCACAGTATAAAAATACATGCTTTACGTAAATATCATAAAAAATCCTCATTCTCCCCCTCCTGCAGCCCCCTGCGCGCAAAGAAAAAAGCAGGCCTTAGCCTGCTTGAGATTCAACACATATTACGGGCTCTGCCTGCTCCTCCTGCAAGGCAGAATATAAATACAGGAGCGACGCTACGAAAATAAAATAATAGCCGTACAGCTCAAAGCCCTCCTCGAGGAAATTCTTGAAAACCCTGTTATAATTAGGCCCGGCGAGGAGCATCGCCACGAGCTTCATCCCCAGAATGCGGGAAACAACGAGGGTAATTACCATGCCTAAGGACATAATATCAAAGGCGCCATGATCCATAAACTCCGCCAGATTACTCAGCACGCGCTGCTTGCCCTGCTTCAAGGCTGTATAGGAATAGGCGATGGCCGCAGGGATGGCGATATATTTCCAGGCACCGTGGAAAATTTGGTCAAAAACGCTGTCCCATTCTCTAATAAACATGCACATTAAAAAGCCGGCGACTAAATAAAGGCCCGGTGCCTTTTTTCTGCGTGCCAGATAGAAGAAAATCCAGGAGGAAATAAATAGCAGGCTCTCCTGCACCATCTCCGTATAGGACTCTTCCGTAATATCGCCATGCACCTGAATATCAAGATAGGCCAAACATATGACCATAGCTATGCCTGCCATGCCACAGGCAGCATACAATATAAAATGCAGTAATTTGCGTGTAATTGTTAAAATATCCTTTTTCATTTTATTATTAGCCTCAATTATTTGCTCTATAACCTTTGTTAATGTCACCCTGAAAAAGACGAACATAATATTAATTTTAGGTTAATTCATATTTTAACATTACTTTGACGCAAAAGCAAGCATTCTGGGCTAAAATTTATTTACTTTAGTTTAGCATACTTTAATTATTAATAATACTAAGTTCCAATTAGTACTTTAGCTTTTTAGCAACTTGTGAATAAAAGCAACAAAAAACTCCCCCATCATCGATGGGGGAGTGAAAAGAGCGTTACTTAACCCCTCAGTCGCCTCCGGCGCCAGCTCCCCTTTTAAGGGGAGCCTTTCTCCTAATTTTAAGAGAGAAGAGAGCCTCCCCTTCCAAGGGGAGGTGCCGAGCGTAGCGAGGCGGAAGGGTTGAGTACGATTAAGAATTTCTGTATTAGTACAGCAGCTTGTTAGCGATAACGAGGCGTTGGATTTGGTTGGTGCCTTCGTAGATCTGCATGATCTTAGCGTCACGCATCATCTTCTCTACGGGGTACTCTTTAGAATAGCCATAGCCGCCCATTACCTGTACAGCGTCAGTGGTAACCTGCATAGCAACATCAGCAGCATAGCATTTAGCCATAGCAGCCTCTTTGGAGAATTCCATGCCTTGATCGCGCATCCAGCAAGCCTTTTGCACCATCAGACGAGCGGTTTCAACCTTCATAGCCATGTCAGCCAGCATGCCTTGAACCATTTGGAAGGAAGCGATCGGTTGACCAAATTGACGACGCTCCTTAGCATATTTAACAGCGCAATCCAGAGCAGCTTGAGCAATACCTACGGATACAGCGCCAACGAAGGGACGAGCGCTGTCGAGGGTGTTCATAGCAATGCGGAAGCCTTCGCCCTCGCGACCTACGCGATAGGACTCAGGGATAACAACGTCTTGCAGTACCAGCTCGCAGGTATTGGAAGGACGGATGCCCATCTTGTTTTCTTTTTTGCCCACGGTGAAGCCGGGGGTGCCTTTCGGAACGATGAAGGCAGTCAAACCACGGATACCGCCGGTTTTACGGGTATTAGCAAATACCAGGAAAATCTCAGCCAGACCACCGTTGGTGATGAACATTTTGGTACCGTTCAGGGTATAGGTACCGTTTTCTTTATTCTTTTCTGCGCGAGTGGAAACGCCGCCAGCATCGGAGCCAGCACCGGGCTCGGTCAGTGCGAAAGCAGCCAGACCGCCGTTGTTCAGCACGTCGCAGTACATTTTCTTTTGCTCGTCAGTACCAGCCAAAAGTACCGGTACAGTTGCCAGGCTGTTTGCTGCCAGAGAGGTTGCAACACCTGCGCAGCCCTTGCCCAGCTCTTCATAAATAGTAGCTACAGCAACGCTATCTAAGCCCGGGCCATCCAGCTCTTCCGGAACGATAACGTTCAACAGGCCCATTTCGTTAGCTTTTTCCAGCAGGCCTTCACGCCAATGGTTCTCGGCATCCATTTCAGCAGCATAGGGAGTAATTTCCTTTTCTACAAACTCCCTCACCATTTCCTGTAGTTCTAATTGTTCCTCGTTTAATGCGAACTCCATCATATCCTCCTTAATTACACTCAACATTGCACGGAACGGCCGTGCCCCCACTCCCTATCCAAAGATCCAAGGCTCACCATTTGGCGGGTATTTCGTCAAAGTGACCCACGACAAACATCGTTGTTAATATCGTGGCCATAAGTTTATCCTCTGCATCGAACATTTCTGCTTCAATTACCATCGTTGTATGTCCATGGTGACGAATCCTACTCCTAACGTAGACCCGACCCGCACTATGCACATTGCGGATGAAATTCATGCTGAAATTCAGCGTCGCCACTGCTGCACCTACGCTAGCACCGGTAACGCCGAGCACGGAATCTGCCAGCGCTGTCAAAACACCACCATGGCAAATGCCTCGATGGTTAAAATGCTTTGCAGGGTCAATGTCAATACTGACAACTGCGCCACCGCAGGTTATCTCATCGATATGTACGCCAAAGTTGCACATAAACGAATTATAACCATACATTTTGCGAATATAGGCAGGAACGTCCTTAACCTGTTCCACCATATCCATCGCCTTCCTTCCGCGGATGCAAATAATTCTGGTATTATATCCTAGTCATTTTACCATAAAAACAGAATTAACTCAACACTTAAATGCAAAAAATTAGGCTGGAGGCAAGCTTTTTTGCTTATCTCCAGCCATTTTTTGACTATCTCGGACTATATATATGACAAAAGTCTCTTACGAGTGACTAATCAGTCAATAATATTTTGTTTATAGTTATGGTACAATGCCTTCAACTCTTCTATGGTCTTAACCATTTCCAGCTTCAGGTCGGAGGCGGTATCATAATCGCCTGCAGCGACTGCTTGACGAATAGCGGTGAAGATGCTCTTCTCCTCGAAGGAATCCTTCGCTAATTTTGCACGCAGTACCTGGATTTTGTGCCACAGTGCCAGGTCACAGTCAGTGGAATTATCCGGAGTATGCAGCTTCTTCATATCCACAACTGCTTGATAATATTCGGGGATTACGCGGTTTACCAGCTCCGTGGTCCAGCGAATCAGCGCACCCTGACGGAAGGACTCGATGTATTCCTTTTTCAGGATATCGCCGGCAGTGAGCACTGCCACCTTCTCAGGATATTTGTCAAAGGCACACAGGTTTTCCCAAACGGTTGCCGGGGGCTCGCCGAAGAGGCGGCTGCGTTCTTCCGCAGTGAAGTCTTCGAAAACGTCGTCCTCAGTGCGGTATTGACGGTCATCCTCCAGATAGAAGCCGGGCTCGCCTGCATGCTTGGAGATTTCCTTCTCCAGTGCTGCCAGATCCTTGCCGGATTCTACGCAGGCCTTGATGCCGTCCAGGCAGGACAGGTAGAAGGCTGCGATAGCGATATAGGTATTGGTATAGGGGTTCGGGGAACGCATTTCAATGCGGGTAGCCTTCGGATTATCCAGGTCGCGAATGAGGCCCGCGAGGATGGTGCGGTTACGGGACGGGTTATCAGGGCTCATACCCAGGCTGGTAACGATGCAGACAGGTGCTTCGAAGCCGGGTTTCAGACGGTTCAGGGAGTCGATGGTGCAGGAAATGAAGGGGTTGGTAACCTCGTAGTTTTTCAAGAGGCCCATCAGTGCGCCATAGCCGATGGCAGAGAGGAATTCCTTATGCATGTCGGTGGGGGAGAAGAGGTTAATGATCTTGCCATTTTTCATCTTCGCAGCCATGCCCACATGGGTATGCTCGCCGCTGCCAGCTACGCCCGGAATGGGTTTAGCCTGGAAGGAAACCTCGAGGCCGTTCATGCGGAAGACTTCCTTGACGATGATGCGGGCCAGAAGCTCGTTATCGCCGGTCTGCACGCCGCTGGCAAATTTCCAGTCAACCTCCAGCTGCTCCATAACGTGGGTCATGTGGCCTGCGCCGTCAATTTGACCCTTTACGCCGCCGCATTCCTTATGGCCCATTTCAGGCTCCAGGCCATACATGTCGAGCATTTCCACAGTTTGCTCCAGCGCGGTGCGTACGTTGCCACGGCAGCGTGC
This sequence comes from Phascolarctobacterium sp., assembly GCA_034117325.1. Lineage (GTDB taxonomy): Bacteria > Bacillota > Negativicutes > Acidaminococcales > Acidaminococcaceae > Phascolarctobacterium_A. The sequence continues at coordinate 28,989 of JAXEPX010000015.1, read as the reverse complement.
CCAGTATTGCTCCTGCATCATTTGGGAGGAGCTCAGAGCTTCAATAGGAGCGTCTTCACGCGGGGTTTTTACCCAGAATTCCAGCTCGGTAGCGCTGGTGAAGATTAATTTTTCGATTTCAGCAGGATTGATGTGCTCCAGGCCGGGGATCACGGGATGCTTTTTGAAAAGCTCCATGATTTCGCCTTCTACATAATCCAGGGTGTTTTTCAAAATAGAGCGGGAGTCTACGAAGTTGCCATTATGCAGCAGGTAGCAGGGAATGCGCAGCGTGCCAATCATGCGGCCGGTAGCAGCGTCGAAATGCTCGTAGTTATAGTCCACGAACCAGTTTACGCTTTTATCAACGACGAGGTCCACGCGGGCGTTGTTCAGGGTAGCGATACCGGTCAGCACAACGGAGGAGCCGTCGGTCTGTGCAGCACTGCCCTCGAGGAAGCTGGGCATGTCCTCCAGGAAAATTTTCATGGGAATTTTTTCGTCAGTATCATTGCCGGCAAAATCCACGCCCATCAGGGACACGAATTTAATTTCCGGATGTAAATTCAAAATAGTACGCAAGTCCTGTTCGTTTTGCTGTTCAGGCTTAATCACATACAAGAGTTCTTTGGTATTCATGGTTGTGTGCAGCTTCTGTAAAACTTCCAAGTGCTGCTCTCCTTTCTCAATACTCCCTAATTCATAGCAGTCAATTTTTTTCAGATAAACGAAAAGGACTTTTTCAAGAGGGCACAATTATCCCTGTCTCGAAAAAGTCCTCATTGACTGTTCAGAATTATTATACCAATTAAAACAGCCCTTGTCCAGTATTTATTTAATATACAAAAATTTCTGTCACGCTTTGTCGGCGTTTACTTCCTAGCCAAGAGCTGGATGAGGATTTCCTCCAAACGCGCGTAATCACGGCCGCCATAGCGCAGCTGCACGTTGAGGTCGGCCAGCTGTACGACGGCACGACGGAGCTCCTCCTCGCTGAAGCGACGCACCTGCTCGCCCATTTTTCGCGCGGCATAGGGATGTAGCTTCATTTCGGCGGTAATGGCCTTCATGTCGTAGCCCGAGCGGCGCAGCTCCATGAATTGCAGCAGCTGGCGCAGCTTGAAGAGGACGAGGGCGCAGATGGGCAGGATATTGGTGTTCTTTTTCTTCTCGGCTGCCAATAGCTCCAGCGCGTCGACCAGCTTGCGCTCGGAGATGAAATTAATCAGCGCAAAGTTCGAGGCTTCGGGCAGGGCGGAGAAGATATTTTTCACATCCTCCTCGCTCCAGCTATGCCTGTCGCCAGCGTAGAGCGCGAGCTTGGCAATCTCCTGGCGCAAGAGGCCCAGCGGAGCCTTTTCCACAGGTGCGAGGTATTCCATGAGCGTGCCGATGGCATCCCGCTGCCAGTGCGCGCCATAGCGCTCCGCCTGCTCGTCCAGCCAGGGGCCGATTTCGTACGTTTTGTAGCTGATGCATTCGCAGAGCAGGGCACTTTTTTTCAGGGCTTTAAAGAGCTTCGTGCGCTTGTCCATCTTGGCTACGCTGATGACGATGGTGCAGTAGTCGGGCACGTCGCTAAAGAGCTCCACGAGGCGCTCTAGCTTATCAGACGCAGCCTTTTTGCCCCTGCTCTTAAGCTCGACTACAGCAGGCTTTTGCTCCTCCGCCTCAGCCTCTTCGTTTTTTGCAGCGAAGAGCTTTTCGTCCTTGATGATGACGAGCGAGCTGCCGCTGAAGAAGGGGCAGGTATTGATAACATTCGCCAGCTCATTGAGATCCGTATCGCGCTCAAAGCTCGTGATGCTCCTGTCGCCCTCCTCCACGCCCTGGTACACATAGTCCGGCAGCGCGCGGGTGATGCTTTGGCGGTAGTAGTCGTCCTCGCCGTAGATGACGAAGATGCGGGGCAGGTCGGGGATGGGGGCAAGGGTATTTAGTTTGGTGAGTAGTTCTTCTGGTTTCATGTCCATGTGGGTAATTGCCTCGTAGGTCTAGTAAGGTCTGGTAGAGCTAGTAAATCTAGTCAATCTAGTTGTTGTCGTATGTGTCATGTGTATCATATATATAACTATAGCATTTTATGCCGGTGGAGTCAAAGAGTAGCTTTAAACATCCCCCTAAATCCGTACGCACGACCCTGCTCCCCACGTCCTCGAGCCTCGCTAACATCTCTGCATGCGGATGCCCATACCTATTGCCCGCGCCACAGGAAATGACCGTAAGGTTCGGCCGCAGCCTTGCTAAAAGCTCCTCGCCATTACTATATTTTGAGCCATGATGACCTGCTTTAAATACAGTTGGTCCTGCAAAGCTCTCTATTCCCAGCCTTTGCTCAGCCTCGCTTCCTAAGTCTCCCGTTAAAAGCAGCCTTCCTTTAGAACTACGCAGCTCCACTACCGTACTCGCATCGTTCCCTGCTACAGTCTCTACCTGCGGCAAGCAAATACTCAAGCTAATATCATCTTCAAGCTGATAATACAGCCCATCTATTGCTACCTCGAGCTCTGTTTTGCATAACGTAGCAGCAGATACTAACGCTTCATGAATAGATAAACTACTAGTTTCTAGCTGCTCATGAGGTAATAGTAATTTCTTCACCTTGACCTCATTCAGCAGGCCTACTGCACCGCCCACGTGGTCAAAATCGTAGTGACTCAGAATTACAAGGTCTACCTCACTTTTTCCCAGTGTGCGTAAAAATGGCGCGATGACACTTTTACCCGTGTCAAGATATGCTAGTCCACCCGTGTCATAAATAATGACCCTATGCTTTGGCGTCGTCAACACCACGCAGTCGCCCTGCCCCACATCGAGAAAATACGCCGTTAACTCCCAGGGCTTGTACTGCTGCCAAAGTAGAGCTGCGCCTAAGCTCACTATAAATACGCACATAAGCAGCCTGCGCTCGAAATTGCTCCAAAACTGCATCCAAGCTAAATCCGACCAGAATCCCAGAAAAGCATAGTAAACAAGTACGCACCAAAACGGTAGCTCACCTATTACAAGCTGGCTGCAAGGTATATGTGCTAAAAAATCTGCCTGCCAGAGCAAGCTTTCCAAAATAAATCCAGCCACGCTAAAGCATATTTTTCCCACGCCAAATAGTGATATGAGCCCCAGTACTGATAACAGTGCCACCATTTCGAGCAAGGGGACCAAAAAGAGATTGCTTATAAAGGAAACTACTGAAATGTGATGAAAATACATTATTACCAGCGGTACTACAGCCAGTTGCGCGGCGCAGGTTACTGCTAACCCCGACCTAAATTCCTCTGGCAAAAATTCTAGGCAAGCTAACCTCCGCTCGCACGCAGGCAGTAACCAGATGAGACCCGCCGTCGCTCCCATGGAAAGCTGAAAGCCCATATCCAACAGCCAGAGCGGCTTCATCACAAGAAGCAGCAGTGCTACTAGGCAAAGCAGAGTCCCGCGCTCCACCCTAGCCCCCTCTTCACTCCGCTCCCGCCCAAATAGCAACACGCTGCACATCAAAAACGCACGTAAAATCGGTGCGCGCAGACCACAGAGCAAGGCATAGCCACTGAGCCCCACTAGCAGATAGACTTTGCGCCAACGACTTGGCAAGGGTCGTAAAATAATTTGCAAAAAGCTAGCTAAGAGCACAAGATGCGTGCCCGATACGGATAGTAAATGGCTTAAACCATTCGCCGTGAAAAGTGCCCGCGTCTCCTCATCCACCGCGCTACTACCGCCTAGGAGCATACTTCCAATAAGAGCACCATGCTTTGCGCCTAGCCCTTGCTTAAGTCGCTCTCTCAAATGAAGATTCCATAAGGATAACTTGTGCTGCAAGCTTTGCCAACTAAACTCTACTTGTCTTGGCGAGCCAGTGCTAGGTAACAACTTCGCCTGTGTCAATCTACCACCGATATTATTAACGCGATTATAGAGCTTGCCATCGAAGCCTCCTGGATTATGCAGGTACGTGAGCTGCTGTACCTTCCCTTGCAATAGAACTTTAGAATCCAATAGTTGCTTAGTCTTTACCCTTGTCAAGCTAACTCGCAATCTTCCGGTATAAGGAAGAGTCTGACTGCCACTTTGCAATTTTTCACATTGCATAATGCCACTGATAACTGTTTCTTGACTAGTTATAGCCTTAGCTTTTACACTTGTAGGCTCAATCCATCCTTCAACTACAACTTCACGCCCTACATACGGCAATAATTGTTCAGTAGCGCTCGGCGGCACCCTCAACCCATTTACCAATCCTAAAGAACAAATAAAAATAATAATTAATAGACCTCTCCAGTGCTCTGTTTTAACTTTAATTGATAAAATCAGCGAGCTTAATAATATTGCTAGTAAAAGCTTCATGCTTATAGTACTAGCCAGCGCTGTTGTTAAGGCAAAATAAAGGCTTAAGCAAAAGGCTAAAGTACTAAGAGAAACAATATCCATAGAGCCTCCATCATCACACTATTCGACAGTAATATATGGCTTTAATTTATTTAGCTTAGCCTGCCCAATGCCTTTTACCTGCAACAAATCCTCTACTCTTGTAAAGCTTTTTACTCTTCTTAATGCTAAAATCCTATTAGCCATAGAAGGTCCTATACCAGGTAAAGCAATGAGCTCCTGTGCTGTAGCCGTGTTTAAATTGATTCGCTGGCGCTCCTCGCCGAGATTCACCTCACTTAAAGAACTCTGCTGCGCATTAATATTACTTGAGCTCCCTTGCACATTATTTTTCTTCATAGAAGCAGTACTTGTTTTTGCAGATTTCTCCTTCAGTGCAGGAACATACACATGCATCCCATCCTTTAGTTTTTTCGCAAGATTCACTCGTTCGCGATTGGCATTACTCGTCATGCCCCCTGCAGCCTCCAGTGCCTCCGTGAGACGCGCTCCCGCAGGCAGCATATAAATACCAGGCTCCGCAACGGCACCACTAACATAGACCTCGATTTGCTTTGATTGGCGCGCTTTGTTTTCGCTACTATTATGCGTTTCCTTTACGAGAGGGGCTAAATCTTGTACCTTTCTGCCTGAATTCAGGAAAGCGCCCCCACTCTCATGCAGCCAGCCAGTCGCAAGACACCCTAATAGCAATACGCCTAAAAACAGTATTTTCCTTTGTTTATTATCCATAATAACGCCTCTTTTCTTTAAAACAAAAGAGACTCCAAGAATAACCTTCGTCATTCTCAGAGTCTCTGAAAAAGCGTGTTATATGAACTACACCCTTGTTATAAGCTTAAGCAAGGATATTTTCCTGCAGCCTATAACAAACCGCAACAATAACAACTATGAAATTTTTATAGCTTCTCGTAGCTTTAAACGCTTATTTCGCTACAATATTCACCAGTCTGCCCGGCACACAAATCACCTTGCGTACAGTAGCACCACCGATATGAGCCTGCACATTGGCATCTGCCAGCGCAATCTGCTCCAGCTCTTCCTTCGTAGCAGCAGCCGGCACAGTCAGACGACCGCGTACCTTGCCATTAACCTGCAGCACGATCTCCACATTATCCACCTTCATAGCATCCTCGCTATAGGTCGGCCAGGATTGCTCATGCACGCTGGAATTCTCATCAATAGCGCCACGCCACAGCTCCTCAGTAATATGCGGCACAAACGGAGCTAGCATCTTAATCAGAGCAGTAATAGCCTCATAAACAAGACCTGCATTCGGCTCCTTAGCAGCCTCTTTATAAGCATACAGAGCATTAACCAGCTCCATCATCGTGGAAATAGCAGTATTGAAGTTGAAACGGGTATCGATATCCGTCGTAACCTTCTTAATGCTTGCATGCAGCACGCGACGCAGATCCTTATCAGTCTCGGAGAGAGCAGCTGCATCATAGCTAGTAACCTTCTGCTCCAGCTGCGGCATATAATTAGCCACAATACGCCAGATACGGTTCAGGAAGCGGAAGGAGCCCTCCACGCCCTGGTCGCTCCACTCCAGCTCTCTTTCAGGCGGAGCAGCGAAAAGGATGAAAAGACGTGCAGTATCAGCGCCATATTTCTCCAGAATTTCCTCAGGAGAAACAACATTGCCCAAAGACTTGGACATCTTCGCGCCATCTTTAATAACCATGCCCTGGGTCAGCAGATTGCTGAACGGTTCATCATAATCAACCAGACCAGCATCACGCAGCACCTTCAGGAAGAAGCGGGAATAGAGCAAATGCAGAATAGCATGCTCAATACCGCCGATATATTGGTCAACAGGACCCCAATACATATTAGCATCCTTGTCGAAGCACTTCTCAGCATTCTTCGGATCGGTATAACGCAGATAATACCAGGAAGAGCACAGGAAGGTGTCCATGGTATCGGTCTCGCGGGTTGCATCAGCGCCGCATTTCGGGCACTTGCAATGTACGAAGCTCTCGCTCGTAGCCAGCGGGGATTTAGCGCCGGCAGTGAAGCTTACATCCTCCGGCAGCAGAACGGGCAGCTGTTCTTCCGGAACCAGCACCTCGCCGCAATGCGGGCAGTAGATGATGGGAATCGGAGCGCCCCAATAACGTTGACGGCTGATCAGCCAGTCGCGCAGACGATAGTTCACACGGCGTTTGCCGAAGCCCTCAGCCTCAGCCTTGTCCATGATTGCGCTCATAGCAGCATGCATTTCCATACCGGTGAATTCGCCGGAGTTAACCAGCATGCCTTCCTTCTCCTCGTAAGCGCAGGTCATCTCCTCGAGCTTCAGCTCCTTGCCTACGGGGCAAATGGTCACGATCTTCTCAATGCCATATTTATCTGCAAACATCCAGTCGCGTTGGTCGCCGGTGGGCACGCCCATAACTGCGCCAGTACCATAATCGTACAGTACGTAGTTAGTTACCCAGATTTGTACCTTGCGGCCGGTATAGGGGTTTACGCAGTCCACGCCAGTGTAAATGCCCTCTTTTTCGGACTCACTGGAGGTACGCTCGATATCGCTTTGGTTGCGTACGCGCTCGCAGAAGGCCTTGATTTCCTCAGCCTTCGGATTATTTACGCAGATTTTTTCAATCAGCGGATGCTCTGCAGCCAGCGCCATGAAGGTAACGCCATAAGCGGTATCCGGGCGGGTGGTGTACACAGCAACCTTGTCATTCAGAGCCGGAATCTCGAATTCGAATTCCAGACCTTCGCTGCGGCCAATCCAGTTGCGTTGCATGGTCTTAACGCGCTCCGGCCAGCCTTCCAAGAGGTCCAGATCCTTCAAGAGCTCATCAGCATAATCGGTAATCTTAAAGAACCATTGGGAAAGGTCCTTCTTCACTACATCGTGGTCGCAGCGCCAGCATTTGCCGTCGATAACCTGCTCATTAGCCAAAACCGTGTTACAGGTATCGCACCAGTTAACAGCGGATTTTTTCTTTACAGCCAGACCGCGTTTGTAGAACAGCTCAAAGAACCATTGGGTCCATTTATAATAATCTTCCTTGCAGGTGGTAACCTCGCGGTCCCAGTCATAGGACAGGCCCAGAGCCTTTTGTTGGCGGGTCATATTCGCGATATTTTCCAGAGTCCATTTTTTCGGAGGAATGCCATGTTTAATCGCAGCGTTCTCTGCGGGCATGCCGAAGGAGTCCCAGCCCATGGGGTGCAGCACATTGAAGCCCTTCATGGTGCGGAAGCGTGCTACAACGTCGCCGATGGAATAGTTGCGCACGTGACCCATATGCAGATTGCCGGAGGGATAGGGGAACATCTCCAGCACATAGGATTTCGGTTTGTTTTTGTCGATTTCGACCTTAAAGGTCTTGTGCTCTTCCCAATATTGTTGCCATTTAGCTTCAATCTCATGGGGAGCGTACTTGTCTTGCAGCATGTGAATACCTCCAAATATATAATCTAATGATGCAACGAAATTTAACTGTTTAAATATGCGTACAAAATACTGCCACGAGCAGAATTTTTAATTAATGCATTATCTGTATTATTATATAACGGTGAGTCGTAAAAGTCAAATTATATCAGTATTTTACATCCTCGGGTCTCCGCCAGCGATACCCTGTAAATTTGTTGCATCTGTAACGTGGACATGCGCACATGTATACAGTATAAACAAAAGCGACCTCTTGCAGCCTTTGCCGTATATGTTATAATAGAAAAGTAAACCTATGGCTACGGCCATGCCCGATATTAGGCAAATTATTTTTAAAGGAGCAATATAATATGAGACTTTCCGCTCGCGTACAAGCATTAACCTCTTCCCCGATTAGAAAGCTGTCCCCTTATGCAGATGCTGCTAAGGCTGCCGGCAAAAAGGTATACCATCTGAACATTGGCCAACCGGATATCAAGACTCCGGAGCAATTTATGAACAGCATTCGTGCTTATGAAGCACCCGTTATCGCCTACAGCAACTCCAAGGGCGAAAAATTCCTGCTCGAGGCTGTGCAAAAATATTATGCCGAAAAAGGCATGAACTTTGCTATGGAAGATATTTTCGTTACCAATGGCGGCAGTGAAGCGCTGATCATGGCTGTGATGGCGCTGTGCGACCCCGATGACGAAATCATGGTTTTCGAGCCCTTCTATGCTAATTACACCACCTTCTGCAAGGAATTCGGTGCAAAAATCAACGCCGTTCCGACCAGCGTTGACAATGGCTACCACCTGCCCAGCGAAGAAGAAATCGAAAAGCACATCACCCCGAAAACCAAGGCTATTCTTTTGACCAACCCCGGCAACCCCACCGGCGTAGTTTACACTGCAGAAGAGCAGGACATGATCTCCCGCATCGTCCGCAAATACGACCTGGCACTGATTGCCGACGAAGTTTATCGTGAATTTGTTTATGATGGCGAATATCGCTCCTTCGGCACCATGCCCGAGCTGGACGAGAACCTGATCATCATTGACTCCGTTTCCAAACGCTATAGCGCTTGCGGCGCACGTATCGGCTGCATCATCAGCAAGAACAAGGCGCTGAGCAAGGAAATCATCAAATGCTGCCAAGCACGTCTGTGCTCCCCGATCTTGGAGCAGGTTGGCGCTGCAGCACTCTACACCACCCCGACCACCTATCTCGAGGCAGTAAATAAGGAATACAAAAAACGCCGCGACACCATCGTCGCAGCACTCGCTAAGCTCCCCGGCGTCAAAGCCTCCGACCCGAAGGGCGCCTTCTACATCATGGTAAATATGCCCGTTGACGACGCAGAAAAATTCGCCATCTGGGTACTGGAGAATTTTGAAATCGACGGCGAAACCGTCATGTTCGCACCCGGCAACGGCTTCTACAACACCCCGGGCGCAGGCGTCAACGAAGCGCGTCTGGCTTATGTATTAAAGAGCGAAGACCTCGAGCGCGCCATCTACATCCTCGGGGAAGCGCTGAAGGCTTATCCGGGTAGGGTTGAGAGATAAGCTTTAAAAAGCTTAGGCAACTTAAAATAATTAAGGCTACTACTGAGAAATCGGTAGTAGCCTTTTTATTTGCCCCTCACACCTTGTCCTTCAACAAATTGCGGTTCAGCATGCGATTATACTCCCACGCGCCCTTGCCCTCGCGCTGCTCAAACTGATTCATAATTGCATTAATCTCATCCGCATAATGCACAATAAAGGCCTCGCGCGTAGCACACGCCACCGGCGACCCCTTCTCATTCTCCCCATGATGACTCAAAAGGATATGCTGCAGCTGCTCCAAACGATTACCCGGAATATTCAGCTTCAGCGCCGCCTCCTGCACCATCAAGCTCGTCATCGCAATATGCCCCATAAAACGCCCCGCATTCGTATACGGGAAGCCAATATCAGCAGAAATCTCCTTAATCTTGCCCAGGTCATGCAAAAGCGCACCCGCAATAATCAAATCCTTATCCACACCCTCAATGCGGTCCGCCATCGCCACAGCCAGCTCGCACACATCCACAGAATGCTGCAAAAGCCCGCCGATATACGCATGATGCAGCTTCATCCCCGCAGGATTATGCACAAAAGCATCATACGTCGTACCACTGAAAATCGTCTCCAAGAGCTTGCGCAGCGTGGGCGTACGCACTGCACGCACATAATTAGCCAGCTTATTCTCATACGCAGCGATATCAAAATCGCCATGGGGCACCAGGCCGCTAATATCGTCCCCCGGCACCAGCTCATCGCAGCGCTTAATAATCAGCTGCAGACTCATATCATTGGCAAATTTATTGATATCCACATCGCCACCCACCATAAAGGGCGTGGGGCCTTCCAAATTGCGCAGCTTATCCACCAGCGCCGCCTCAAAGCAAATGAAGGGCAAATGGCCACTATTATCCTCTAAAAGACCACGCGCAAAAACGCCCCCGTTAGAGGAGGTACCCACCTTCTGCACGCGCACCAGCACTGCCAGCATCATCTTTTGCCCAGCCTTTAATTCATTTAGCATCTAAAAATCACCTCTAGCGATAAATTTATTCAAAATTAAATATGCTTCAAAAGCAGCGTCTCGCGTGCCACCTTCAGATTCACATTCCAATTTTTCTCCGTAAAATGCAGGGACAGCCTATCCGCCAGCTTGTCGAGAATGGGCCACTCCGTCGGCTGATGACCTGCGTCGATGATGTTCAGGCCGCTGAAAACAGCCTTCTGCGCCTCATGGTACTTCACATCACCAGTAACGAGCGTATCCGCGCCCAGCTTCAGCGCCAGCGCGATTAAATCACTACCCGCGCCGCCGCAAACTGCCACACGCTGCACTCTCTTGCCCGCGTCGCCCAGCGTCACATAGTCGCAGCGCAGTGCTTTTTTCACATGCTCGGCAAATTCCGTGAGGCTCTGCGCAGGTACCTCGCCAATGCGACCCAGGCCATTACCTGCGTCCAGCACGTCCTCATTTGTAATGCCCAGACGTTGCACCAGCGCATCGTTCACACCGCTCGACACGCAGTCAAGATTTGTATGTGCGCTGTAGACAGCAATGCCATGCTCCGCCAGGCGCAGCAAAAGCTCTTGCTGCCAGTCGCCGTCCGTAATGCGGCCCAGCTTTTTGAAAATCGCAGGATGATGCGTCACCAAAAGGTCGGCCTTGTAGTCGATCGCCTGCTGCACCGTCTCCGCCGTCATATCCAGCGCCAGCAGCACCCGGCGCACCGGCGCACTAGTGCGGCCCAGCATTAGGCCCACATTGTCCCAATCCTCCGCTAGCGACGGCGGCGCCATCTCCTCTAAGAGCTCTACCATGTCGTGGATAGTTACTTTAGCTGTCATCTATATCACTCCAATTCCCTTCAACTCACTCAGCAACTCCTGCACCTCTGCGTACTTCGCACTGGCGCGCGCCTTCTCACTGCGCCCCATATTCGCAAGCAGCTCCTCACACCCCGCTATTTCCCGGGAAATATGCTTCGCCAGCAGCGGATGCCCATCGCGCAAAAGCGTCGGCCCGATTACAAGCTCCGCAGGAGAATAAACTGACGCAGCAGGCACACTCACAGACGAGCCCTCGGTAGCAGCACTACCAACATCTACAGACGAGCCTTCGGTAGCAGCGCTGGCCTCGCCTACAGACGAGCCCTCGGTAGCAGCGCTAGCCTCCACAGGCTTCGCGCAAATAATCTGATAAAAATGCGGTTCATCATCCACCAGCGACTCCTGCACAAGCTCCCAGCCGTGCTCCACAAGCCAGCGGCGCAGACTCGCCGCCCCCGCCATCGGCTGCAGCACCAGACGCTGCACACTGCGCGCCACCGCGAAATCCGCCTCCAAAATGCTAATAATCGTGCTGCCACCCATACCACAAATAGCCACACAATCAACCTCGCCAGCACGCACCACCGCCAGTCCACTGCCCTGGCGCACCTCTACACGCTCCGCCATGCCATGCATAGCGACCGTCGTGCGGGCGGCCTGACACGGACCAGCAGCGATATCCCCCGCGATGGCGCGGGAGATGGCGCCCTTCTCGAGCAGCCACACCGGCAGGTACGCGTGATCCGTACCGATATCAGCAAGTATACAATTTTTAGGAACAAAGGCCGCCACGGCCTGTAAACGCTCGTCTAAGTGCATAGGTTAACTCCTTCTATTTTTATGAGATGTGGGAGGTAGGAAAAATTCCTCCACCGCTTACGCGGTCCCCCTCCCTTTTTAAAGGGAGGCTCTTCGCAAAAAGCTTTTCGTTCGAAATTCTTCCTCTTGAAAGGAGGCTCTTCGTAGGTTTATTACAAATACTAGCTTAGCAATACATTCTAAAACTAGTTTTTACGGACGTAAAGCTATTGAGAGGCTCCCTTTGGACGCAAAGACCCACGTTGTCACAAGCGTAGCGCCGTGAAAACGTGTTGGTCGTGCTAATCCCGCCCCGCGGGGAAAGTGGCGCCTTTCCGTGAGCTTTACTTTAGGAAATACTTCCGTAGTATATTGAGCAAATTATAATATCTCGAAAGGAATTGAGATTTTAGCGAATAAGTTGCGGAACAATAGAAGCGAGTGGTTTAATATCGTAAAGCTTTCCGCGAACAAATTGAACCCCGAAGCTTCGTTATTGTTCCCAACGAAATTCGCGTTAAGAAATCTCAGTTGACTGAAGAGATATATAATTTGCGAATCACCTTATTAATTTCCCTCTACAGCATCTGGGCCATGTAGAGCTTGTAGTACTCGCCCTGGCGGGCCATGAGGTCCTCATGCGAGCCCTGCTCCAGAATGCCATCGCGGGACAACACAATAATGCGATCCACATGGCGAATCGTAGCCAAGCGGTGCGCCACCACCAGCGTCGTGCGATTCTGGCTCAGCTCATTCAGCGCCCCCTGAATATTTTTCTCCGTCTCATTATCCAGCGAGCTCGTCGCCTCATCCAGAATCAAAATCGGCGGATTTTTGAGGAACACCCGCGCAATCGCAATGCGCTGCTTCTGCCCGCCCGACAGCTTCACGCCACGCTCGCCCAGCGCCGTCTCATAGCGCTGCGGCAAACGCTCAATAAAGCGATCCGCCTCCGCATGACACGCAGCCTCCTGAATCTCGGCAAAACTTGCCTCCGGCCTGCCATACACAATATTACTCGTCACACTATCGCTAAAGAGGAAAATATCCTGCTGCACAATGCCGATATTGCGGCGCAGCGACGCTAGCGTAAACGACTTAATATCGCGCCCATCAATCGTAATGCGCCCCGCCTGCAGCTCGTAAAAACGCGCCACCAGATTGCACAGCGTACTCTTGCCCACGCCCGTACTTCCGACGAAGGCCACCGACTCGCCCGCGCGAATCTTAAGCGAAAAATTCTCTATAACCGGCTCCTTGCCATCATAGGCAAAGGTCACATTCTCAAAGGCAATCTCGCCCCTCAGCATCCCTGCGTCCTGCGCCTCGGGGCTATCGGCAATCTCCGGCTCCACCAGCATTAGCTGCTCAAAGCGCTGGTAGCTGGCAATGCCCTTCTGATACGTCTCCGCCAGCGCATTCAAGCGCAAAATCGGGCGCACAAAAATCGACACATAAAGCAGGAACGCAATAAGGTCGCTAATCTCCATCCTGCCCAGCGTAATCAACACGCCGCCCGCCACGATAATCGTCAGATTCGTGATATTCGAAAAAAAGACCATACTCGTATTGGAATGGCTTAAAAGCGCAAAGGACTTCTTGCGCGCCGCTAGGAGCTTTGCCGCTACAGCGTCCAGCTTGCCGCACTCCAGCTCCTCATTATGAAAGGACTGCACCAGGCGCACTGCATTCAGGCTCTCCGTCGTCTGCGCCGTCAGATTGCCAACCTCCTTGCGCGCCTCACGCCCAGCCTTTTTCAGCTTGCGATTCGTCGTCACGGAGTCATAGGCCTTCGCCAAAAGCAAAATATTGACGATAATGGCCAGCTGCCAATTAATATAAAATAAAATGCTAATCGTGCCCACCATGAAGATGATGCACACGAGTAGATAATTCGGTCCCAGGAAAATGAGCTCGCGAATCTCGCCCACGTCGCCCACGATGCGCGACACCAGCTGCCCCACCCGCTGATTATCAAAAAAGCGGAAGCTCATGGACTGCACATGGCGAAAAATCGCGCGGCGCATGTCCTGCTCAATCAGCGCGCCAATCGTGCGGCCGTGCTTCATCACCTGATAATTGATAAAGCAATTCGTCAAATAAAGCGCTAGTAGCCCTGCAGCCGCCTTTAAGAGCAGGCTAATATCGCGCTGCGGCAGAATCTCGTTCATAATATGGCGCAGATACAAAGGGAAGAAGAGCTCCACCAGGCTCGTCAGCACCGCGCCGAGAAGCGTCAACGTCAGAACTTTTTTATAGGGAAGATAAAAACGTAAAAAGCGTTTAAGCATAAATTGTCATAACCTCTTGTCCAGAATTAACCAATTAGATATTAGTATATTATACCATACATGGGCCCCTTTAGGCAAAAATAGGCAAAAAAATGGCACTGGCGCAAGGCCAATGCCATTAGCTATGAGCTTAATATTGAGCAAATTATAATATCTCGAAAAAAATCTCAGTTGACTGGAGAGATATATAATTTGCGAATCGATTTGCAAGCGTACGCTTACGCCTTCAGTGCGTCAATCGCAGCCTTCGTATCCGCTGCGCCATAGACATAGGAGCCTGCTACGAGAATATTCGCGCCAGCCTCACGCACCAGCTTGGAGGTCTTGTCGTTGATGCCACCGTCAACCTGAATGTCGACATTAAGGCCTGCATCCGTAATCATCTTGCGCAGGCGGGCAATCTTCGGCACGGAGCTCTCGATGAAGGATTGGCCACCGAAGCCGGGGTTAACGCTCATAATCAGCACCATATCCACATAGGGAAGAATCTCCTCAATCGTGCTCAGGGAGGTAGCGGGGTTCAGCGCCACGCCAGCCTTCATGCCCTCAGCCTTGATCTGCTGAATGCAGCGATGCAGATGCTTCGTCGCCTCCACATGCACCACGATTTGGTCAGCGCCAGCTTTTTTAAAGTCGGCGATATATTTTTCGGGGCTCTCGACCATCAAATGGCAGTCAAAAAAGAGCTCCGTGGTCTTGCGAATGCATTTCACTACGGGCGCACCGAAGGTCAGATTAGGCACGAAGAGGCCATCCATCACGTCGATGTGGACCCAGTCAGCACCTGCGACCTCGATTTTTTTGATTTCCTCGCCCAGCTTGGAAAAATCAGCGGATAAAATAGACGGAGCAACCTTAATCATCATTTTCTTCCCTCTTTCTCTTTTAAAATGCGAATTTCTTCGAGCATTGCTAAATAAGAAGCATAGCGGCTCTCGGCAATGTCGCCACTTGCTACAGCCTCCTTCACGCCGCACACAGGCTCATGCGTGTGGGAGCAGGGGCAGAAGCGACAGCCATTTTCAAAATGGGCAAATTCACGAAAGGCGCGCAGTGCCTCCTCGGGCTCCATGCCCTCTAAAAGGAGATTGCCAAAGCCCGGCGTATCGGCGATATAGCCCTCATCAAAGGGCAGCAGCTGCGCAAAGCGTGTCGTATGCTTGCCACGGCCAATTTTCTCACTGACGGCGCCCGTGCGCAGCTCCACGCTGCTATCGATGGCGTTAATCGTAGAGGATTTACCCACGCCCGAGGGCCCACCAAAGGCGCAGATTTTACCACGCAATCGTTCGCGCAGTGCTTCCACACCCGTACCCTCGCGGGCAGAGAGCGTGTAGACCTCGTAGCCAATGCGCTCATAGACAGTGCGCACGCTCTCGATGAGTCCCGCCGGCGCCTGGTCCTCCTTATTGAGCACGAGGATGGCGGGGATATGCGCTAGCTCTGCTAAAGCGAGCAGCTTATCGGCCAAGAGATAGCTGAAGTCCGGCGCTGCGCAGGCGAAGGTCGCCACAAATAAATCGAGATTGGCCATCGTGGGGCGGGGCAGGAAATTCTGGCGGGGCAGCACTTTTTTGATCATGCCCTCGCCCTTCTCCAGGGGCTCCACCGGCTCCAGCGTCACGCGGTCACCTGTAGCGAGGGAGAAGCGGTTCTGCTTCATTTTGCCCTTCACCTTGCAGGTGTAGATGGGAGCGGCCTCGCCCGTCCCCACCTTCACGTAGTAATAGCCATTATAATTTTTCAGAACAAGTCCTTCCAGCTCAGCCATGATTACAGACCCTTTTCACTGGCGATTTTGCCATCGCAATAGAGCTGCACGCGGGCGCTACCCTCGTATTCCACACGTTGGCGCAGGCGTACGCCGCCCTTTTGCGTGCCGCTATAGATGATATTTCTACCATTGTCATCGATTAAGACGAGCTGCACCTTCGTCATTTTTTTGCCAGGCACAACGAAGTCCACATAGGCATTCTGCTTTTGGCCACTGCCAGCTGCTACGGAGATGCTTACGGCATCACCCTTACCGATTTTCGTACCTGCATTCGGATTGGACGCGAGCACGACGTTCTTCACAGCGCTGTGGTCATTAACCTCCTTGACCTCGCCCAGAGTCAGGCCTGCTTTAGCCAGCAATGCCTTGGCATCCTGAATCTTTTTGCCAACGAGATTCGGTACCTCGATATCGCCCTCGTTAATAACAAGGTCAATAGCGCTGCCCTTAGGCGCTTTATCTAAGCCCTTCGGGGACTGCGAGAGCACAATGCCAATGCGCTGTCCCTCAACATGCTTTTTCGTAATCTTGCCCACGGTAAAGCCTGCATCAAGCAGCATGGTCTCGGCCTTGGACTCGCTCATGCCTGCGACCTCGGGCACAGCCTTGAGCTCCGCACCCTTGCAGATGGTGAGGATAATGAGGCTGCGCTGCTTACGCTTTTCGCCGGCCTTAGGCGATTGCTCCATGACAGTGCCGGGCTTGAACTTGGCCGGGTCGCCAAATTTTTCCTCCAGCTCCACCTTGAAGTCCTTTTCCTCGAGCAGCTTTTGCGCCTCGACAACCGTCATATTGGTTACATTGGGCACTTCCAGCTCGTTTAAGGAGCGACCTAAAATAAAATGTGCTACCACGGAAATTGCTACTACGCAGGCCGTGACAAGAATCATCAGCTTCGTATAATTCAGCTTTTTCTTTTTCATAAACCCTTGTAAACCTCCTGCCTTCTGCTCTTCCTCCGCTTTGTCGCCCTGCGGCTCCGTAGCCTTAGCCGGGCTCTCGGGCGCCTTCTGCACGGGCTGAGCAGCACTCAATTTATCGCGCTCCACTCTGTCGAGCTTCATGGTTTTCTCCAGCTCTGGCTCGGGCGCTTTGCTGCGCACCGGCTGCATGATGACGGTCCTGCCCTCATCCTCCAGCGCCATTTCCCTTGCCGCAACGCTGGTCTGCAGATGGCCCAGCTCCTGGGTATAATCCTCATTGCTAAAGGGGTAGAGCTTCATTTTCAGAGCGAGCAGCTCCTTGCGCAGCTGTGCCGCATTCAGGTAGCGCTCCTCGCTGCGTTTGGCGAGTGCCTTGTCGATGATTTCCTGCAGGCCCTCCGGAACCTTTTCCATGAAATCGGTGAGGCGCGGGATGGGGCGCTCCACATGCATCATGGCCACAGCCACAGCCGTTGTTCCCACGTAGGGCACCTGTCCCGTGAGCATTTCAAAGAGCACTACGCCGAGCGAGTAGACGTCGCTCGAGGCCGTGACCTTGCCGCCGCTGGCCTGCTCGGGGGATATATAATGCACGCTCCCCATCACAGCCTTGGAATAAACCATGGTCTGGTTGGTGACCATTTTGGCAATGCCAAAGTCCGCGATTTTGGGGTTCATGTTTTTGTCTAAAAGAATGTTTTGGGGCTTGATATCGCAGTGGACAATGTTATGGCTATGCGCGTGCTGCAGCGCATCGGCCAAGCGCACGGCAATCTCCAGCACAGCGTTCAGGCTGAGCTTGTGCTCCTGCATATATTCCTTCAGCGTCACGCCGTCCACGTATTCCATGACGATGTACTGGGCAGCGCCCTCGCTGACAACGTCGTAAATATTGATGATATAGGGATGCACGAGGCGCGCTGCTGATTTAGCCTCGCGCTGAAATTGCTCGAGCAGCTCCTTGTCGCCGAGGAACTGGTCGCGCAGCATTTTGATGGCTACATTGCGGTCCAGCAGCTCATCATGAGCCAGATAGACCTCGGCCATGCCGCCGTAGCCAATGGGGCGGATAATGGTATAGCGCCCGTTTAAAAGTGTCTTTATGCGGTTGCCATTATTATCCATGCAATTCATCCTCCCCTACTTTAGGATCAGCCTCTTGAGCCATGTCAATGAGGATGAGGGACACATTGTCGCGCCCTCCGTTCGTGAGGCTGCGCTCTAGGAGCTCATCTGCAGCCTCCTCGAGGTTTTCTTTGCCAATGAGCTCGAGAATTTCTTCATTGCGCAGCATGTCGCTTAAGCCGTCGCTGCAGAGCAGCAGGCGATCGTCGGACAGCAGGTCAACATGCAGGCAGTCGGTGCGCACGCTTTCCTCCACGCCCAGCGCCTTCATGAGGATGTGGCGCTTCGGATGGATGAAGGCCTCCTCCTCGGTAATCTCACCGCTTTCCTGCAGGTTGGCCACATAGGTGTGGTCACGCGTTACCTGCACGAGATTGCCCTCGCGGTAAATATAGAGGCGACTATCGCCCACATGGCAGCAGTAGGCGGTGCCGTCGCCAGGCAGGTAGAGCGCCGTCAGGGTAGTACCCATGCCCGTATATTTATCATTGCTCACGGCCATTTTGAAGACATGGTTATTGGCCTTAGCAAAGGCGTCCAAGAGCACCTTGCGAATGTTTTGCTCGCCCTGCTCATGGCGCAGGCTGTGCGTCGCTGCTTCAAAGGCTTTAATCGTAGAGCGGCTGGCAATTTCGCCCGCAGCCGAGCCACCCATGCCGTCCGCTACGGCAAAGAGGTAGGGCTCACGCACTAGCAGTGCGTCCTCATTGTTTTCCCTTACCAGGCCCACATGGGTCCTACTGACTACACGCATTATTTTTGCTCCTTCTCCTTGGCAAATTTAGCACGGAGCTGCCCGCAGGCGGCATCGATGTCTTTGCCCATTTCCTTACGCACGGTGGCGTTGATCCTGTTTTTTTGCAGCACCTTGACAAAGCGCTCGATGGCATTTTTGCCAGGGCGCTCAAAGCCCTGCTCCGGCACAGGATTGGCCGGAATTAAATTGACGCTGGCGTGCTTATAGCGCAGGTAGTTGCTGAGCAGCTCTGCGTCCTGCACGCTGTCGTTTTTATCCTTGAGTAAAATATATTCATAGGTTACCTGGCGGCCGCCGACCTGGCTGTAGGCCTCGGCTGCGGTGATGACGTCGACGAAGGGGAAGCCCTTGTTCACCGGCATGAGGCTGGTGCGCAGCTCATTACGTACGGCATGCAGGGAAATAGCGAGGTTGATGGGCTTGCCCTGCTCGGCCAGGCGCTGAATGCCCGGGATGATGCCGCAGGTGGAGATGGTCATGTTGCGATAGCTCATGAAGCAGGTGTCCTCGCGGTGGAGGAAGTCGAGAGCCCCGAGCACGGCGTCGAAGTTGAGCATGGGCTCGCCACTGCCCATGACGACGACGCGGCTGACCATGTCGGGCTTAGCGCCATTGCCCTTATCTTCGGCAGCTTGGCGCAGTCGCTCGTTGAAGAGGTAGACCTGGGCGATGATTTCGGCAGCCGTGAGGTTGCGCACGGCGCCATTGAGGCCGCTGGCGCAGAAGGCGCAGTGCATGTCGCAGCCGACCTGGCTGGAGACGCAGACGCTGTAGCCGTAGTCATGGTGCATGAGTACGGTTTCGACGCTATTGCCGTCGGGCAGGCCAAGTAGGAGCTTGGAGGTCATGCCGTCGCTGGAGTTTTGCTCGCGCAATATGGTGATGGCGCGCGGCAGGACGGTGCAGTTTTCTTCGAGCTTGGCGATGTCGGCCTTCGAGAGGTTGCGCATGTGGCTGAAGTCGAAGACGGACTTTTGGTAGAGCCATTGGAAGATTTGCTTGGCGCGGAATTTGGGTAGGCCGAGCGGCACGAGTACGTTTTGTAGTTCTTCTATTGTGAGACCGAATATGTCTTGTTTCATAATAATCTTTTCCTTTTTAGGCTCCCCTTGAAGCTAAGACCCACGTTGTCACAAGCGTAGCGCAGTGAAAACGTGTTGGTCGTGCTAATCCCTTTAGGGGCAAAGGGGAGCTGGCGCCGTAGGCGACTGAGGGGTTAATTGGGCATTCTTAACCCTAAGATTAATTTCTCTTTCAATGTATTCACAGACATTGTGAAAATTTTTATCAATCTCGTTATTAGGTATTCGAATAACCTTTAACCCTTTACTTTTTAAAATCTCAGTTCGTAATTGATCGTAACTTCTTATTTCTTCATCGAAATGTTGTCCACCATCTACTTCTATTACTAATTTAGCTGCTGAACAATAAAAGTCAACGATATATTTACCAATTACTCTCTGCCTATATACTTTTACTTTGTTATCGCGCAAATAATCATACCAAAGATGTTTTTCTTGCCTAGTCATATTATTGCGAAGTTTAGAAGCCTTTGTAACATCTTCGTATTCATAAAAGTGTTTCAATTTACTTAACCCTTCCGCCTCGCTAACGCTCGGCACCTCCCCTTTAAAGGGGAGGCTTTCAAAACCCTAATATTAAGAGAGAGGCTCCCCTTCAAAGGGGAGGCTTTCAAAACCCTAATATTAAGAGAGAGGCTCCCCTTCAAAGGGGAGCTGGCGCCGCAGGCGTCTGAGGGGTTAACTTTAGCTTTCGACATACTATAATTAAATCCTTTTTAGGCTCCCCTTATTTCCTCTCCAGTGCGCAGATGTAGAAGCCGTCGACGGCGTCGTTTTGCGGGAGGAGCTGCAGTTCGCTGACGCTCTCGCCCGTGAGGGGATGGGTAAGCGGCACACGCTGCCATTTGCTGTGGCGCGCGAGGAATTCTTCAATGAGGTAATGGTTTTCTGCCTGCTCGATGGTGCAGGTGCTGTAGACGAGGCGTCCCCCCTGCTGCACGTAGCTGGCAGCGTTTTCTAAAATCTCGAGCTGCAGGGGCGGGAAGAGCTTCAGGTCCTGACGCTGCTTGCGCCAGCGTGCTTCCGCTCTGCGGCGCAGCACGCCCATACCGGAGCAGGGCGCATCCACGAGCACGCGATCAAATTTTCTAAACCAATCATCATTTTGCACGGTGCCATCATTGAGCACGGGCTTGATGATGCTTATGCCTAGGCGCTGGGCATTTTCGCGAATGAGCTCCAGCTTATGCTCATGTACGTCGCAGGCCATGATATGACCCTTGTTTTGCATGAGCTGGGCAATATGCGTTGTCTTGCCACCCGGGGCACTGCAGAGGTCGAGCACCTGCATGCCAGGCTCTGGTGCGAGCACGCTGGCCACGAGCATGGAACTTTCATCCTGCACATAGAAATGCGCCTTATATTTCGCTAAAAGTGCGGTGAGGCTTACAGGGGGCAGCTTCGTGCAGACGATGCCGTCCGCGCTCCACTGTGAAGGAGCAACCTCCGCTCCCTCCGCCGCGAGCTGCGCCAGGAGCTCCTCCCTCGTCGTGACGAGGGTATTTACGCGGAGGCACAGGGGGGCAGCCGTATTATTGAAGGCCAGCAGTCGCTTGGTGCCCTCGCGGCCCCATGGTCCCAGCCAGCGCTTGACGAGCCAGCGGGGATGGTAGTATTTGAGGGCTAAATAGCCCGCATCATCGGTCGCTTCGTCAGGGAAGGCGAGCTCCCCTGCTTCCTGCTTGCGCAATAGTCCGCGCAGCACGCCGTTGACGAATTTCGCACTGCCCTCATGGCTCACGCAGCGCGTTAGCTTCACCGCCTCATTGCAGGCTGCGCTAGCAGGGATGCGCTCCATGTAGAGCAGCTGGTAGGCAGCAAGGCGCAGGACGGCGAGCACTGCCTTATCGAGCTGTTCGAGCGGACGGCTGACGCACTTGGCCAGGTACCAGTCGAGCGTACCGAGAGCCTTGACCGTGCCATAGACGAGCTCCGTAAAGAGGCGGCGCTCCACGTCACTTAGCTCATGCAGGCGCAGATATTTATTCACCGCAATATTGGTGTACGCGCCCTCCTCCAGTACCTGCAGCAGCACGAGCAGGGCTGCGGCGCGGGATGTTACCGGGAGCTGGGGCAATTTAGGCAGGCGCTGCTGCTTGGGCAGAGCCTTGTGCTTAGCCTGCTTATCCTGCTTATCCTGTTTAGGCTGCATATGTTGCTTGCCGGAGCCAGGCTTGAAGCCGGAGCGTTGGGGTTTAACGGCAGCCTTAGCCTGCGTTTTCTGTTCTTTTGCTTGCATCTGATTATTGCTTTGCATCTATACTTCTTCCTAAAAAACTTCACATAAAAACAGCACGTTTAAGCCTTTGCTTAAGCTTGCATGTGCAGCTAGGTTAAACCTAGACTGCTCAGCTTTATTGACGATTCCTTAGCTATGAGGCTTGCTCTGCTGCGCTTTTTTGGCCTCGTAGGCCGCCTCGAGCGTCTTGGCCTCCTCTTCGTCCATGAAGGCAAGCATAGCAGCTTCTAGCTTTTTGATATCTACACGCGTATTAAAGCAGGGTCCGAAGGGGCGCTCATTGAGCACGCCTAGAACCGGCAGTGGGAAAACATCCTGAATGCCACTGGTCAGGTCGCGCTCGCAGGCTACGGCTACAATAGCCTTGGGACGAGCCTGCTTCACCATTTGCCGCGCCAGGGTGCCTCCTGTAGCTACGGCAAAGGAGCAGCCGTATTTATGGGCCAGCTCCAGCATGGTGCCCACGCTGCAGCCACCGCACTGATGGCAGTTTTCTACATTGCGGGTAATTTTGTGTACGCAGGTATCGCGCTGAATGCAGTGCGGCGTGAGGATCATGATGCGGTTAGCAGGCACCTTGACCTTATGCTGCATGACGAGATTATTGCTGACCTCGATGAAGGACTGCTCAATTTTTTCGCGCGGAATATTAAATAAACGTCCCAAAACCACGGCAAAGGGAAAGAGGATATTGATAGCCTTCCAGGCCCAGAAGAAAAAGACCTTAAGCACGGGGATGCCCAACAGGGCCATGACGATGCCCATAACGCCACTCATCAGGGCGATGACGAGTAGTGCGGCAATAATGCCGAAGACGATGGGCAATACCCAGCTGATTTGCGCCAAGCCAGGCACGGTCACCTTCCAGACTATGTAGACCATCACTGCACCCAAAAGGGCACTTACGGAGGTCAGTGCCATGAATATTCTCTTTTTGGGCTTAAATGCATCTTCCATCATAGGGAAAGAACTCCTTTACTGTTCACTTACTGCGCCGAGCACGTCGCCCACCTGCACGCCACGGCCATTGATGAAGACCTGTGCCGGCATGCGCTTTTTGGACTCGGGCTGTACCTCGGTGATTTCCAGGGCCAGACCGTCGCCACAGGCTACGCAGAAGCTATGCTTGCTCGTTTCGGTAACGGTTCCGGGAGCAGCAGCTGTTTTTTTCGCGGTCATGAGGCTGCCCCAAATTTTCAGGCTCTTGCCATTGGGCAGCTTGGTGAAGGTGCTCGGAGCGGGGTTAAAGCCACGGATGAGGTTGTGTACCTCTTGTGCGGGCTTCGTCCAATCGATGCGCTCCATGCTGCGGTCGAGCAGCGTTGCATAGGTGGCTTCGTCGTTATTTTGGGGCTCAGCGACTACCGTGCCAGCCTCGATTTTTGCGATGGTCTCGAGGAGGAGCGTCGCACCCTGCTCACGCAGAGCGTCGTGCAGCTCGCCCATGGTGGTATTCTCGCCGATGGGAACGACAACCTTGGAGAGCATGGCACCGGTGTCCATGCCGATGTCCATTTGCATGATGGTAACGCCGGACTCGGCTTCACCTTTGATGATAGCATATTGAATGGGGGCTGCACCGCGATATTTCGGGAGCAGGGAGGCGTGTACGTTGATGCAGCCGTATTTAGGCATGCTAAGGATTTCCTGGCTCAGGACTTGGCCAAAGGCAGCAACGACGATGAGGTCTGGCTGCATGTCGCGCAGTGTTTGCACGAATTCGGGGGTTTTTACCTTGAGAGGTTGGTAGACTTCGTAGCCCTTGGAGAGGGCATATTCCTTTACAGGGGTCATGAGCATTTTGTTGCCGCGACCTTTGGGGCGGTCGGGCTGGGTGACTACGCCCACGATGTCATATTGGCCGCACTCAGATAAGGCTTGGAGACTTCCAACTGCGAAATCTGGCGTGCCCATAAAAATAATTCTCATATTATATTACCTCTTTACTAATCTTCAACATTCGACAATTAGTCATTAGCGCTGATAAATTATTACAGTCCTATATACAACTTTACTTCAACGCATCCGCAGGGTTTTCTTTCTTCTTAGGAGAGAGGCTCTGCGCCTTGTCGATAAAGAGCACGCCGTCCAAATGGTCCAGCTCGTGCTGAATGCAAATCGCCAAAAGATCATGCGCCTGCAGCAGCATTCTCTGACCATCGCGATCAGTGAACTCGCACTCCACATAGCTAGCGCGCTCCACCTCGCCTTCATAATCAGGCACGGACAGACAACCCTCAGCGCCTACCACGCTGCCCTCTTTCTTCACAATCACAGGGTTAATCAGCTCGAACAGACCCTCGCCCACATCAATAACCACAATGCGCTTAGACACGCCAATCTGCGGAGCAGCCAAGCCCACGCCATCGGAAGCATACATGGTTTCAGCCATATCCTTCAGCAAGCGATGCAGCTTTTTGTCTATGCGAGTTACCGGCTCAGCCACCTGACGCAGTACGGGGTCACCAGCAACTAAAATATCTAATAATCTCTTTTTTGCCATTTAATGCAAGCCTCCTATAAATCAACTCTTATCTGCTTATATCGTCAAACCTCGTAGCCTTGCGGCCGCGAAGGTATATGTTAACACTTTATTATAACATGTATCTACTAGCTTAGCAAATTATCAATTGGCAGAGCTATGATAAAGCTAAGCCTTTAGATAACACTCGTCGGGTCCACATCAAAATAAAGATTGGGCTGCTCCTTAAAAGCGCTAGCCAAGAGTGCCTCCTTCACCGGCGCCATATCCGGTGCCTTCAAAAGCACATTAAAGCGATACATATCGCGCACCTTGGCTACTAGTGCGGGGAAGGGGCCGGCAATCTGCAGCTCCGTAAGCTTGCCTGCTAGCTGCAGTCCCTGCAAATAGAAGACCAGATTTTGCGCCAGAGCCAGGCCCGTGCCCTCATCCTTGTCCCAAACAGTCAGCTTCAGCATCTCGACAAAGGGAGGATAACTAAACTCCTGGCGTGCAGCCAGCTCCCCCTTGGCAAAGCTATCATAATCCTGGGTCGCAGCCAGGCGAATAATCTCATTATCCACGTCATAGGTCTGCAGCAGCACATGCCCCGGCCTATCGCCCCTACCTGCGCGCCCTGCCGCCTGGGTCAGGAGCGCAAAGGCTCGCTCACTCGCCCTGTAGTCAGGCAAATTCAGCGCACTATCGGCCGAGAGCACGCCTACCAGCGTCACATTGGGAATATCGTGACCCTTGGCCACCATCTGGGTGCCAATCAGCACATTGCGTTCGCCATTGGCAAATTGGCGTAGAATATCCTCGTGGGCAAATTTAGCCAGCGTAGAATCCTGGTCCATGCGCAGTACCCGCACCTCGGGTAGACGCTCCAGCTCCTCCTCGGCCCGCTGCGTACCCGTGCCAAAGAATTTAATGCGCCTGCTATGGCAATGAGGGCATTCGTGGGGCACGGGAGCCGTATTGCCGCAATAGTGGCAGCGCATGTCCTCATGGGCGCTATGGTACACCAGCGCCACTGCGCAATGCGGACAGGTAATCGTATAGCCGCAGTCACGGCACATGACAAAGGTGGAGTAGCCACGTCGATTTAAGAGTACGATGGCCTGCTCCCCTTCGGCAGCAGTCTGCACGAGGCTCTCGGAAAGAGCACGCGAAAGCACGCTATAGTTTTTCGCAGCGAGCTCCTTGCGCATATCCACTAGCGTTACCTCCGGCAGATGGCTGCCATTGGGGCGCTGGGTGAGACGCAGATGCTGGTACTCTCCCTGCAACGCTTTATAATACGTACAAATGTCGGGCGTAGCACTGCCTAAAACCAACGCTGCCCCAGTATTCCGGCAGCGCGCCAGGGCTACCTCCCGCGCGTGGTAATTAGGACGCTCCTCCTGCTTATAGCTCGTCTCGTGCTCCTCGTCGATAATCACGAGGCCTAGGTCGGCAAAGGGCGCGAAGACGGCACTGCGCACGCCGATGAGGACCTGTGCCTCGCCCGTACGCATGCGGTACCACACGTCGCCGCGCTCGTTCTGCGACAGCTTGGAATGGGCCACAGCGATACTATCACCAAACCAGGCCTGAAAGCGCTTGACGAGCTGCGCTGTCAGGGCGATTTCCGGCACTAGCATCAGCACCTGCTTGCCCTTGCTCACGGCATGAGCGGCGGCGCGCAGATAGACCTCGGTTTTGCCACTGCCAGTTATACCTTGCAGCAAAAAGACGCTGGGCTCTTGCAAGGGCGCACTAGCAGGCTGCTCTTGCTCTAGCGAATCTAGCGAATCTATCGAATCATCAATAGCGCTCGTAATAGACTCCACAGCCTCATCCTGCTCCGTCGTCAGCGTCAGGCTCGTCGCTACGCTCTGAGGGCGCAGATAGCTATTACGCAGAATGCGCTTGCTGCCCTCGGTCACGAGCCCCCGCTCACAGAGAGCCTTGAGCACGGCACGGCTAATACCCTTACTAGCAAGCTCGGCGCCACTCAGCCATTCCTGTGCATCAGCAAGGATAGCCAAGGCCCCCTGCTGCGCCCGTGCCCTTTTGGCAAGCTCGCCAGCCTCGAAAGCCTCACGCCCGGCGCTATTGATGGCATAGGCTTGCACTGTTTTGGGCTTCAGGCGCTGCGCATATTCATAATAGAGCAGGCGGCCTGCGTCGTCCCGCACGGCATGGCGCTTAATGCTGGTCTTGCCCGGTACAAAAAGGCGCATGGCCTCCGCCAGACTGCACATATAATAGCTGGAAATCCAGCGCGCTGTCGCCAGCATTTCCCGATCAAACCAGGGCCTGTCACCTAGAGCAGCCTCCACATATTTAATTTTCGCTAATAAGCCGGGGGCCGTGGGTAGCGCCGTGCGCTCCACGATAAAGCCTTCCACCTTTTGCCCGCTAAAGGGTACTACTACGCGCCAGCCCACGTCAAGAAAGCCTAGCTCCGGCTTCACGGCATAGGTAAATTGGCGAAAAAGACTTTTCACCGGCAAATTTATCGCTACATTAACTGCAAAAACCTCGCTCATGGGTTACCTCCCTAGTAATTTCCCATAAATAAACATATTCATCTATTATATATTATACCAAATTACCCTGCCTGCGTGCAGGTTTCTTGAAAAAATAAGCAAAACGCTCCGGTCGACTTGCGCCAACCAGAGCGTAGGAAGTGATATATTTTTATGAAAAAATTTTGTGCTTAGACCACCACGTAGCCCGCAATCAAATAAGCAAAGGACGCGATGACCATGGCAATACCTGCGTAGGGCAGCTGCGTGTAGACATGCGCCGTGTTCTCGATATCGCAGGCCTTCGAGGTGAAGACTGTTGCATCAGCGTAGAAGCAGGCATGGCTGCACAGCGTTGCGCCGGAGACGATGGAGGCCATGACGAGCAGCGGATTAGCCTCCACGGCAAAGCCCAGGGGGATAATAATCGGTGCGCATACGGCCGGAATGCCCCAGTTAGAGCCGGTGATGAAGCCCAGGCAGCCCACAATCCAAAAGGCCAGCATGGGATATAGCTGAGCATTGACATAGGGCTCCACGAGGTGAATCACGTAGGAGGGCATGCCAATCGCCGTCATAGCGCCCTCGATATAGAAGGCCGCTACGATAATGGATAGTACCGGCACCAGATCGGCAAAGCCTTCAATCCAGCAGTCGCAAAATTTGCCCATGGTGATTTTGCCACGGGGCACGTAAAGAAAAATACAGCAAAGCAGCGCTGCAATGAGGCCAATGAAGAGGTCTCCCACCCAAAATTGCACCACAATCATGGTCAAAATGGGGATGATGAAGTCCCAAACGCTGGCTTTTTTATTATAATCAATGGGCTTATCGTTTCTGTGGTACATAGCATTTTCAATGATACCATAGCCCTCCTCGTCGTTCTTCAGACGAGCATAGGCACGCTTCATAGCGCCAACCTTGGGCACAATGCCGACGATGAACAGGGGCACAATGGCCAATGCGAAAATGCCGTAAAAAATATAGGGAATAATCTGGGTATAGGTTGCAATAGCATCGCCATAGCCTAGGGCTTTAATGGCGTCCTGCTCGTAGAAAACACCGCCGAAGAAAATCGCCCACGTGGAAAAGGGGATGAGTACGCTGGTGGGCGCACCTGTGGAGTCCACGACATAGGCCAGTGCTTCGCGGGGGATATTGCGCTTATCGGCCAGCTTTTTCGTACAGCTGGTGACCGTCAAAATGTTCATATAGTCATCGATGTAGATAATCATGCCCAAAATCCAGGCGGACAAGAGTGTCGTCGTTTTGGATTTGCAATATTTGCCGAGCACGTTGGCGATGGCGTTGGTAGCATTGGACTCGTTGACAACGGCAATGAGGCTACCAAAAAGGCCGCACACTAGCAGCATCCACACCGATTCGGGATCTGTGAAGACTTCAAAAAATTTGCTGGAGGCTAATTCGATAAAATTAGCACCGGTCTTATAGCTGAGCAGTCCATAGCCTGTCAAAGCACCCAGCAGCAATGGTTCCGTCGTTCTTTTGGACCAAATGGCCACAACTACGGTCAAAATAGCGGGGAATAAACAGATTATTCCATATTCCACAACCAAGCCCCCTCTAGCTCTATTTTACAGAGCTTTGCTTAATTTATCTCTACATACTAGAGTAAACTAATTATACTTCCATAGCCCCCATTTGTCTATATAAAGTTGCGTTAAAAATCGGTAATTTTTTATACTTTTTTGTAATACGCAGTCTGATTTGGGCGCAGTGATGCATACCTTTTGAAAAGTTATGCCGGAAATAACAAAAAACTCCTGACTACAATTTCTTGCAGTCAGGAGTTCAAATCTGTAGCTATAAAAATTTTATAATCTACATTCGCTACTAGCGTAGCGAGTGAAATTATTTAATTTCTACGGTTGCGCCAGC
>JAXEPX010000014.1:0-14833 GCA_034117325.1 Phascolarctobacterium sp. | reverse complement strand
ACCTTCTCGATGACCATGTTCTTCGCAACCTCAGTCACCACATCCACGAAGGAGGGCATCCCCGGCTTCAGTGCCAGGTCAATCTTCGGCACGCCTGCCGGTACGGGCAGACCGCAGTCACCGATAACAATCGTATCCGTATGGCCCAAATCAGCCAAAACCTTAGCAATGGAGCTGTTTAACATTCCACCCTTTTGCATTATTTCAACATCTCCTCTACTTCGTTTAAATAAGGCATGCCTCCCTGCGCACCCAACTTCTGCACGGACAGAGCCGCCGCCGCGTTCGCAAAGCTAATTGCCTCATACATCTCTTTACCATTAGCGCGTGCTACAGCGAAGGCACCATTAAAGGTATCGCCTGCACCCGTAGTATCAACTGGCTGTACCTTGAAGCCGGGCACATTATAAACCTGCCCCTTTTCGGCATAAGCCACACCCTTGCTACCTAAAGTCATAATTACCTTGCCCTGGTTACGCTCCAGAATCTCGGCCTTGCCCTCGCCAGCAAAGAGAATTGCAGCCTCGTGCTCATTAGGAGTAAGATAAGTAACCTTCTCGAGGAGCTCTGCCGGCACCGGCGCAACCGGAGCGGGATTCAGCAATACGGGCACACCTGCCGCATAGCATTTCTCAATGACATAGGCATTGGTCGCAGCGGGAATCTCGTGCTGTAAAAGCACGATGTCCGCCTTACTAATAACCTCCCAAGCCTCATCAATCAAAGCCGGGGATACGAGATCATTAGCCGCCTTAATCACGATAATGGAGTTATCATTTTCTGCCACCGTAATATGAGCCGTGCCGCTGTTTTCACCGGGCAGCACCTTCACATAGGTAGCATCCACATTATTTTCCTTCAGTGCCTTTTGCACCAGCTGGCCATACACATCGTCGCCGATGCAGCCCACCATGGAGACCTCCGCACCCAGACGCGCAGCTGCTACTGCTTGATTCGCACCTTTACCACCGGGGTTCACCGTGAGGCGATTGCCAAAAATGGTCTCGCCAGGCTTGGCCCAACGGTCGCACTCCACCGTGATATCAATATTACAGCTACCAACTACAACAATTTTTGCCATAATTTGTACCTCTCATCTATTTAAGCTTTCTATTTAGCTTGATTTCTTAGTCTTTTAAACTAACTAGTTTAGACTGCTTGCGTATTTTGACGCAAAAAGGGGCAAACTGTATTATACACCACTTACGCAAAGTTTACTACCTTTATGTCGTCAAATTTATGTTAAATTATTTTTTTAAGCAGTCCTGCATAATGCTCATTAAGCAAGCTGGGGTGCAGTAAATCCTTCAGGAACTGCACCTGCTTACGGCTCGTCTTCGGCCGCGTACCCTGCCAATAGCAGATATTCAGCTGCAAAAGCACAAACAGCTCACGCTTACGCCTAGCATTATCGCCTGCCAGCTGCCACAGGTATTGATACCATTGTCGGAAAATATCCATATCATCCTGCATGGCTGTGCGCGACACGTTAGCCACGATATCCCGCCAAGTGCGCAGCACTAGCTGCAGATAGGCTCCCTGCGTAGTCTCATCGAGTGAGCTCCGTCCTGCTCGCCGCAGAGCAGCCAGCTCCAGATAGAGCAGCTCAGGAAAGGCCCCACAGGCCTTCACAAAGCCATCCCAGCGCGCTTCCACCACAAAATGTAGTGCCAGCTGCAGGAAAACACCCTGCCACTTACGCAAATCCTGCGAGCGCAGAACGCTCCAGGCAACCAAGCGCAAGGCCCAGCGTGCTTCAGCCCGCCAGCCCCGCCGTGCCATACGCGCCGCTAGGCTCACAAGCTCGCTAATAAGCTTCTCAACTTGCTTTGCCTCGGCTACTGCGCTAGTGCGCAGGAAGCCCTTCACTAAGCTCCGCAGCGCCGGAAAGGCTGCCCCTAAGCGCTTGTCGCAGCCTACAAAGCACAGCTTACAGAGGAAATCCTGCGATAGAGGCAGCTTTTGTAGGCTTATAATATTAAGCCACGCTACAAATACCTCGACCTCACTGCGCCGTGCTGCCGTAACTAAGCAAGTAGCTAAGGCTTCCAGTAAAGCTTCATCCATAGGCAACGCTAAAAGCTTGCTAAAGCTCGCCTGTGCCTCCTCCAGCCTCTTTTGCTTGAGCGCCAGGCAACAGTCCAGCACTATCTCCTGTGCGTCTAAGCTTTCCTTAACCCTAACTACAGGCTGCGCAGGCTCTGTAAGCTGCGTAAGCTTAACCTCGGGCTCGCTAATTAGCTTCTCATTAGCTGTAGACTTAACCTCGTTCATAAGCCTTACAGATTAATATCGCCTTCATAAATATCGCCGCTCACCGGGTCCACCGTTACTAGCAGGCCATCTGTCAGCGTGCTCGTAGCGCGCGCTGCGCCCACAATTACAGGAATGCCACAGGTGATGCCCACAATGGCGGTAGAAGAGGTAAGTCCGCCCTCCTCGGCAATAATCGCAGCCGCCTTGCTAGAGGCCATCGGCACATATTCATCATTGAGCACATCCACCACGAGGATGTCGCCCTTTTGTAATTTATCCGCAAAATCGCTCGCCGTACGGCATACGCACAGCTTGCCGGTAACACTGCGGCGACCGATACCGGTACCACTTAAAAGCTTATTACCCACAGTAACCACCTTAATCAAATTCGTACTACCCGGAGTGCCGATGGGCACGCCAGCTGTAATTACTACACTGGAGCCATCGCTAATCGCGCCATTACGCAGCGCGCAGGCCAGGCTCAGCTCAATCATCTCATCAGTATTCGCGCTATAGGGTCCTAAAAGCGGTTCCACGCCCCAATAGAGCTGCATCATGCGCACGCTCTTTTCCACGCGGGAAATAGCCACCACGTTGCTCCAGGGCTTATACTTAGCAATCATGCGCGCCGTAAAGCCGGACTCCGTAATCGTCAAAATTGCGTTTGCGCGAATTTCCGTCGCAATCTGCACCGTCGCATGGCTAATTGCGTCCGTGGAATGAATGCGCTCGGCAATGCCCTTCTTTTGGAAGAGCTTAATATAATCCAGGGATTCCTCCGTGCGTTTGGCAATCTTCGCCATTGTCTGCACTGCCTCGAGCGGATACTTGCCACTGGCAGTCTCACCACTCAGCATGATGACATCGGTACCATCGAAAATGGAGTTCGCCACATCGCTTGCCTCGGCACGGGTTGCGCGATAGCTATTCATCATGCTCTCCAGCATCTGCGTAGCCGTGATGACGGGCTTGCCAGCCTTATTGCAGCGGGAAATAATATCCTTTTGCACAATGGGCACATCCTCAGTAGGAATCTCCACACCCAGGTCGCCACGTGCCACCATCACGCCATCGGAAACATTGATAATCTCTTCAATATTCTTCACACCGGCCTCATTCTCAATCTTAGAGATAATGCCCATGTGATAGCCCTCAGCCTCCAGCACCTTGCGAATAGCGATAACATCATCCGCCTTCTGTACAAAGGACGCAGCCACATAATCCATATCATTGCGTGCGGCAAAGAGGATGTCGCTCTTATCCTGCTCGGAGAGGAAGGGCAGCTTCAGCTCAATGCCCGGGCAAGCCACACGCTTACGGGAGCTTAGCTCGCCACCATTCACAACTACGGTGTGAATCTCGCAGCCCTCAATGGACGTAACCTTTAAAGAGAGCAGACCATCGGCCAAAAGAATGCTGCTACCCACAGCGAGCTCCTCGGGCAGGCCTGCATAATTGACATGCGCCTTATGCTGGTCACCCAAATACTCCGCCGTCGTCAGCGTGAACTCGTCGCCCTCGCTTAAGTAAATTTTATTATCAGCAAAAAGTCCCAGGCGCATCTCAGGACCCTTGGTATCCGCAATGGTTGCGATAACCTTGCCCGCTCTCGCTGCAGCTTGACGCACCAGAGCGAGGCGCTGCGCATGGTCCTCGTGATTGCCATGAGAAAAGTTAAAGCGCGCCAGGTCCATACCCGCCTGCATCATCTGCTGCAGCAATGACACATTATCGGTAGCAGGACCCATGGTGCAAATAATTTTTGTTTTTTTCATCAGAACCCTCAGCCCCCTCAGCACTGAAATTTATTTTCGCATAAAACCTCATATGCATCCTCTGCCTCAGAGACAGGAACGCAAATTTCATAAGCCTTGTTATGCTTACCACCGGCACTTCTCACCTTCACGAGAAAGCCATTAGCTGTAAGCAGCTGCTCTATTCTTTGAGCCTGAGCTTCAGTAGGAGCGATATATAAAACCTTCCACATATTGATACTCCGCTGTGTTAATATTTTTTATATTAATAATAATTGCACTAAAGCCAACACAATACCCTACGTAGCAAGCTAGAGGCATCCTAAAAATAGAACGCCTCTAGTCTGATAGTACGCTATGAATTTCGCAAAAATTAGCCCTTATAAGCTTTAATTTTCTCAATCAGCTTCGGCAGAATTACATTAACATCGCCCACAACGCCATAATGCGCCACGGAGAAAATCGGTGCGCTAGCATCCTTATTGATAGCGATAATGATATCGGATTCCTTCATGCCGGAGATATGCTGAATAGCACCGCTGATGCCGCAGGCAAAATATACATGCGGGGTAACGGTCTTACCGGATTGGCCAACCTGTTGGCTATGAGCCATCCAGCCAGCATCAATAACAGCACGGGAGCCTGCTACAGCGCCTTTTTCGAACAGGGCTGCCAGCTCTTCCAGCTTGTCGAAGTTTTCCTTGGTGCCCATGCCACGGCCGCCGGCTGCGATCATTTCTGCATCCTCGAGCTTAATCGCATTGGAGCCCATGTTGGGAACCTTCTTCAGGATTTCTACTTTATTTTCTACGCGGTCCACCAGGGTGAAGTTAATAACCTCGCCGGTACGGGTCGGATCAGCCTCAAGCGGTTTGAATACCTTCGGGCGTACGGTACCCATTTGCGGACGATGCTCGTCGCAAACGATGGTTGCATAGATATTGCCACCCAGAGCAGGACGAGTCCAAGCTACCAGGTTGTCATCAGTGATATCAACTGCGGTGCAGTCAGCGCACAGACCGGTATGCAGACGTGCTGCAATACGCGGAGCCAGATCGCGACCATCAATGGTTGCGGGCAGCATCAGAGCGGAGGGCTTGTAAGCCTCTACCAGCTGGCAAACTGCGTCAGTGTAAAGCTCGGTGTGGTAATCGGTGAATTTCGGATTATCCACTACATAAACCTTATCTGCGCCAGCAGCAATCATTTTAGCCGGCAGCTCGCCAATGCCATTGCCGATAATTACAGCACAGCATTTCTCGCCGGATTTTTGAGCCAGGCCATGAGCAGCACCCAGCAGCTCATAAACTACGGGCAGAGCGTCGTCCTTGTCGAGCTCAGCGATAACCCACATATCCTTGCCTTCGTTATTAGCTACCTCAGCCTTCGCCATTTCTTCCGGAGCGATAGCTTCTACCGGGCATTCGCCCACGCAAGCGCCGCAGGAAATGCACGCTTCGCCATCAACCATAGCCTTGCCATCAACAATGCTGATTGCACCTACGGGGCAGGTAGCTACGCAGGATTCACAGCCGATACATTTATCTCTATCTACTTTCATTGCCATTTACATTCACCTCAACGAGTAATTACTTCTGCTTTTACAAGCTTTTCAAAAAGCATATCTACAGCTACATCAAGATCTTCCTCATTGATGATTTCGCTGTGGATTTCCGGCGGGGTCGGGGTGAAGGATTTTCTAACCTTGGTGGGGGAGCCAATCAGACCAACCTGCTCCGGAGCCAAGCCCAAATCCTCAATAGTCCAGGTAGGAATCTTTGCCTTACGAGCTTTCATTTTGCCCTTGATGCTAGCAAAGCGCGGCTCTTTTTCTGCGTTGTTTACAGTTACCAGAAGCGGTGCAGCGCAAGCTAAGGTTTCGCTATAGTTATCGTTCTCGCGATAAGCTACAAAACGATCATCGATATATTCCAGCTTCAGGGTGCCGGTGATTTGCGGCAGACCCAGATGCTCAGCGATTTCCGGACCTACCTGTGCGGTGTCGCCGTCAACAGCCTGCTTACCGCAGAGAATCAGGTCATAATCGCCAATTTTCTTAATTGCTGCAGCCAGAGCAGTACTGGTTGCCAGGGTGTCGGAGCCAGCCAGCGCACGGTCGCTAATCAGAGCAGCGTCATCAGCACCCATAGCCAGAGCTTCCTTCAGCACGTCGGTAGCCTGAGGCAGGCCCATGGAGATGCAGGTAACCTTTGCACCCAGCTTGTCCTTTAAAATCAATGCAGTTTCCAAAGCCTGCATATCGAAGGGGTTCATAATGTTTTCCACGCCTTCGCGCAGCAGAGTTCTGGTCTCAGGATTGAATTTTACTTTTTCCGTATCCGGAGTTTGTTTGATACATACTATAATATTCATTTGCAGCCTCCTTGCAATTGTTATCTACACATGTCTGTCTATATTGTAACATTTTTCAGCCCTGACTTGCAAGTCTATAATCCTATATTCTTGCATAAGCGTAGCCAATTTAACATTTTTTTCGTCTTTTGCGTAATTATTATGACAGCTTACTCTAGTTAATTTAAATAAAGTAGCCTAATTACATATTATACAAAGCAATCCTGGCCTAGAATTTTCTCCATGGCCTCACGGAAACCCTCCGCGTGACTATCCACCCAAAACTCGGACTTCACGCGCACCATTTTGCGTGAGCCCATCAGCTTCAGATAGACGGTATCATTACCCTTATATTTCTTAAACATCTGCAAAAGCTCACGCTGCACCAGCGGGTTTTCCAAATGAGCAGGGATTTGCAAGCGCACCTCCCGTGGAGCCTCCTTACTTAGCTTCGTCACAGAATAAGCGATAATCTTGCTTTCACGCTCATCCACACTGAAGCGACCCTCGATAGCTACAATATTATCCTGATGCACCTCGCGCACATATTCATGATATGTCTTAGTAAACACCAGAATCGGAAAGCGTCCGGTGAAGTCCTCCAGCGTAAGTACCGCCATCGTATCACCCTTGCGGGTGGTCTTCACCTGGCAATTGGCAATAATGCCCGCCACCTTCACCAGCTTGCCATCGGGGATACTCGTTTCACCCACAAACTGGTACAGGGGCATATAGCGCTGCAGCACCTGCTGATAATCGCTCAGCGGATGCGCCGTAACGTAGAAGCCCAAAAGCTCCTTTTCGTCAGCTAACATCACCTCTTTGGGCATTTCCCCCATCTGGGGCAGCTTAATCTCCGCTGCCTCCAGCGCGGACTCATCATCAAAAAGGCCCAGCTGTCCGCACGCCCTGTCGCGCTGCGAGGCCGCTCCCTGGTCCGCCGCCTGATCCAGAATAAAGAGCAGCTGTGCCCGCTTCGCGCCAAAGGAATCCATCGCACCACTGCGAATAAGATTTTCCAGTGCCCGCTTATTCACGGCGCGCATGCTTACGCGATTGCAGAAATCCACTAGATTGGCAAAGGGTCCACCACTTTGCCGCTGCTCGATAATCTCGCCCACGGCATTCTCGCCCAAGCTCTTGATACCAGCTAGACCAAAGCGAATGCCGTCCTCATGCACGGTAAAATGCTCGCCACTTTCATTCACATCCGGGGGCAATATCTTAATTTTAGCGTTACGACAAATCGAAATATACCAGCTCAACTTATCGCTATCGCCGATGACACTATTCAAAAAGGCCGCCATAAATTGGGGGCGCCAATGCGCCTTCAAATAGGCAGTCTGGTACGCTACCAGCGCATAGGCCACGGAATGGGATTTATTAAAGCCATAGCCTGCGAAATGCTGCAAGAGCGAGAAAATCCTGTCGCTCAGCTCCTCGGGTACATCGTGCTCCCGTTTGGCACCGTCAATAAAGTCCTGACGCATGCTCTCCAAGACCTTGGCCTTCTTCTTGCCCATGGCGCGGCGCATAATATCTGCCTGACCCAGCGTAAAACCCGCAAGAGCGGAGGTAATCTGCATAACCTGCTCCTGGTACAGGATTACGCCATAGGTATCCTCCAAAATGGGCTCCATCAAAGGATGCAGCACCTCCGCCGTACGCTGGCCATGGCGCCCGGCAATAAAGTCCTCCGCCATACCTGTACCAAGAGGTCCCGGGCGATACAGCGCCACCAAGGGAATGAGGTCCTCGAAGCTCGTCGGTGCTAAGTCCACAACCAGCTTCGTAATCCCCGCCGACTCCAGCTGGAAAACGCAGGTCGTATCCCCCCGCCGCAGCATAGCGCAGGTCTCCTCATCATCCAGCGGAATATTGTCTATATCCACCACTTCACCCGTGGTTTCCTTAATAAATTCAATACAATCACCAATGACCGTCAGCGTGCGCAGGCCCAAAAAGTCCATTTTGAGCAGGCCCAGCTCCTCCACCTTGTCCTTGTCATACATGGTGATTACGCTCACGCTCTCGGACGAGCTATCCGCACCCAGCTGCAGGGGCACATACTCGCGCAAATCATGCGGGGCGATAATAACACCCGCCGCGTGCGTACCCGCATTGCGAGGCAAGCCCTCCACGCTCTTGGACAGGTCTATCAGCTGCTTAACCTCCGGACGCGTGTCATAGGCTTCCTTCAAATCCTTCGTCGCCAGCGCCTTATCCAGCGTCATGCCCAGCTCGCGGGGAATCAGCTTCGCAATCTCGTCCACAGCCCCGTAGCTCATGCCCAGCGCCTTGCCCACATCACGCACCGCCGCGCGCGCCTGCAGCGTACCAAAGGTAATAATCTGCGCCACACGACTCTGACCATACCGGCGCACTACATAATCAAGCACCTCCGGACGCCGCACATAGCAAAAGTCCGTATCAATATCGGGCATGCTGACGCGCTCCGGATTCAGAAAGCGTTCGAAAAGCAAATGGTAGCGCAGGGGCTCAATATTTGTGATATGCAAGAGATAGGCCACCACGCTGCCCGCCGCCGAGCCACGTCCCGGTCCCACGGGAATGGGCGGGTCCTGCCGGCGACAGAAATTGATAAAATCCCAAACGATCAGAAAATAGGCATCGTAGCCCATATCATTAATAATCTTCAGCTCAAACTCCAGTCGCTGACGCACCTTCTCGTCAACTACCTCGTAGCGCTCCGGCAGCGCCTGCTCGCACAGGTAGCGCAGATAGCTGGCCGTAGTAAAGCCCTCAGGCACCGGGAACTCCGGTAGTAGCAGATGGCCGAACTCCAGCTTCACATTACAGCGATCCGCGATCCTCGCCGTATTTTCTAGCGCCCCGGGGAACTCCTCCGGTGGGAAGAGCTCTGCCATCTCGTCATAGCTCTTTAAATAAAAGCTATCATTCGGAAAGCGCATGCGGTTCGGGTCATCGACATTAGTCGTCGTCTGAATGCAGAGCAAAATATCCTGCGCTGCAGCGTCCTCGCGCCGTACATAGTGCAGGTCGTTCGTCGCCACAAGGCCCAGGCCGAACTCCGCCGCTAGCTGCTTCAGCGCCGCATCAACCTTATGCTCCTCCGGCAAATCATGATTCTGAATTTCCAGGAAATAATTATCCCTACCAAAAATATCAACATATTCAGCAATGCAGCGCCGTGCTCCCTCCAGATTATCCTGCAAAATCAGCACGGGCACTTCACCCGCAATGCAGGCGCTCAGGCAAATGATGCCCTCGCTATGCGCACGCAGCAGGTCCTTATCCACACGGGGCTTATAGTAAAAGCCATCCACCTGGGCGGCACTGACGATTTTCATCAAATTATGGTAGCCCGTATCATTTTCTGCCAACAAAATCAAATGGTACAAGCCACGATGATTCTTTTCCAAATGCGAGCCCTGCGTCAGGTACACCTCGCAGCCTATAATGGGCTTAATCCCCTGCTTCGTACACTCCTGGTAGAATTCCACCGCGCCGTACATCACGCCATGGTCCGTAATAGCCAGGCTATCCATGCCCAGCTCCTTGGCATAGGCTACCAGCTCAGGGATTTTGGACGCGCCATCTAAAAGGCTATACTCAGTATGCACATGTAAATGGGTAAAGCGCTTCACCTTCAGCGCTTCCGCTTCCTTCAGCTCTGTAGCCTCCATAGCC
Organism: Phascolarctobacterium sp.; assembly: GCA_034117325.1. Lineage (GTDB taxonomy): Bacteria > Bacillota > Negativicutes > Acidaminococcales > Acidaminococcaceae > Phascolarctobacterium_A. The sequence goes on along the minus strand of JAXEPX010000014.1, from coordinate 4,799 downwards.
CCAGCCTCCACTCTATCTTAAAAAATTTAGTAATTAGTTTACTCTAAAAAACTTCGTCCTAGTTTACTCCGAGCTAAATAAAGCAAGGTTTATTCGAGCTTTAGCATAAGGACAAAGTACCATTGTCATTATAACACATCTTCGAGGCAATCTCTACATGCAAGCATATATTATCTTTAAGCTTAAGCGAGCTTTAAACAAGAACAAACTTTCATAACCATTTTTGAGCAAATACTATTTTTTACACTTTTACTCTATTTTTTACGAAAATGTTACGAAGTATACATATATTATCATTGGCAACCTCTTGCAGTTTTCCGTAAACTTCGGTATAATATAAAGTATACCAATTTATTAATTAGTGTATGCTTATTGGGAGGAATAATATGAGTCGTTTAAAAATCGCTACCCCTGACCAAGCCCAATTGACGGTCGAACGCTTATATAAATACCAAGAGCGACACATCCTCGCCAGCCCACCGGGACTGTGCCCTGTTGACCTGCAGCTCTCTTTCTTAAAGGTATGCCACGCTCAAACCTGTGGTAAATGTGTTCCCTGTCGCGTTGGTCTGGCCCAATTACAAAACCTGATGGAGGACGTGCTCAATGGCAAAGCTACCATGGAGACACTGGACCTCATCCAAAGCACTGCTGAAAACGTTGCTAATAGCGCCGACTGTGCGATCGGCTTTGAAGCAGCGAAGATGGTGCTCGCCGGCCTGGAAGGCTTCCGCGAGGACTATATTAACCATATTAAGAAGGGTAAATGCTCCATCAACGTGCATCAATCCATCCCCTGCGTGGCACTGTGCCCCGCCCAGGTGGATATCCCCGGCTACATCGCTCTCGTGGGCGAGGGCCGCTATGCCGATGCCGTGAAGCTCATCCGCAAGGATAACCCCTTCCCCACCGCCTGCGGTCTCATCTGCGAGCATCCCTGCGAAGCGCGTTGCCGTCGTAGCATGATTGATGCGCCGATTAATATTCGCGGCCTAAAGCGCATGGCAGTGGACAATGCCCCCAGCAATACTGTGCCCGTACCGGCGAAGAACCCCTCCACCGGCAAGCGCATTGCTATTATCGGCGGTGGCCCCAGCGGCCTCTCCGCTGCGTACTACCTGGAGCTCATGGGTCACCATGCCGTAGTATTTGAAGAAAAGGCTAAGCTCGGCGGCATGCTGCGCTATGGTATTCCTGCGTACCGCTTCCCGCGTGAACGCCTGCAGGAGGACCTGGACGCCATTTTATCCACCGGCGTAGAGGTGCATTTAAATAGCCGCATTGGCAATGGCGAGGGCGAGATTCCCTTTGAAAAGCTGCGCTCCGAATTTGATGCAGTGTATATCGCCATTGGCGCGCATACTGATAAAAAAATCGGCATTGACGGCGAAGATAGCGAGGGCGTTATCAGTGCTGTCGAAATGCTGCGTGAAATTGGCGAGGATAAACTGCCCGACTTCAAGGATAAGACCGTTGTCGTTATCGGCGGTGGCAACGTAGCTATGGACTGCACCCGCAGCTCCATTCGCCTCGGTGCGAAAAAGGTTATCATCGCTTACCGTCGCCGCAAGGAGGACATGACGGCGCTGCCCGAGGAAATCGAAGGTGCTGTAGCCGAGGGCGCTGAGCTCTACGGTCTCAATGCTCCCCATCATATTGAAGCGGACGAAAACGGCAAGGTTGCTGCCCTCTGGGTGGAGCCGCAAATCATCGGTCCCATCGATGCGTGGGGTCGCGCCCGTCCCATCCATGCAGATGTCGAGCTGAAGCGCATTCCCTGCGACATTATCGTCGTAGCGATTGGCCAAGGCATTATGCTGCGTCCCTTTGAAGAGGCCGGCATTAAGATTAAACGTGGTACCATCAGCGCACTTTCATCTAGTGAGCTGGCAAATAACGAGGGCGTTTTCGCCGGCGGTGACTGCGTAACCGGTCCTGCAACTGTTATTCGTGCCATCGCTGCGGGCAAGGTTGCCGCTGCGAATATTGATGAATATCTGGGCTATGAGCATATCATTACCTGCGATGTAGAAATCCCTGACCCGTCCATCGACGACAAGAGCCCCTGCGGCCGTATCCAGCTCACCGAGAAGGAAGCTGCCGAGCGCAAGAACACCTTTGCTCCGATGGAATGTGGCATGACGAAGCAAGAAGCGTGCCAGGAAGCCGGCCGCTGCCTGCGCTGCGATAAATTTGGCTTCAGCACCCTGAAAGGAGGCAGAACCTTAAAATGGTAAACCTGACTATTGACGGCATCAAAGTATCCGTTCCGGAAGGCACTACGATTATGCAGGCTGCTGCCACCGCGGGCATTGAGATTCCGAAGCTGTGCTTTTTAAAGGACATTAACGAAATCAGTGCCTGCAAGGTGTGCGTAGTCGAAATCCAAGGCCAAAATCGCGTAGTTACCTCCTGCACCACCCCTGTACAGGAAGGACTCGTTGTCTTTACAAATTCCCCCAAGGCTCGCAGCATCCGCCGCACTAACGTGGAGCTGCTCCTCTCTCAGCATGATTGCCTGTGCGCAACCTGCGTTCGCAGCGGTAACTGCAGCCTGCAAAAGCTGTCCAATGATTTGGGCATTTACGATATTCCCTTTGAGCGCGAGATAGTGGATACACCCTGGAATCAGGATTTCCCGCTCATTCGCGACTCTAAAAAATGCATCAAGTGCATGCGCTGCGTACAAATCTGCGACAAGATTCAGGACCTGCATATCTGGGATGTGCAGAACACCGGCTCCCGCACCACTGTTGACGTAGCGGGCAATATGTCCATCGAAGACTCCAAATGCAGCCTTTGCGGTCAGTGCATTACCCACTGCCCCGTAGGCGCCCTGAAGGAGCGCAACGATGTACCGAAGATTTACGAAGCACTGGCTGACACAAGCAAGGTGACCTGCGTGCAGGTAGCTCCTGCCGTACGTACCGCTTGGGCTGAAGCCTTCAACATCCCCGAGGAAATGGCTACCGAGGGTCGCATGGCTGCTGCACTGCGCCGCATAGGCTTCGACTACATCTTCGACACCACCTTTGCCGCTGACGTAACCATTATGGAGGAGGCTAATGAGCTGCTCGAGCGCCTGCAGAACCCCGACGGCCATCGTTGGCCCATGTTCACCTCCTGCTGCCCGGGCTGGGTAAGCTACGTGACGAAGAAGTACCCCTCCTTCGTGGGTAACCTCTCTACTACGAAATCCCCGCAGCAAATCTTTGGCGCCATTCTGAAGTCCTACTTCGCTGAGAAGAAGGGCCTGAAGCCGAAGGAAATCTGCTCCATCTCCATCATGCCGTGCGTATCGAAAAAGCGCGAGGCAGCCCTGCTCTCCATGCGTAGCAGCGGCACCCATGATGTCGACATCGTACTCACCACCCGTGAATTTATCCGCCTGCTGAAGGCTGAGCATATTAATCCTGCCGTACTCCCCGAGGAACCCTTTGATAATCCGCTGTCCCAGAATACGGGCGCAGGCGTTATCTTCGGTGCTACCGGCGGCGTTATGGAGGCAGCACTGCGTACTGCTTACTACGCGATTACCGGCACGGAAGCTCCCTTCGACGCCTTCGTCGATGTGCGCGGTGAAGACGGCCGCAAGGTACGTGAATTCACCATCTCCGGCAAAACATTGCGCACCTGCACCGTCAGCGGTCTGGGCAATGCAGGTCGCCTCATTGAAGACATCCAGGCTGGCAAGGTACACTATGACTTCGTCGAGGTTATGGCTTGCCCCGGTGGCTGCGTAGGTGGCGGCGGTCAGCCCATTCATGATGGCGAAGAGTGCGCCGGCTCCCGCGGCAAGAAGCTGTACAAGCTGGACGACGAACGCCCGCTGCGCCAGTCCCATAACAACCCGGACGTTAAAGTACTCTATGATGAGTTCCTCGAAAAGCCGCTGAGCGAGAAGGCCGAGCACCTGCTCCACTCCGATCATATTAAGGAGAAAAACTATCTCGTATAAAGGCTAGTGTGAGCAAAAACTAAGCGCAGGCTTAGCGTGAACTAAAAATAAAAATTGCCGCATCGGAAATTTCCGGTGCGGCTTTTTGCTGCCTAAATTTGCAAATTTTAATAACTAAAATTATATCCCGACAAAAATAAAATAACCGTGTCAGATTTCTCCAACACGGTTATCATGGTTATTTGAGCAATTCACGAACGATAGCATTAATGCGTTTGCCATCCGCACGGCCTTTAGTTTTGGCCATAACAGCCGGCATTACCTTGCCCATATCCTTGGGACTAGTAGCACCGACGGCGGCAATTACTTCTGCTACGATGGCTTTCAGTTCGTCATCACCTAAAGCTTCCGGAAGATATTTCTTGAGAATCTCAATCTCTTCCTTGGCTTGGGCAACCAATTCCTCGCGACCGGCTTTCTGGAATTCCTCCAAAGAGTCTTGACGCATTTTGACTTCTTTCATCAGGACAGCCAGAACCTCATCATCATTGAGTTCCTTTTTGTCGTTGATTTCAATATTCTTAATATTAGCACGTACCATGCGAATAACAGCCAGACGCAGTTTACCTGCTTCTCTGTCCTTCATGGCCTGCTTCATATCAGCAGTCAATTGGTCTTTTATAGACATACAGCCCGCCTCCAATTATCTGGTTTTACGTTTTCTGGCTGCTTCGGATTTTTTCTTACGGGCAACGCTGGGTTTTTCATAGTGCTCGCGTTTTCTTACCTCAGAAAGAATGCCTGCCTTTTGGGTTGCTCTTTTAAATCTGCGCAGTGCGCTGTCTAAAGTTTCATTCTTGCCAACTTTAATTTCTGCCATCTGTTCTCCCTCCCTCCACAC
>JAXEPX010000013.1:0-45212 GCA_034117325.1 Phascolarctobacterium sp. | reverse complement strand
ATGGAGCTGATGACCAGGATTGAACTGGTGACCTTATCCTTACCAAGGATACGCTCTGCCGACTGAGCTACATCAGCATATTTAATTGGTTGCGGGGGGCGGACTTGAACCACCGACCTTCGGGTTATGAGCCCGACGAGCTACCAACTGCTCCACCCCGCGATGAAGATTGGTGGCGGCGCACGGATTCGAACCGCGGACACTGCGGGTATGAACCGCATGCTCTAGCCAACTGAGCTACGCCGCCGGAAGCAATGGTGGAGAGGGTTGGATTCGAACCAACGAAGCGAAACGCGGCAGATTTACAGTCTGCTCCCTTTAGCCACTCGGGAACCTCTCCGTTTGCGACAAAAAGAATTATACAGGATATTCGTCATTTTGTCAACATGCTTTTATAAATTTTTTTACATTTTCTGGCGTACCCTGGAATAATAAGCATAGATACCCATGCAAATCAGAATGCAACCCTCTATCACCAGCACATAGCGCGTATTCATCAGCGCGCCCAGCACGCCGCCCAAAAGCGGGCCCACGACGCCACCAAACTGATTGGCACTTGTAGAAAGCCCAAAGGCCTTGCCACGCGTAGTTTTATCCGTAACCATCGTCAGATTAGCATTAATATTGGGCACGGCACCTGCCAGGAAAATACCATAAACAAACTGAATTGCCGCAAATTGCCAAACATCCTGAATGAAGATTTGAAAAAGATTAATAATACCAGCGCTAAAGGTTACCAGGGCAAAAATCTTAACAAAGCCATAGCTTTGCCCGCGCTTGCCCCAAAACGGCGCTGCGATAATCCCGGCAAAGCCCGCCAAGGAAAAGATAACGCCGCTCATCTTCACTGCCTCATCGCCCATCTCGCCCATCAGCTCGCCCACATACATGGTAATGAGGGGTTGAATGGTCATGACGCAGGTCTGAATCATGAAAAACATGAACATGATAAAGCGCAGCTCGTTATTAGCCAGTGACTCCTTAAGGTCACGGAAAAGGCTCATAGCGCTCACGCTTCCCTTTTGCAGGATGGTCAAATCCTTCACGATGAAGGTTACTGCTGTTGCACCCGCAAAGAGTGCAATGCTGCCGATAAAAAAGGACATGCGAATACCAAACCAGCTGGCCATATAACCACCCAGAAGCGGTCCCATAATACCGCCCGTGGCCATGGAGGTCTGCATCAGCCCCATGCCCCAGCCCATACGACTCTCCGGCAGGGAGGACGAAGCCATGGACATGCATGCCGGCACAAAGCCCGCTACAAGGCCGCACAGCGTACGCACACCTAAAAGCTGGTACACATCCTGACATGCGCCCGTGAGGAAATAGGTTATGGCGAGGCCATAGCCCGCGCGCATAGCCATTTTGCGCTGCCCGACATGATCAGCGAGCGCTCCCCAATAGGGCGCCATAATCGTGCAGCCCAAAAAGGTTACCGCAAAGCACAGGCCTGCCCAAAAATTAACATTTTCCTGAGCAACGCCTAAATCCCTGTACACATAGACAGGCAAAAAGGGGACGCTGCTCGTATAGCTCGCACAGCATAAAAATACAGCCAGCCACAGCACTGGCAAATTAATTCTCCAATATGCTTTTTTCTCCAGCTCCTCCGTGGTATGCATTACCTGATTATGATTTTCTTCAGTTCTTGCTTCATCGAGGCTTGACATAAGCTATAACACTCCAGCTAAAGATATTTTGTAGTCATTATAACATATTTTCGTAGATATAGGGTCAAAAAAGTGTATCTTTCACACATTTGCCCATATTTTGTATCTTTATATACAAATTTTAGCAATTTTTACTTTTTCTTCTTTAATATGTTAAAATTTGTTGACAGTCCGTCATACAGAGTCTACAATATGAAATAGAAGGCAGAGTCGCGTGAGTGGCTTTGCCTTTTGTGTTAGGGAGAAGGAAAAAGAAAGGAGCAACCCGTATGCAGGATCTTATAAAATATACGGACAATATTAATAAGCTGCTAGCACGTTTTGGCGTAAAATTTGGCATTTATAAAAATAATGTTTTCCATGAGCAGCTATTTCCATTTGACGCAATTCCCCGTGTGATTACGGCTAGAGAATTTGATGAAATGGAGAGAGGCCTGGTGCAACGTGTCACCGCTCTCAATATGTTCCTTTATGATATTTACCATGAACAAAAAATCATAAAGGATAAAATCATTCCGGAAGAATTCGTCTTTTCCTCCAAGGGCTATTTACCTGAATGTGCCGGTATTACCCCACCCGGCAAAATTTACTCCCATATTTCTGGCATTGACCTTGTACAGGCACAGGATAAAAAATGGTACATTCTCGAGGATAACCTGCGTATCCCCTCCGGTGCCAGCTATCCGCTGATTGCCCGCAAGCTCTGCCGCATTGCCAGTCCCCAGACCTATGCCTCCAATGCCATTGTTGATAACCGCAATTATGGCACAATGCTGGGCAATATGTTCAAATTTGTTAATACCGGCGGCATTAATGTTATTCTGACCCCGGGTCGATATAATGCAGCCTTTTTTGAACATGCTTATTTGGCTGAAATGACACATAGCGTGCTTGCTATGCCCTCTGATTTATATGTAGAAAATAATCAGGTTTACTACCGTGCTATGGATAAACCCCAGCGTGTCGGTGCTATTTATCGCCGCATTAGCGATGAATATCTCGACCCGCTCACCTTCCTGCCCGAGTCCCTCATCGGTGTGCCTAATTTGATGGCTGCTTACCGCTCCGGCAACGTTGCCATCATCAATGCTCCTGGTAACGGTGTAGCTGATGATAAGGGTATCTACTATTTCGTACCTGCAATGATTAAATATTATCTGGGTGAGGATTCGATTACGAATAACGCGCCTACCTATTTGATGTATTATCAAAAGGACAGGGATTATGCGCTAGCTAATTTCGATAAGCTCGTCTTTAAGGATGTTTCCGAGGCCGGTGGCTATGGCGTCTTCTTTGGACGCGATCTGGATAGCAAGAAAAAGGCTGACTTTATTGACCTCATGAAAGCCGAGCCGCGTCGTTTTATTGCCCAGGAAATAATCGACTTCATCGATTTGCCCATTATGGATGAGGGCAAGGAGGTATTGCGTAAGGCCGATTTGCGTGCGTTCGTTCTCAGCGGCGAAAAGACCAAGGTATGGCCCAGCGGTCTGACTCGCTTCTCTCGCAACCCGGATTCTTTCGTTGTTAACTCATCTCAAGGAGGAGGCTTTAAGGACACATGGGTATTATCTCGTTAGAAAAATCAAACCATTTATATTGGCTGGGTCGCTATAGTGAGCGCACCTTTACCACTATTCGCACCTTTATGGAAGCCTATGATACCATGCTGGATCAGGATTCTGAGGCTTATAAAAAAATTTGCGACAAGCTGCATATTCCCGATGTCTATGGCAGCAAAGAGGTTTTCATCATTAACTATCTCTTTGATGAGACTGACCCGAACTCTGTGTACAGCAATTTATCCCGCGCCTGTGATAATGCGAGCGTGATGCGTGATATGATTTCTAGTACGGCGCTAGGCTACATCCAGCTGGCGCTAGGGGTGATGGAAGACGCTAAGCGCGAGACCTTCTGCCTCCTGCACTTGCAACAGGTATTGGACGACCTCTATGCCTTCTGGGGCTGCATCGACGATTATGTTGAAAGCAGCGCCTGCCGCAATATTATGAAAACGGGTCGTTATATCGAAAGGCTTGACTTGTATATTCGTTTAGGCTATGATAAAAAGGCAATGGAACTCGCTTATGAGCGTATGACCTATCGCCTGCATCGTAGCATGGCTGCTTATAGCGAGGAGGATTATAAGATTGTCGATGAGGCAATGAAAAAGGGCGGTAACCTGTGCTCTATTCTACCGAACCTTAATAATATTTTTAAGGATTGATTTTTTTGAGAAAGCTAAGATTCCACTATGAAATGCAGCTTGATTTTACCGGTGATGTAACAAGGCACAGCTTTTCCCTACGTTGCCTGCCGAAGGAGACCGCCAATCAGCATATATCCAAGCTCTCCTGCGCGATAACACCGCTTACCTCGATTACGAAGGGCTATGACGCCTTTGGTAATCCTATGTGCTGTGGCTTTATCGCTGAGCCCCATGATTATTTTAGCTTCTGCGTGTCCGGCCTCGCCGTCACCAATAGTGAAAATATCGACCGGGGCGAGCTGAACCATATCTTTTATTATCCCACGCCCCAAACTACGCTGACCCATGGCATGGAGCCTTATCTGAAGCTCGCAGAGCAGCAGCGCGACCCCGTGCAAAAGGCTCTGCGCATGAGCGACGAGCTCTATCATCGCTTTATTTATAAGCCCAAGAGCACTACAACGCTGACAACAGCGCAACAGGCTCTGGACCAGGGAATGGGCGTCTGCCAGGATTATACGCATATTATGCTGGCTCTCTGCCGCTATCTGCATATTCCTGCGCGTTATATCGCAGGCTTTATGATTGGTGAGGGCGCTACGCATGCCTGGCTGGAGGTTTATGCGCGTGGTCACTGGATTGGTATCGACCCTACGAATAATCGCGTTGTGGATGATATGTATATCAAAATGAGCGAAGGCCGTGATGCCTCCGACTGCATTATTGATAAGGGCGTATTTTTTGGCAATGTACAACAGAAGCAAACTGTATTGGTCAAGGTCACTCAGGAACCACTTGACTAAAAAAGCTTCAGCACCTACAATCAGCACCTACATAGCTGCAAAATAATATTTCAGTTTCCCATGCTTTACCCAAGGCCGAGGCTCTGCGCTTCGGCCTTTTTTATGTACATAAATAAAAGTAAAGGAGATGACCCTGAAGTCATCTCCTTGCTATTTTTGTTAGCCATCAAGCTTTAATTATCAAGCTTTAGCTTTCAATAGTTTTGTTTTTTACTCTGTTGAAAAGAATCTGCATTACGCCAGCAGCCTCATCCGGGAATTTGATCAGGATATCATTGCCATCCTTATGATGGAAGGTAACGAGATTGATATCGTCAAATTCAGAACCGGTGATATCATCAACTTTAATAGCCATAGCGTTTTTCTGGCTCAAATAGATTATGCGCGTATTGGTCAGGAAGAAGTGGCCAAGCTCCAGGAGTGCCGTGATTTCCTCTTTAATCTTCGGATGCTCCAGCTTCTCGCCCTTGAAGTTAACAGTCTCATCAATGCTGAATTTACGAGTCAGCTCAAAATAGTTGTCCTCGCGCTCCACTACCTGGTTCTGGCACAGGCCACAGTTCACATGGGCATAGCATACTTCACCCGGCTCCAGCGGCAGGTCCAGCTCCATGGGCTCCAGTCTTTTGTTCTCGGCGTCCCACAGACTGCGATATTTTTGCAAAGCATTGACGATGTTATTTTTGAACTCGTAGGGAATATCCAACTTCTCGCAATCAGCGCGGAAGCCAGCCTCCTGCTCGGGGCTATAGCGTGCTTCCTTAACGATGTCTTCAAAAAGCAGGTTGAAATGCGCTTGGAAGACCTGCTTGCGGATGGAAAGGCCATCCTCGTAGTCATAGCCGAAAAGCTCATTAATAGCGTGAATATCGAGCTTCTCCTCACCGCTCAGGATATTGCGACAACGAATAAAGAAGGCTGCTGTCTTCGCACCCTTGTCGGCCAGATGCTTAAGATGCTCGGGCAGCTCCAGAAGCTCGGCCAACTTCACGAGCTCGGCAAAGCCTGCGTCATCCTTTGTCAGGGCCTCGGTATAAACCACGTCAGCCAGCTTGCGATAGATGCCGCTGCGTTGCTGCATATTTTCTTCGTTAAATTTTACGCCCCATTTTTTCAGCGCTGCTTGCACATCGCTAGCAGAAACTGCATCTAGATTGGGCGCTTCAGCTAGAAGATTATTCAGCTCCTTCCAGCCATTTTCTGCGGGCTTAGAGCCGAACATTTTAGAGAAAAAACCACATTGTTCTAATTCTTGTATTGCGTAAGGCTTCACGTCGTATAGCTCCTTATTAGGTAATTTTGTAATTAATCTAACTTATATTATACTGTAAATTTACTGTGAAATAAAGTAAATTTTTAAAAAAGAAAACCTCCGACTTAACATCGGAGGTTGTTTTTTCTGGAGCTGGCAATAGGAATCGAACCCACAACCTGCTGATTACAAATCAGCTGCTCTGCCTATTGAGCTATGCCAGCGAAATACTGTACTATATAAGTATAAGTCAATTTGCTGTTTTTGTCAAGTAGCTTTATTTATTACAGCTGCAAACGAATTCCAGTGCATCCGTTACGCTCTGCTCCGGCTTAACCTTCGTCCAGGCAGCCGCAATCATTCCTGCCTCGTCAATCACATACACGGAGCGCACCACGCCCATGCTAATTTTGCCATAAAGCTTCTTCTCCTGCCATACCTCATAAGCCTGCAAGGTTGTAAGCTCCGTATCAGAGAGAAGAATAAAGGGCAGCTCCTGCTTAGTTGCAAAGTTCAGATGGGATTTCACACTGTCCTTGCTGATACCAATAATCACTGCGCCCTCAGCCACAAACTTATCAAACGCATCTCGAAAGGCCTGCGCCTGACGAGTGCAGCCAGGAGTGGAGTCCTTCGGATAAAAATAAAGTACAACCTTTTTCCCGGCAAAATCAGCGAGGCTCACCATATTACCATCCTTATCAGGTAAAGTAAAGCCAGGAGCCTTTGTACCTACTGCTAACATATTTGCCACCTCACTTGAAGATTTAGCTTGCTAAACGCTAGCAAAGCATTTTTAGAAAACCTCAACTAATTGAATATGGAAATTGAGCTCCTTGCCAGCCATCTCGTGATTAGCATCAAAGGTAATATTAGTCTCATCCTTAGCGGTAACCAGTACAGGTACCGGACGACCATAATTGTCGCGCAGGTAAACTCTTTGACCTACAGTAAGGTTTTCGGAGCCGGGCAGCTGAGCGATGGGCATGGTAAAGATAGCATTGGGATCTGCTTCACCATAGGCCTCTGCAGGCAGCAGGTGAATATCAACCTCAGCACCAACCTCCAGGTCAGCCACTGCAGCATCAAAGCCCTTAATCATTTGACCAGCGCCACATTCAAACTCCAGCGGCTCGCCACGATCATAGGAAGAATCAAATTGGGTACCATCATTAAAGGTGCCCTTATAGTGTACGCGGCAGGTTTTGCCCACGTTACGACCAGTTAATGCATTACTCATCATTAATCACCTCATAAATTTATTGTAAATTTTATTTACAGCTTACGCTTTTTTTAACAGCTTGCCAATAAAGGGAGACAACAAGGACAGCACTGCTGCCAACAGGAAGAAGAGACACAGCGGTCTTGTATAGAAAATATTGAAATTGCCGTCGCTCATAATCAGCGAGCCCACGAAATTTTGCTCCGCCATACCGCCAAGAATGATGCCGATGATAATCGCTGACATGGAGAAGCCCAGCTTATTCAGAAAGTAGCCGATAAAGCCACTCACTACCATCAGATAGACATCGTTCAGTGAATTATTATAGGAATAGGTGCCCACAAAGGTCATCATTACGATAATCGGCAGTAAAATGTGAATCGGCACATTCACAACCTTTGTAAAGAGACGAATCAAGCTAAAACCCATGATACCCATGATGATATTTGCGAGTAATAGGCCAATGAAAATCGCATAGACATCGGGAGCCTTCTCCACGAAAAGCAGCGGTCCCGGCTGAAGACCCTGCACCATCAGTGCGCCCATCATAATCGCTGTCGCGCCATCACCAGGAATGCCCAGTGTCAGCACCGGAATAAACGCGCCACCAGAAACGGCGTTATTGCCCGCCTCGGAGGCACAGATACCTTCAGGCTCACCGTTACCGAAATTACTGCCATGCTTGGACCAACGCTTCGCCTGGTCATAGGACACAAAGGAAGCAATATCGCCACCCGTACCCGGCACGCAGCCGATAAAGGTTCCAATGAAGGAGGAACGCAATAGCGTCATAAATACGCGCTTGATATCCGTCAAGGAGGGCAGCAGGCGATCAATCACCATATGCTGCTCACTGCGCTCATTATGATAGTACTCCTCAATACTGCCCAGCACCTGCGCAAAGGCGAAGACACCAATCAGAATAGGAATAAAGGATACGCCACCCAAAAGATAAGTAGTGTCCAAGGTAAAGCGAATCGTGCCCGTCATAGCATCAATGCCTACGGTAGCAAGGAAGAGGCCAATAAGGCCGCCCATAATGCCCTTGATAACACTGCCACTGGAAACACTGGTAATAATACTCAGGCCAAAAATTGCCAACGCAAAATACTCTGGCTTCGAGAACTGCAGTGCCACCTTTGCGAGCTGAGGAGCCAACAAAATCAGGCAAATCGTACTGAAAACGCCGCCAAAAGTACTGGCCATGGTCGAGAGGCCCAGCGCGCGACCGGGTTGACGCAGCTTCGTCGCCATGGGATAGCCATCCAAGGTAGTCGCTACGGAAGCAGGCGTACCGGGAGTTTTTAAAAGAATCGCACTGATACTGCCACCATAAATTGCGCCACAGTAAATGCCTAGGAGCATGAGAATGCCACCGATACCCTTAAAGGTGAACGCTAGTGGGAAAAGCAGTGCCAAGCCCATATTAACGCTCAAGCCGGGCATGCAGCCAAAGGCAATGCCAACGAGTACGCCCATCACGAGACCGAGGAGGTTCAGCGGCACAAAAATCATATTTAATGCGCTAATGATATCTGCCATAACTTTAACCTCCTACGACAAAAAGATGGACTGGGGCATACTTGTATGCAGTAAAAGTCCAAAAACTAGATAAATAAAAGCCAAGGTAAGCACTGTTGTCAGCAGTACGCCCTTTTTCTCGCGATAATCCATCAGATACATTACGCTCATAATGAGCAGCGCTGCAGCCGGATAAAAGCCCAGCACATTCATCAGCACCAGAAAAATTACCACGAGACCCATCATCATATAGACCCGCTTATTCGCCGTAGTCGTGAGCACCACGCGTTGCTGCGCAAGATCTGCACGCTTCGCAAACGTATAGCCCAAGAGCACGATTGCAGCCACAGCCAGCGCCAAGCCCAGTGCAAAGGGCCAAAAGCCAGGTCCAGGACCATTTTCGGTGAAGTCCATGGGGAAAGCACGCGACGCGTTCATAATCAGTCCGCCTAGCGCAGCCCCCACCACACCCACTATGTAATTACAAATGGTCATATTATTCATCATCATCAACTCCTAGAATATTCGGAGATACATTAATTAGCTTATAACAGTTATACTATGGAAATTATTTATTGCTTCGTTCAACAAGAATTTTTTAACGCTCATTTCGGTCGGAAGCATAACGAAGCTTCGGGGTACTATTTGCGTGAAGAACAATTTACTATACGAAACCCTTGCTTCTATGCTTCCAGGCCCTCATTCGCTAAAATTCTTATTCACTCCGCAATTAAATAATTTCCTCCATATTCACTTCTCTATATTTATTCCTTGGGCCCTACACGTTTAGCCGCTGCCATAATAGCAAGACGACCATGCTCAAAGGTCAAACCGCCCTGGAAGAACACATTATACGGCTCACGGCACGGTCCATCCGCACTCAGCTCAATCGAAGCACCCTGCACAAACGTACCCGCAGCCATCACAATATCATCCTGATAACCCGGTAGCGGCGCCGGCACAGGCTCCACATGCGCATCCACAGGAGAATTGCTCTGAATTGCAATGCAGAAATCGCATAAGCGTTGCTTGGACTCCAACGTAATCGCTTGGATAATATCGCTACGCTTCTCCTCCGGCAAAGGCTTAACAGCATAGCCCATCTCCTTGAACACAGCAGCTGCGAAAATAGCAGTCTTCACAGCCTGAATTACAACGTGCGGTGCGAGGAACAAGCCCTGATAGAACTCGCGCTGCGTATCGCCCAAGGTAGCACCCATCTCGCCACCAAGACCAGGCGCAGTTAAGCGATAAGAAGCGTTTTCCACCAAGTCCTTGCGACCAACAATATAGCCACCCGTAGGCGCCAAGCCGCCGCCCAGATTCTTAATCAGAGAGCCGGCCATGATGTCCGCGCCAACCTCCGTAGGCTCCATCTTGTCGATAAACTCGCCATAGCAGTTATCAACGAAAGCAATAACATTCGGGTTTGCTTCCTTCGCTGCAGCGATAATACGGCCAATCTCCTCCACGCTGATGGTCTTGCGCACGCTGCTATAGCCGCAGGAACGCTGAATATGTATCATCTTCGTCTTAGAGGTTACTGCAGCCTTTACAGCCTCCAAATCCACATGCTCGCCCGTCATCGGCAGCTCCTTATAAGTCACACCGATATCAACTAAGCTACCAGGAATCGTCACAGGATAGCCAATAATGGACTGCATCGTGTCATAAGGAGTGCCTGTAACGCCGATAAGCTCGTCACCGGGCTTAAGATTGCCCAGAAGAGCAACTGCCAGCGCATGGGTACCGCTAACAAACTGGGAGCGCACTAAAGCTGCTTCAGCCTTAAAAATCTCTGCATAGATTAAATCCAGCGTATCGCGACCAACATCGCTATAGCCATAGCCAGTGGTGGGCTTCAGATAATAGTCGCTGACCATATTATTTCTGAAGGCAGTAATAACCTTCTCCGTATTATAGAGTGCTGCTGCTTCAAGAGCAGGGGTATGCTTAGCAACCTCAGCCAGGGCTGCCGCTTCAATTTTTGTAAAATCGATCAAATCATTCACCTTACATTATATTTTATTTTTGTAAATACTGTTCAAACTCGCCCACCTGCTCGGCCTCCATGCGCACCTTCAGCAGCGTACCCTCAGGCAGGTACTCCTGCTCCAGCACCGTGCCGGCAGCATGCAGACGGGACACTGCTGCTGAATCGCTATAGGGCACGAGGAAGCTTGCCTCCACTGCCTTTAGCTTCAGATTCTCAGCAATGAGCTCCAGTAATTTATCCAAATTCAAGCCCGCCTTCGCGCTGATGCAAATCGCATTCTCCTCCTTGCTCAGACGCTCGGCGAGAGCACTGCCCTCGGGCAGCTTATCAATTTTATTGTAGACTGTGATAATCGTCTTATCCTTCGCGCCCAGCTCCTCCAGCACGCTATAAACAGCATTGCTCTGCTCCTTATAGAGCTCGTGGCTCACGTCAATCACGTGCAGCAGTACATCTGCCTCCACGACCTCCTCGAGCGTAGATTGGAAGGCCGCTACCAGCTGATGGGGTAAGCGTTGGATAAAGCCTACGGTATCTGTTAAAATGGCCTGCTGCTTATGAGGCAGGTCTAATTGACGCGTTGTGGGGTCCAGCGTCGCAAAAAGCTGGTCCTGCGCGTAAATGTCAGAATTAGTCAGCGTATTCAAAAGTGTGGACTTACCTGCGTTCGTATAGCCTACGAGGCTCACAGTCGGTACACTCGCCTTCGCGCGCCCTGCGCGATGCAGCGTACGCACATTTTTTACCTTGCTGATGCACTCCTTGATAAAGGCAATGCGATCGCGAATACGGCGACGGTCCACCTCGAGCTTCGTCTCGCCGGGACCACGGGTGCCGATGCCACCGCCCAGACGGGACAATGCCAAGCCCTTACCCATGATGCGCGGCAAAGTATATTGCAGCTGCGCCAGCTCTACCTGCAGCTTGCCCTCATTCGTACGCGCACGCTGTGCGAAAATATCGAGGATAAGCGCCGTACGGTCGAGCACTCGCACACCCATAGCCTGCTCAATATTACGCTGCTGCGCGGGAGAAAGCTCATCGTCAAAAATGCATAGGTCCACATTTTCCTGCTGCACATAAAGCGCCAGCTCCTGCACCTTGCCACGACCAATGAAGAAGGCAGGGTCGGGCTTCGGACGCTTCTGCAGGAATCTTGCCACAACCTCGGCGCCAGCAGTATCAGCCAGCTGCTTCAGCTCCTCGAGGGAATCCTCCGCCGTCCAGCCGAGCGTACTTGCACCACCGCTGTACTCCATGCCCACGAGAATGGCACGCTCTGCGCTCTGCGCCAGGCTAGAAGTACCGCTCTGCTTATCGAGAATGCGCTCCACCACGGCCACGAGATTGGGAAAGAAAATGCCTTCAGCCTGCTCCAAGGTGGCAGGGCCATAGCACTCCACTTCGTACTGCTCATTTTCGTCCATGCCCGTAATCATGCCAAAGGTCAGCGTGCATTGCGCGAAATCAGGTGCAACCACGCCAATCGCAATCATCGCATCGAAGCGCTTATTCCTCAGCGCACTGATATCGACGCCACTCAGCGCAGGATTGCCATTGGGATGAGTATGCACGCAGCGCACACCGCTCAGACGGCTCGCGCCACGGCGCCCATCAATCGCAGGCAGCTCCACGCTTTGGTCATCGCCCACAGCGACAGCGAGAACCTGCCCCGCGCGACTGATGTAAACGCTCACCTCTCGGTTAATAAAATCCGTCACATCGGCCATGCGCATTGCCAGATCCGCGCTCACCAGCTGCCCATTCTCCAGGCGAATATCATAAAAAGTTTTTAATTCATCAATAACGGAATTACGGATACCCTTCAGGTTACCGTAGATTTCATGCTGTGCCATTGGGGATCTCCCCCTTCCCAAAATAAATCTTTCTTCTATCCACCCTACGCTTATAGAGCGAACATAAAATTATATTATTTTCTAATTCCTAACTTCGCCCACGTCGGAGCGCCGAGAAGGTATTAGATACGAGCAAAATCGACAAGCCGCGACCCATATGGTTGCAAGCGCAGTGCAGCAAACATATGCTGGTCGCGCTGTACCTTGTGTGCGACGGCGTACTAGAAGTACGTCTAGGAGATTTTGTGAAGTAGATGGTACCTTATCGACGCTCCTTATCTGTTTATCTTCTTTCTCTAACCTTAGCAGGTTCAATATTTACCTTATACCCCTTGATGAAATTCTTATGCATAGCGCCAATAACCTTCTCCGCTACATCCTCAGGAACCTCAACGAAGGTAAATTTATCATAAATATTAATCAAGCCAATATCGCGGGCCGGGATATCTGCCTCAATCGCAATCGTGCTTACGATATCCTTCACCATAATCTTTTGGCTACGGCCTACATTCATGAACAGGCGCACCATGCCAGGACGACCACCAGTATTCTGCAGGTCCTTCGCCAGCACATCCTCCTGCGGCGCCTCCAGAGCCTTATTGCCCTCCTGCATCAGCTTCAAGGCAGCTGCAGCTACTTCTTCAGCGCTGTAGTCATCAAGCAGGCTCTCGGCAATCGGCATATAATCATGGTAAGCATTCAGCTCCAACACAGTCTGCATCTTGCTAATAATTTGGTCGCGTTGACGCTCAATAACATTAGCAGCGGTCGGCAGCTGGCGACGTTGAATCTTTGTATGTACGATGCGCTCAATCAGCTTCAGTTGACGGAATTCGCGCGGAGTGATGAAGGTCATTGCTACGCCGGTATTACCAGCGCGGCCGGTACGACCAATACGATGTACATAGCTCTCAGGATCCTGCGGAATATCGAAATTAATAACATGGGTAATATTATCCACGTCAATGCCACGCGCTGCCACGTCGGTTGCAATCAGTACGTCGCAAGCGCCCTCACGGAATTTTTTCATTACGCGGTCACGCTGGGTCTGGCTCAGGTCGCCATGCAGTCCCTCGGACATATAGCCACGGCTAGAAAGTGCGATGGACAGGTCATCCACGCCTTTTTTCGTGCGACAGAAGATAATCAGCTTGCCATCGATTTCTGCATCCAGCAGACGGCAGAGGCCTTCAATCTTATCCTTCGTCTCGAAATAATATTGCTCAATCAGAGGCACAGTGAGGTCCTCTTTAGAAACAGTAACATTCTTCGGCGCGCGCATGTATTTTTTCGTTAAGCTCAAAATCGGACGCGGCATGGTAGCAGAGAAGAGCAGGGTCTGGCGCTCACTCGGCAGACTGCGCATGATTTCTTCGATATCATCTACGAAGCCCATATCCAGCATCTCATCAGCCTCGTCCAGTACGAGGAATTTAATATGGTCAAGCTTAATCGTACCGCGGTTAATATGGTCAATTAAGCGACCCGGGGTACCAATAACGATTTGCACACCGCTCTTCAGTGCGCGAATCTGACGCTCAATCGGTTGACCGCCATAAACGGGCAGGCAGCGCACGCGGCGTACACGACCGATTTTGCCCACTTCTTCCGCTACCTGGATTGCCAGCTCACGAGTGGGGCACATTACGAGCGCTTGAATATGCTTGAAATCGCCGATGGATTGCACGAGGGGAATACCGAAGGCTGCAGTTTTACCAGTACCAGTTTGCGCCTGGCCGATGACATCATTGCCCTCGAGTACCAGCGGAATGGTAGCGGCCTGAATCGGAGAGGGCTCCTCAAAGCCCATTTCCGTCAGCGCAGCAACGATTTTTTTATCAAGCTCTAATTCACCAAACATTTCTTTTTGTGTTGTCATTAATTTTCCTCCATAGATAATCAAGTCTACTTGCGGGAGCTATTGCTAAAAAGCTACAGCTTTATTCGCAAGCATTTTGCTTTTCTTCTTTTAATTTATCAATAGCCATGGAGATAGCAGCCAGTGCTATCCTTAGCTTATTTTCAGTTCTTGTTGAGGTAAAGCGGTGCTCCTGGCAATATAATGCCTGCTCCGTCGCCACAGCGATATAGACAAGGCCCACGGGCTTGCCCTCGCTTGCGCCCGGACCCGCATTACCGGTAATGCTCACGCCGATGTCACTGCCCAGAACGCGGCGCACGCCCATGGCCATCTCGCAAGCCGTCTCGCGGCTAACTGCGCCATAGCGCTCCAGCGTTTCCTGCTGCACACCGATGAGCTTATTTTTTGCCATATTCGTATAGGTTACAATGCTGCCTAAAAGGTACTCGCTGCTACCCGGAACATCGGTTACGAGACTGCTCGCCAGTCCACCGCTGCAGGACTCCGCAAAGGCAATAGTCTTGCCCTGCGCTAGCAGTTCCTGTCCAAGACAGGCCGCTAGGCTCGCATCATCCACGCCGTAGACATAGCTATCGACATAGCTGCGCACCTCTTGTTCGCACGCATCCAGCATTTTGCTAGCGGCCTCACTATCGCTAGCCTTGGCCGTAAGACGAATGAGAATCTCGCCATAGCGTGCATAAAGCGCAATGGTGGGATTAGTCTGCGCCATGATAACTTCGTCCAGGATTTCGGCAACCTTGGACTCGCCAATACCCCGCAGATGCAGCGTGCGGGACAGAATAATGCCGTGGTCACTGAAGCGCCGTAGGAGGCGGGGCCACAGCTGTTTTTCACACATATCAGTCAGCTCGGAGGGCGGACCGGGGAGTAACATGAAAAGCTTGTCCTTGTAATCCAGCCAGATGCCGGGCGCAGTACCCACTTCATTTTGCAGAATTTCTGCACCGATGGGCACATAGGCCTGCTTATCATTATTCGCCGTAGGCGCAGCACCAGTGCGCTTGCGAATATAGGCATCTATACGACCCCAGGTATCGAGGTCTAGATAGCTATCAGTACCAGTGATTTCCATCACCATTTCCTTCGTGATATCGCCACGCGTAGGGCCGAGGCCACCACTCGTGATAATGATATCAGCGCGCTCCATAGCCTGACGCAGCACAGCCTGCATACGCGCAGGATTATCGCCCACAGTTGTATGATAAAGCACATCAAAGCCCATGCTATTCAGCTTGCGGGAGAGATACTGCACATTCGAATTCAAAATCTCGCCCAACAAGAGCTCCGTGCCGGTAGTTACAATTTCAACTTTCATCAAATCATCTCCTATTTAGCGCCCCTTTAGGGGAGCTGGCTGCGAGCGTAGCGATGCAGACTGAGGGGTCCTGTTCGCCGTATGCTAACTTTCGAGCAAGTCTGCAAGCTGCTTTGAAGTATAACGGCGCTTATCACGCCTTTGCGGAAGTACATTCTCCAACCATCTCGTAAGTAAAGCCTTGTAAGATTCTGACCTTCACCATATCGCCAATCTCCAGCCCCTCCGCATTTTCAATGAAGATAGTGCCGTCAATATCGGGAGCCTCGTGCGTGCTGCGACCGAAGGCCAGCTTCTCCTCGTCGAAGCCCTCGACGATTACATCCAGCTCCACATCCTCGCGCTCCTTATGAATTTCCTCGCTAATGCTAGCCTGCAGAGCCATCAGCTCGTGATAGCGATCCTCCTTGACCTCCGGAGCAATTTGGTTCTCCATTGCACCTGCAACAGTGCCTTCCTCCTGTGAGTATTGGAAAACGCCCGCATTTTCAAAGCGTTGCTTATCAACAAAGTCCTTCAGATCTGCAAAATCCTCATCAGTTTCACCGGGGAAGCCCACGATAAAGGTAGTGCGAATGGTGATGCCCGGAATGCGCGTACGCAGCTTCTCGAGCAAGGTTTCTACCTGTGCGCGGGTGTCGTAGCGATTCATGCTGTCGAGCAGGCGATCACTAGCGTGCTGCAAGGGAATATCGATATATTTGCAAACCTTATCCAAGGTAGCAAAGGCTTCAATCAGCTCATCCGTGAAATTATTCGGATAGAGGTACATCACGCGAATCCACTTAATGCCCTCTAGCGCGTTCAGATCACGCAACAGCTGGGGCAGGAGCAGCTTGCCCGTGGTATCCTCGCCATAGCGAGTAGTGTCCTGCGCCACGACGATGAGCTCCTTGATACCGCTTGCTGCCAGCGCTCTCGCCTCCGCCATTACCTCATCATAGGGACGGGAGGTATAGGGACCGCGCAGCTGCGGAATAATGCAGTAGGAGCAGCAATTATCGCAGCCCTCAGCAATTTTCAAATAGGCCATATAATTAGGAGTCGTGAGCATACGCGGCGGCAGCGCCACATTTTTGCTCTCAATTTTTTCCATATGCTTCAAGCGTTTGCCTGCAATTACCTGGTCAATAACCCAGGCGATATCAGTGAAGGCATCCGTACCCACGATTGCATCCACCTCAGGCATGTCTTCAAAAAGCTCATCCGCATAGCGTTGACCTAAGCAGCCCGTCATAATCAAATATTTGCAGTGGCCATTTTCCTTGTATTCAGCCATTTGCAAAATGGTATTAATGGACTCCTCTTTCGCACTTTCAATAAAGCCACAGGTGTTAACAATAATTAAATCTGCTTCAGCAGGGTCATTAGTGATTTCCAGCTGTTTCTCGCGAATTAAGCCCAGCATAACCTCAGAATCGACCAGATTCTTCGGGCAGCCCAGGCTGACCATACCAATTTTCATAATCTATCCAAGCCTCCTTATTTGCATTTTTCAAGTAAGCGGCTAATACGTAGCTTATTTACTAAAGCGCACGCGTTCTAGCCATCTATTCGTCAGAGCCTCCTGCTTCGTCGGCTCGAGATAATTCTTATTTACCCACAGCTTCTGGACATCCACGGGACCAGCCTCTAAACCACGCGGGAAGATAAACTGATAACCAGTGTTATCCCTTTGGGCCACGGCCTGTACCTTGTCGCTCTTGAGGAGCCATTCCATAAAGTGCAGCGCATCAACCTCCTTGTCGCATTCCTTAAACATGCCCACACAGAACAGGTTCACGGGCGTGCCTTCGCGCGGAAATACAACATAAGCGGGAAATTTATTTTCCAGATATTTAAACACATAGCTTTGGCGCGTCAGCGCTACATCCGCATCACCCACAGCTGTCATGCGAATAGCAGTGAAGGGAAATTTTGCGTATTGCGCCACAAAGCGGTTGATATTCCATAAATAATTAAGAGAAGTCGTCTCCCCCATTGTATCTGCAAAAGCCCCTAGAAAGTTTTGCGTACTATTGCTATCACTCAAATTTTCCATGGCGATGCGCAGATTCTCATTATTTTCCAAATCGGTCCAGCCACGCATACTGCTCTGACCAATCGTACGCGCAAAATTTTGGTTTACTAGGAGCACGGCAGGATCATAAAAAACGCCATACCAATGCATATCCTCATCGCGTAGCTTCAGAGGCACCTTATCTCCTGCCGCAAAAGCCACCTGCTTGAGGCGCTTTTGACTATGCAGGCCGTAAAGAGTACGCTGCTCCGCTAGCACGAGGTCGGGTGGCTGGGCATCAGGCTTTAGCTCAGAGATGAAGCTGAGCTCCACCCTCTGCTTGCGCTCTTTATTAAAATTTTCATTGAAGCTCTGCACTAAATCCGCGGTAAATTTATTATCCAGCTCGGAATAAAGCACAAGCTTCGTCGTTTTCTGCTGCTTACCCAACTGCTTTTCCTGGCGCTGCTCACCACCGCACGCGGCAAGGAGCAGACTGGAGCAAATGAAGCAAAGCAGCATAATTTTTCTTAACATAGCTTAACCTCCGCTCCTAGGAGCGACGCTTAGAACCTTGTTTCGTAGTTTGTTTTGTAGCTTGTTTATTGGCTTGTCTAGAGCCTTGCGCAGCACTAGAGCCCCTGCCCTGCGCTGCTTTGCCAGAGGCCTGCTTATTGCCTCTAGCCCCCTGCAAGGTGCGTCCCCCCTTTGCGCCACGCCTTTCGGCAGGCACATTTTCCGGCTGTACGAGGCATTTCGGCCCCGTGCCGATGAGGTCGGTGCGCCCTGCCTTTTGCAAAGCCTCTAGCACCAGCTTGCGGTTACGCGGAGCGCGGTACTGCATCAAGGCGCGCTGCATGGCCTTATCATGCGGATTGCGCGCTACGAAGACAGTATCACCCGTCGCAGGATCATAGCCGGAGTAGTACATCGCTGTCGCCGCACTACCGGGTGTAGGGATAAAGTCCTGCACCTGCTCGGGCTGATGCTTGATATCACGCAAAAACTCCGCCAGCTCAATGGCATTATTCAGCGTGCAGCCCGGATGACTGCTGATAAAATAGGGCACGAGGAACTGCGGCAGGCCCAGCTCCTTATTTTTTTGCGCATAGGCGCGCATAAATTTCAAGTATACCTCCTTGCCAGGCTTACCCATGCGCTGCAGCACGGGCGGAGCGATATGCTCCGGAGCGATTTTCAAAAGTCCGCTGATATGATGGCGACAGAGCACGTCAAGGAACTTTTGCTCCTTATCTGCAAGAAGGTAGTCATAACGGATACCACTGCGAATGAAGACCTTCTTCACGCCCGGCAGAGCACGCAGCTTCGCCAAAAGCTCGATATAATCGCTATGGTCCGCATTCAGATTCGGGCAGGGTGCGGGGAAAAGACACTGCCTATCCTTGCACACGCCATATTTCAATTGCTTAGCGCAGGAGGGATGACGGAAATTGGCCGTCGGTCCACCCACGTCATGAATATACCCCTTAAAGCCGGGCAGCTGCGTGATGATTTGCGCCTCGCGAATAATGGACTCATGGCTACGCGCCTGGATAATACGTCCCTGATGCGCATGAATAGCGCAAAAGCTGCAGCTACCAAAGCAGCCACGACAGCTCACGATGCTGAACTGCACTTCCTCCAGCGCTGCCACACCACCCAGCTTATCGTAGCTGGGATGCCACTGGCGCACATAGGGCAAATCATAAATAGCGTCCATTTCCTCCTGCGTTAACGGGAAAACGGGCGGGTTTTGCACGATAAATTTATTCTGACCGCGTTGCACGACTACCTTGCCATAGAAGGGGTCCTGCTGCTGACTTTGTAGATGAAAGGCTTGGGCGAAAAACTTTTTCTCATCACGAATTGCCTTCCAGCCAGGCAGCTTCACATATTCATTTTCTTCTAAAAGGGGCAATTCTTCAGAAGCATAGGCAGTACCACGAATATAATGCATATCCTCTAAGGACGCACCTCCAGCCAGGTAATCAGCGATTTCCACAATCTGCTTTTCACCCATGCCATAGATGAGCAAATCAGCTCCACTGCTCTCTAAAATAGAAGGCAGCAGCTTATTTTCCCAGTAATCGAAATGCACAAAGCGGCGCAGGCTCGCTTCAACGCCACCGATAATAACGGGCAGCTCAGGCCAGAGCTGCTTTGCCAGCTGCGCATAAACAGCCGTCGCATGGTCAGGGCGCTTGCCCACAGTACCACCTGGGGTATATTTATCCACGCTGCGCTCATGCTTCGCCGCCGTGTAATGGCAGAGCATGGAGTCCAGATTGCCACCGCTGATGAGCACGCCAAGACGGGGCTTGCCCAGCGCAGCCAGACGCTCCGGCTTATCCCAGGCAGGCTGGCTTAAAATGGCAACCTTGTAACCCTGCGCCTCCAGCACGCGGCAAATGACCGCAGGTCCGAAGGAGGGATGGTCCACATAGGCGTCGCCGCTGATGAACAAAAAGTCCAGCTGCTCCCAGCCACGTTCTGCAATTTCTTCTGGGGAAATGGGTAAAAAGCGCTTCATTCGTTTCTCCTCTAGCTTCTTGTATCTCTCAGTAAAGCTTGCATCTCCGAACTCAAAATCAAGCTTTATGAATAATCTATCTGTAAATACTAAATAAAAGCCTATTTTTTAGCTTTCTTTTTTGTAGTTTTAACGGTTTTAGCTTCACTTGCAGCCTGAGGTGCTGTTTGCACTGCATCAGCAGCCTGCTCCTGTTTCTGAGCTGGCGCAACTGCCTCCGGAGCGGGTGCTGCCTGCGGCGCAGGTGCTACCACGGGAGCAGGCGCAGGGGTAGCAGCCTTTTCCTTCGCTTCAGCTTGCTCCTGCTTTTGCGACTCAGTTTCCGCCTTTTCCTTCTCACTTGCAGCCTGAGCCCGCGGCGACAGATAGGTCTTTACAGCGACACCGTGCTCACCCTGCAAATCTACTACTTCACCATTTACTACCAGCTTCATCACACCGATATTGCCATATTTGACAATGAGCTTATCCTTCGCCTCGAAGGTCTTTTTATCCTTCGCCTTCAGCATCCCGGCAAAAATTTCCTTACCATCGGCAGAGACCTCGGTCCAGCAATCATCCGCAGCCTCCATCTGGACCTGCACCTTGTCCAGCGCTGCAGCAGTCTTCGTACCTTCAGCCAGCTTCTGCTCCTGCTTAGAAGGCTCGGAGGGTCTATTTTTAAAATAATCAATAGCCTTTGGTACTGCCACATAACCAGCAGCAAGAATGACTACTGCTGCCAAGCCGGCGCCAATCTGCTTCCAAGGCAACTCGGGCATCTCAAAGCGCCCTGTACCACTACCTATATCGCGCGGGTCCTTCAGCTGAATATTCAGCTTCACCTTTTCCACCTCGCGAATTTCGTTGCCTCGCAGGGATTCTGCCGCTACTCCAGCAGCACTGGCCTTATAAAGCTTGACTAGCTCCGGACCATTAAGTCCAAGGAAATTACCATAATTACGTATCATCCCCTTGAGAAATACCTCACCCGGAGTCTTATCATATTCATCATTTTCCATAGCCTCAAGATAACGGCTACGAATGCTAGTGCCCTTTTCGACCTCGGCAAGTGATAAATGCTTAGCCAAGCGAGCTTCTCTTAAAATTGTACCAACGGATTTTTCAGTATCCATTGCTAATTCCTCCACCTAATCACGCTTCAGGAAGCGCTCCTCTGCCTCCTGTCTAGATATAATAACCTCTCTAGGCTTGGAGCCAACGGATTGGCCCACAATGCCAAGCTCCTCCATGGTATCGACAAGACGCGCCGCTCGCGTATAGCCAATACGGAAACGCCTTTGCAGCATGGAGCTAGATGCCTGTCCCATATCTAAAACCAGGCTCAAGGCATCAGCAAACAGCTCATCCTCGGCAGGAGCATCACTACTCTGCTCCTCACTAGTGCTGTTTTTATTTTTTGCATCGCATTCCAGCTCCTGCTCCGTGACCTCCTCAGTATAGTTCACAGGAATGGACTGACCTACGATGAATTCAACAATTTTATTTAATTCCTCATCCGTTACAAAGGCACCCTGTACGCGCACAGGCTTATTCATACCTATAGGATAGAAAAGCATATCACCCTTACCCAAAAGCTTCTCCGCGCCACCCATATCGATAATCGTGCGCGAGTCCGTTTGCGAAGACACGGCAAACGCAATGCGGGAAGGAATATTTGCCTTCACGATACCCGTGATAACGTCTACGGATGGTCTCTGTGTTGCCAAAATCAGATGAATGCCCGCAGCGCGAGCCTTCTGTGCCAAGCGCAGGATGGCCTCCTCAACATCGACCTTCGCCACCATCATTAAATCAGAGAGCTCATCGATAATGATGACGATAAAGGGCATCTTCTCAGCTGCTTGCGCGTTGTAGCTATTGATTTCGCGCACATGATTATCAGCAAAAGCCTTATAGCGGCGCTCCATCTCCGCTACCGCCCAGTGCAGTGCAGAGGCTGCCTTCTTCGGCTCCGTAACTACGGGAGTCAGAAGATGGGGAATGCCATTATAATTCGAGAGCTCGACTACCTTCGGGTCGACGAGAATCAGCTTCACTTCTTCCGGACGCGCCTTATATAAAATGCCTGCGATAATCGTATTGATGCACACGGATTTACCGCTACCGGTAGAGCCTGCGACGAGTAAGTGTGGCATCTTCGCCAGGTCAGCAGAGATGATGTCGCCACTGATATCCTTGCCAAGGCCAATGCAGAGCCGGCTTGGCGCCTTGCGCACGCCAATATCCTCAACAACCTCGCGGAAGCACACAGTATCATTCTTCGTATTCGGTGCCTCAATACCGATGGCAGATTTACCCGGAATGGGAGCCTCAATACGCACGCCCGGAGCCGCTAGACGCAGGGCGATATCGTCCGCTAGGTTCACTACGGAACTAACCTTGACACCTGGAGCTGGCTCTAGCTCAAAGCGCGTAACGGAGGGCCCGCGTGTCACTGCGATGACCTTCGCGCGGACGCGGAAGTCTGCCAGCGTTTGCTCTAAAATAGCACATTGCTCCATAATATCGCGCTGATAGCTATTGGGGTCGCTCACACGAGGAGTATTCAAAAGCTCCAGCGGGGGGAGCAGATATTCATTCGCGGCAGGAATAGCCACAGCTACATTATCCTGCTGCTCAATTACAGCTTGCTCGGACGCAGGCTGAGGCTGAGTTTCGCCCTGCACAGCACCCTGCACCTTGTCAGCACTATCGTAAATCGCGATTTGGCGAGCAGAGCCATCAGTAGCCTGCGCACCTTGAGAAGCCGGCATGCTCTCATCACTAAAGACTTGAGCGGCAGGCTCCTGCTCTTCCTCCACGACCTCGATATCACTAAAGACACTACCTGTATGCGTAGGCTGAGCCGCTGCAGGAGCAGGATCGGTCTGCGCTTTTTGGCGATACTCGTTATGGATAATGGAGCCTGCGTTCTGCTCCTCAGCCTGCTGCAGCTGCGGTGCAGCTGTAGTTTGGGAAGCATCCTCAGCACCACCTACTGCAGAGCTACCATTTACTGCGGTTGCAGAAGCATTGCCTGCGCCATCATAATTAATGACGGGTCGCAGCACTACAGTACGCTCACGCTCGCTATAGTTATCTACTAAGCGTGGGGTAGAACGAGTTTGCTGCTCTTCAGCACGCGCATCCTGCCACTCCGGTACCTGAATCGGATCCTGCTCCAGCTGCTGCTTTACAGGCTCCTTTTCATAAGTCGTGCCGCCTCCTAAAATACGCTTCAGATTAAGAGCAGGCTTGTGCTCCAAGCCTTCGGTAAAGCTACCAAATTCGCCACTTTTATAAACCTGGGTAATAGCATTTTTATCAGTAGGCTTACTTCCCTTTTGTTGTGGAGGAAAGGTGCGTACGCTAGAACGAGTAGCCTTCATATTCGCAGCAGCTACAGCCTGCTTTCTTTGAGCTTGCTCCTGATTAGACTTAGCCTCTGCAATGGCATAATCATCGCTCTCACCTGTCATATCTTTTATTAAGCCTACCAGCCAGGACCAAATAGTACGCACTGGCAGGGCTAAGGCTGCACAGGCACCCCACAGCAATACGAGCACTATCCAGGTACCAATAGATCCTAAATACTTATGCAGCGGAAGAACAATTAAGCCCCCTATTAAGCCTCCACCCTCAGGTAATAGCTGGGGCACGAGCTCCTCGCTAACGGGTACAAAAATATGATGAGCTGTGCCAAGAAGGCACAGCATCACCATGAAAATAGCCAATGTTTCCTTTTGAAAAACAGTAATCTTGCGATCAATATAAAGCTTCCATGCCAGCACAAAGCTAAATAAAGGCAATAAGAAGCTACCCTTGCCCAAAAGGTAGTGCTGAAATTTGCCCAAAAAGGCCATAACACCACTTTCGCCCTCAAGCCACAGAGCAGCGCCGCTTACAAGGCTCACCAGCAAAAAGAAGCCAGCTACATAAACGGCAGTTGTGGAGCCATTATTAAGTTGTTGCTTCTTTTTCACTCTACCTCTAGTCAAGGCTGTTTTCTCCTAATCTTGAATAATATTTAAAATTAAATTTCCATGATAATGGGCAGAATCATAGGTCTACGACGAGTTCTCTCATAGAGGAAGCGACCTAAGCTATCACGCACAGTAGATTTAATAGCGGACCATTCGGACACGCCCTGCTCCTCACAGCGCTCCAGTGCCTGCTGCACCTTGTCACGCGCCTCATCCATCAGGCCCTCTGCCTCACGTACATAAACGAAGCCACGGGACACAATATCCGGACCGGATACGACATGACAATTTTCCTTATCAATGGTAACAACGACAATCATAATGCCATCCTGGGACAGCTGACGACGATCACGCAGCACGATATTGCCCACATCACCTACGCCGAGGCCATCTACAAGCACCTTGCCAGCCTGTACCTTGCCATTAATGCCAATGCTGTTTTTCGTAAGCTCGATGACAGCACCATTTTCAGCAATGACAATATTTTCCTTGGGCATGCCTAGGCTCTGTGCCAGATTTGCATGCTTAATTAAATGACGGAACTCACCATGCACAGGAATGAAGAAACGCGGGCGTACCAGGTTGTGCATGAGCTTGATTTCTTCCTGACTGGCGTGACCGGAAACATGGACACCATTGCTCTTTTCATAAATAACATCCGCGCCCAGCTTATAGAGATGGTCAATAGTACGAGAAACGAGCTTCTCATTGCCAGGAATCGGAGTTGCAGAGATGATAACTGTATCACCGGGCATGATATCTACTTTTTTATGATCACTCATAGCCATGCGGGTCAATGCACTCATAGGCTCGCCCTGGCTACCAGTGGTAATGATTACAATTTTATCCGGAGTATAGTTATGTGCTTCATCGATGTCGATAATCTCGCCCTCGGGTGCCTTCAGATAGCCCAGCTCCTTAGCAATGCTAACAACATTCACCATGCTGCGGCCAATAACAGCAACCTTGCGGTCGTATTTCATAGCAGCATCTATAACCTGCTGAATACGATGCACATTGGAGGAGAAGGTTGCTACGATAATGCGATTTTTGGCATAACGGAACTCATCATCAAAGGTTTTGCCCACCATTTTCTCACTAGGAGTAAAGCCAGGGCGCTCCGCATTCGTACTATCGGCCAACAGAGCCAGCACACCACGATCTCCATATTCAGCAAATTTATTGAATTCAGTAACCTGTCCATCCACAGGAGTATGGTCGATTTTAAAGTCGCCCGTATGGATAATCGTGCCAATGGGCGTATTAATAGCGATAGCAATCGCATCAGGAATGCTATGGTTAACACGAATGAAGTCCATCTTGAAAGCGCCGGCCGTAATTTTATCTCCAGGCTTAATGGTTTGTAAATTTTCGGAGCTGACACCATTTTCCTTCAAGCGACCCTGTAATATACCAAGAGTAAGTGCGGTACCATAGACAGGACAATCGATTTGCTTCATCACATAGGGCAGCGCACCGATATGGTCCTCGTGTCCATGGGTAAGAAAAATACCCTTTAGCTTGTCGCGATTTTCAAGCAAATAGGTTATATCAGGTATTACAAGATCTATGCCCAGCATGTCGTCCTCGGGGAACATGAGGCCAGCATCAATTAAAATCATATCATCGCCATAGCGAAAGACGGTCATGTTTTTGCCGATTTCACCCAGACCGCCGAGAGGAATTATTTGCACTTTATGTTGAAATTTTCCCAAAAAAAATACACCTCCAATTTAATATTTTGTATTATATCCGTCCAATATAAAGCTATAAAATGTAAAGCCAGGAAAAGCGTAGGACTATTACAGTACTATCTATTTGAAATTGTGTCCGCACACATACTCTCCCCTATATTATACACTAAATATGCCTGTATGACAAATGTAGAGCTTACAATTTTGTAAAAAAACAGTGACGGAAGCTAGCTAATTATAAAGCCCTGCCGCTTTTTACTATGCACAGGTACAAAAAAATCCCCACGCTAAGCGTGAGGATTTTTAGGAATTGTTTCTTTCCTACACCACCTGGAAAATATAGAATTTCAAATAATACGTCTCCGGCACATTCCACAGAATCGGATGGTCGGGGGCCTGCTGACGCGCTTCGATTTGACGCAGGGAGACATTGGCATCACGCGCCGCATCCTTCAGCATCTCTACGAAGAGTTCTTCCTTCATAAAATGGGAGCAGGAGCAGGTCGCCAGATAGCCGCCGCGAGGCAGGAGCTTCATCGCCTTCAGATTAATCTCCTTATAGCCGCGAATCGCATTTTTAACAGTGCTACCGGACTTTGTAAATGCAGGCGGGTCGAGAATAATGAAATCATAGGCATGGGAATGATTATTAAAGAGCTCGCTCAAAAGGTCAAAAACATTAGCCTCAAGTCCTTTCATCACCTTGTCAAAGCCGTTAATCTGCGCATTATGGTCAGCCATGCGCACAGCCTCGGCACTAATATCCACCGCAGTTACAGAAGCAGCACCACCCTGCGCCGCATTCAGAGCAAAGCTGCCAGTATGCGTGAAGCAGTCGAGCACGTGCTTACCCTTAGCAATTTTTGCCACAGCCTGACGATTGTACTTTTGGTCAAGGAAGAAGCCAGTCTTCTGGCCATTTTCCACATCAACGGTATATTTAATGCCATTCTCCACAATTTCCGTCGTCACTGATCCATGCTCTGCGGGCAGGAGCGGTGTTTCAAACCAGTTTTTGCCCTCGTCCATACCCTCCAGACGACGAATCTTCACATCATTGCGCTCGAAGAGACCGCGAATCTCCTGACCCATTTCCTTAAGAATCTTGATCAGCAGATTGAAAATCATTTCCTTGCGCACCTCGATGCCAAGGGACAGCGTTTGTGTTACCAGCAGGTCATTAAAGCGGTCCACTGTCAGGCCCGGGAACTGGTCCGCTTCACCAAAAATCAAACGGCAGCATTTGAAATCCTGCTCACCCATAACAGTCAGACGATAATCCAGTGCATAGCGCAGACGGCGCTCCCAAAAGGCCTCGTCAAATTTGTCATTCGTATTTGTAGAAATAATGCGAACGCGAATTTTAGAAGTATCATTGACAAAACCAGTGCCCAAATACTTACCCTTATTCGTTACAACATCAACAAGGTCACCATTTTCATACTCGCCCTCAACCTTGGTTACCTCTTCACCAAAAACCCAGGGATGCCCATTGCGCGCAGTACGCTCACCCTTCGGGGTAATAAAAAATCTAGCATATTTTCTCACAATTTACCTCCGTCTAGCTCCATCTACTTAAAAGCTGCTCTTCTGCGCCTCAATTTGCTCATTAAGCGCAAGCAGCTCAACTTTGCTTACTAAAGTATATCATATTGCAGGGCTCACTGTATAGGCAGAAGCGTAAAAAAGAGACCAACTGCTTAAACAGTTGATCTCTTGCTTTTAATTTAAAATCAGAATGCCGGAACTACAGCGCCCTTGTATTTCTCTTCGATAAATTTCTTTACTTCAGGGGATTGCAGAGCCTTCATCAGCTTTTGGATTTCCGGACGTTTTTCGTCGCCTTTACGAACAGCAACGATATTTGCATACGGAGATTCCTTAGGCTCGGTGAACAGAGAGTCCTTAACCGGGTTCATTTTAGCTTCCATTGCGAAGTTAGAGTTGATTACGGACAAGTCAACATCGTCCATGGAACGCGGCAGCAGAGCAGCTTCGATTTCAACGATTTGCAACTTCTTGTCGTTACCGGTTACATCGCCCACAGTTGCATTAACGCCAACGCCCTCTTTGAGCTTCAGCAGCTTAGCGCTTTCCAGGATTGCCAGAGCGCGACCACCGTTGGTCGGGTCGTTCGGGATAGCGATTTTAGCGCCGTTAGGAATGTTTTTCAGATCTTTAATCTTCTTGGAATAAATGCCCATCGGCTCAATGTGAACTTTGCCAGCGGATACGAGATCCATTTTGCGCTCAGCGGCAAATTTATTCAGATAGGGCTCGTGTTGGAAGAAGTTAGCATCCAGCTCTTTATCGTTCAGGGACAGATTGGGTTTTACATAATCGCTGAACTCGATGATTTGCATGTCAACGCCATCTTTAGCCAGATTTGCTTTGATGTGGTTCAGGATTTCAGCATGAGGAACAGCGGTTGCGCCAACCTTAATAGCAACCTTCTTGTCTGCAGCCTTGTTGTCAGCTTTTTTGTCGCCGCCGCAGCCTGCTGCAACTACAGCAATGCTCAGCAGTGCCAGCATAGCAATTACTAATTTTTTCATTATCTCTTCACTCCTTTTTCATAATACACCATAAGAGAATGAATGTAATATATCCTATACACTTATTTTTGTCAATATTTTCACCACAAAAAAATCAGGATGAGCTATACTCATCCTGATTCTGTAAACTTTGTTACTCTTTGCTATATTTTGCAATGCCTACTTTGTAAAAGTCATTGCCTTCGCTATCGATGCACACGATGGCAGGGAAATCCTTTACCTCATAGCGACGAATAGCCTCGGGACCCAGATCCTCGTAAGCGATCATGGTCTCACTCTGGATGGACTGCGCAATTACAGCAGCAGCACCGCCCACAGCTACGAAATACACTGCACCATGCTCCTTGCAAGCGTCGATAACCTCTTGGCTACGCAGACCCTTGCCAATCATGCCACGCATACCCTGCTCAATCATAGTCGGAGTATATTTATCCATGCGACCGCTGGTGGTGGGGCCGGCACTGCCAACTACCTCGCCCGGTTTGGCAGGAGTAGGGCCTACATAGTAAATTACGTTATCCTTCAGGTCGAGGGGAAGCTTTTCGCCACGGCCTAAAGCTTCGTATAAACGCTTATGTGCAGCATCACGAGCAGTATAAATATAACCGCTAATGCGTACTACATCACCTGCATGCAAATCTTTTACAGTTTCAGCAGTCAGAGGTGCTTGAATATATTTAATAGTAGCTTGTTCACTCATCTTCATGCCCTCCTTAAATTTCTGCTTCCGCACGACGAGCCTGGTGGCAGTTCAGATTTACTGCGCAGGGCATACCGCCGATATGAGTATGGGTAAATTCTACGTTCACGCCGAGAGCAGTAGTTCTACCGCCAAGGCCGGAGGGGCCTACACCGGTATTATTAACCAACTCTAGGAGCTCATCCTCGAGCTGAGCATAACGCGGATCCGCATTGTGCTCGCCCAGCTGACGAGTCAGCGCATATTTTGCAAGGATGGCAGCCTGCTCCATGTTGCCGCCAATGCCAACGCCTACAGTAATAGGCGGGCAGGGGTTAGGACCTGCTGCGCGAACAGTATCTACAACGAATTTTTTGATGCCTTCCACGCCGTCAGCAGGCTTCAGCATCTTCAGAGCGCCCATGTTCTCGCTGCCGCAGCCCTTCGGGCAAACGACCATTTTTACCTTATCTCCGGGCACAATTTTCGTATGGATAATAGCAGGGGTATTGTCGCCGCTGTTCTTGCGCTCAAAGACAGGGTCGCCAACGGAGGATTTACGCAGATAGCCTTCTACATAGCCCTTAGCCACACCTGCATGAATAGCAGTATATAAATCGCCGCCTACGAAGTGTACCTCTTGGCCAATTTCCAAGAAAACTACGGTCAGACCAGTATCCTGGCACAGGGGTACAGCCTTCTTTTGAGCCAGCTCAAAGTTTTCAATCAAAGTATTGAGGATTTCTTTACCCAAAGGAGACTCCTCGGTAACGGCAGCAGCTCTGATTTTTTCCTTCACTGCTTCCGGCAGATAGTAGCAGGAATCCATGCACAGTTTGGCAACAGTGCTAGTTACTTCACTTACGTTAATTTCTCTCATGTTTCCTCCTTATGTGCTTTAGCTTATACTAATTTATTTAGCAAGACGTTTTGCAGTATTAGCTCTTACTTCCTCAGGATCAACAATTTTGCGTGCCAGACCGCTTTCAATAGCAACCTTAGCTACAGCTGCAGCTACAGCAGGTGCTACACGCGGGTCAAAAGCATCGGGAACTACATAATCCTCGCGCAAATCCTTTTCATCAATCAGCTCAGCAATGGCAAATACTGCTGCTACCTTCATTTCCTCGGTAATAGCACGCGCACGTACGTCGATAGCGCCACGGAACACGCCCGGGAAAACGGAAACATTGTTAACCTGGTTCGGTCTGTCGCTACGGCCGGTACCAGCAACAGTTACGCCTGCTTCCTTAGCAGCATCATAGCTAGTCTCAGGTACGGGATTTGCCAGTGCAAAAACGATATTCTTTTCAGCCATGCTTTGCATGATTTCTTTAGTAAATACATTCGGAGCAGATGCACCAATCAGTACGTCCGCACCCTTAGCAGCGTCAGCCAAGGTACCCTGCATTTTTTCTTTATTGGTGGTCTTTGCAAGTTGAGTCTGGATGCGATCCAGCTTTTGGTCAATACCATCATAGAGGATGCCCCAACGGTCCACCATCATCACATTCTGTGCGCCCATATTTACAAGCAAGCGACCAATAGCACTGCCTGCAGCACCACAGCCATTAACTACGAAACGCGCAGTGCGGAAGTCCTTTTTCACATAACGCAGCGCACCCAGTACTGCACTGAGGCAAGCGATAGCGGTACCGTGCTGATCATCATGGAAAACAGGAATATCAGCGATTTCCTTCAGGCGATCCTCGATATCATAGCATTTCGGGGAGGAAATGTCCTCCAGATTAATGCCTGCATAGTTGGGCTCGAGGATTTTCACAGTACGAATAAATTCATCGGGGTCTTTGGTATTCAGGCAAACAGGTACAGCGTCCACATCGCCAAAGGTTTTAAACAGAGCAGCCTTGCCCTCCATAACAGGCATAGCAGCTTCAGGACCAATATCACCCAGACCAAGAACACGGGTACCATCGGTAATGATGGCTACCATGTTGCCACGGCAGGTATATTCAAAGGAAAGATCCTTATTTTCTTTAATTTCCTTACAGGGTTCTGCAACACCCGGGGTGTAAGCAATAGCCAGATCATGGCGGTCCGCAATAGGAACCTTGCTCACAACCTCAATTTTACCATTATTATCCAAATGCAGTTTTAAAGCTTCTTCACGCAAAGTCATTTCCATATCCATATCCTCCATAGTGTAGATTTTTTCAAAGATTAGTATACACTATATTGTATATGAAGTTCTCTAATAAAGCAAGCAAAATCGCATTATTTTAGCATATTTTGCAATTTTATCAGATTATTGTAATAGAATTAGCATTAACCTTTCTGCTTCTACACGATGACAAGAGTAGCGCCTAGCCAGCACTAAAACTACAATGTAAAAAATTCTACTTCAGGAAGCTGTCCCTTTAGTAAGGTGAGCACAGCAAAACTAGCTTTACTTCCTCCACGCGGCCGAGAGGGGCTGCCAGGATTAATGAGTAAAGGATCGCCATACTCCTCGCACATGGGCACATGTGTATGCCCAAAAATCACTATATCCTGATCAAGCTGCTTTGCCCAATAGCCTAGGTCAGTCTTCTCATTCCACTGAATATATTTATGCCCATGCGTGAGCCACACTTTAAAATTTTCTAGGACGAGAAATTCATCCACCTTAGCTTCATTAGCCACAATGTCACAATTACCTCGCACACACACAGTTTTTATCCCCGTCCAATTATGCAGAAGATTAGCATCCTCCGCGTGGTCACCCGTGTGCAGCCACAGGTCCACCGGCGGAGTCAGGTTCACAATCCTGCGCATAGCCTGCAAGCTACTATGCGTATCCCCGGTAATGCCTATTTTCATTTCTTTTTACTCCAGATAGCCACTAATTTGCGAATCGCCTTGCCACGATGGCTAATTTTATTTTTCTCCTGCATGCTAGCCTCACCCATGCCCTTATGGAGCTCAGTGGACCAGAAAAGCGGATCATAACCGAAGCCCTCTTCTCCTAAGGGCTTATGCAGCAGCATACCCTCACAGATACCATCGACTTCGTTAAGCACCTTACCATCCGGTTGCGCCACACACAGAGCACAACGGAAACGGCAAGTACGCTTCACCTGAAATTTCATATTGTGCAAGAGGAGGTTATTATTCTCCTCATCGGTTGCTTTTTCACCAGCATAGCGCGCACTGCGCACACCAGGAGCACCATCAAGAGCCTGCACCTCAAGCCCGCTATCATCAGCAATACAAGCAATGCCCAGCTTTTTGGCATAATAGGTTGCCTTCAAGCGCGCATTAGCAGCGAAGGTACGACCATTTTCTATAGGTTCATCAACCTTTTCAAAATCTGCTAAATATTTAATTTCAATGGGCAGCTCCTTCATCAAGGCTTTAAATTCCTCCACCTTACCTTGATTATGGGTTGCAACTACTAATTCCTTTAACATGCATCTACCTCTTCCTCGCAGCTGTGCTAAGCGCTTGCAGCCACGATTTTGTTTTTTATTTTATAATGTCTCTACTTCTCCAGAAGCAATATTTTGAACAAGCACATACATCCACTTTTGCGCTTTTTTCTCGCGCCAAGCATCGTCATAGGCTTTCTCGCGACAGGCAGGACAAATATCGCGTGGCAAGCACACGATAAAAGCACTCTGGTCGCCAAAACGCGTGCCCTCTGCAGCTGTTTGAATTGTATAATAGCCACCGCATGCATGGTAGCCACAATAGCGCAGCGTCTCAACCTGCTCCTCTCGAATACCCTCTTCATCGTAATAGATGTGCTTACGCCGTTGCCAAACGCCATTACATTTAGCAAGTAAACGTTGCTGCATCTCCTCACGCTTGAAGTAGATTTCGCCCGCCTGCTCAATCAGCTTATCCACACGTTGATTGCAGCGCGCATCCTGCCGACGCAATAAACTAAGATCAGGCTCGACAACCTTACTATAGTCCATCCCAGCCATAGCCAAAATAATGCCCGTATTCACGTAGGGTAACGCACTCTCGATGGAATACCCTCCCTCGAGCACGGCAATATCAGCCTTGAGCTTATCAGCAAGGCGTGCATAGCCCTGTGCTGTTACTTGCATGGAAGCCAGCGGATCACTGAAGTGATTATCCTGTCCCGCGCTATTAATAACCAGCTCAGGCTGAAAATCCTCAAGGATATGCGTAATCAGGCCATCATATAAGCGATGCAAGCCCTCATCACCCGTACCAGGCAATAGCGGCAGATTGATATTCGTACCCCAAGCAGCAGGGCTACCTGCTTCCTCTGGGAAGCCCGTCCCCGGATACAGAGTACGCCCATCCTGATGGAAGGAAATATACAGTGTATTAGGGTCATGGTAAAAAACATCCTGCGAGCCATCACCATGATGCACATCGGTGTCGACGACAGCTATTTTACGAATGCCATACTTGCTCCTTAAATATTCTACCATGATAGCTTCAATATTAACAGTACAAAATCCACGAATTCCATGCACAACACGCATCGCATGATGTCCTGGCGGACGCACAAGCGCAAACGCACGCTTTACCTCGCCCTTCATCACTGCATCAGCAGCAACGAGGCAACCGCCTGCAGAGGTCAGATGAGCAGGCGTTATTACCCGGGAAATATTGGGCACGCCAATGTGCGCACGCTGTAAATCATTAATTTCGGCTAGACGAGGGCGATATTCGCGGATTTCCTCGCAATCGAAGAGTCCCTCCTCCTCCAACTGGTCACGTGTATAGAGCAAACGTTCCTGGCGCTCTGGGTGCCCGGGGCTAATCATCCAGTCAAAGGCGGGGAAAAACACTAAGCCTAAGGTATCCTTTGCCATTAGAAATCCACCTCCCTGCCCTGTACCTTCGCTAAAATACCGGGCTTCAGCTGCATACGCAGGCTGTATATATCCCCTGTATCATAATAGCCATGTACTGTATTGAAATGCTCATAGCTAATGAGCTCCGTCTCTTGATCAGAAAGCTGCCAAGACGCAGTTTGTTCTCGCAGCCAGCTTATGACTAGCTCCTCTGCGACCTGCTTATTAAAGTGGCGAGGTAGCTTCTCCCTGCGTCCGCTCTCAGGAATGATGTAATAATTATCTGTAGTGTCCGCGCGTAGGCCTGCGCTTAAGGTTGGACGCGCAACTGCCGCACCGATGGCATTAGCCACCATAGCGCCAAGAGGAATATCGACAGGCAGCGCCATTGCTTCACCTAATGCTGTAATAAGGCCGGGGGCACCGCCGCCCACGCCAATCAAGCGTTCAGGAACGAACTCCGTACCACGAATCACATCGTCCACAGTATAAACCGGCTGCTTTGCCCATTCAGCCAACATCTCGCTAATAGTCTGCTGAATTGTAGTCGTAGCGCTAACAATAATCTTGCGTGCCTCACTTGCAGGCTCACCACCCAAGCTAGCGATAGCCGCCTGCGCTTTAGAAGCATCGCCAAAGCTTACATAGCCAGCAACGATAAGTGCATCCGATAGCGTCGGCGCACTGCCACCTACGGCAGCAGCAGGGCCCTCGCGTTCAGGTCCTACCTGGTAGCTTCCATCTGCCAGCTTTGAAATGCGGCTATCTCCGCCAATACCAATGCTACGCATATGAAAGGCGCGCACAGCTGTAGGATAGCCATCGATTACAGCACCACGCTTCGCCATGAGAGGCAGACCATGCTCCCAAAAGGCGATATCGGTCGTAGTTCCGCCCACGTCGAGGGAAATACTATTGACGCTCGGAGCAGCCAGAGCTTCTATACCTAGGACGGAGGCCGCAGGACCTGTAAACACAGCCTCCACGGGCTGCTCTAAAGCCACGTCAAGGGGCAACGTGCCACCGTCAGCCTTAAGAATATGCACAGGTGCGGCAATGCCGCGCTCTGCTAGAGCACGCGTAATCCGCTCACTAAAGCGTTTAAATAAGGTATATACCTGCGCTGCAAAATAAGCGGAATTCGTGCGCCGTACAAAGTTTAGCTCACCACTCAGCTCACTGCCGAGAAATATTTTCTTATAGCCACATTTACTTAGCTCATGCTCAGCCTGATATTCCAGCTGCGGGTCACGCACAGCAAATTTGCCACTCACAGCGCAAACACCACTACCTTTTTTATTAAGCAAATCGCGATGCTTCGTCCAATCAATTGCTGCAGTAATCTTCCCTCTATGGTCCACATAACCAGTGAGATAGTAGGGAGTAACAGGTACATGTCCCTTGATATTCATGCCAGGACCCGTGATAACTGCCAAGAACACCGGCTCCAGCTTATGCTCCGTCAATGCATTCGTTACTATCGTGCTAGAGATGACCACACGCTCTATTTTATGCGCAGCCTGCTCCACCTGCGGCAGCACGGCATCTAGCGCGCCCAGCAGGCACTCGAGCACATCGTCGTGCGTAGTGGGAACCTTCGCTTGTGCGAGCACTGTAGCGGCGGCGCCTTGCTCTCCTTTATTATCAAGCAGCACTGCATCGGTAAACGTACCGCCCACATCTATACCTAATAGCATCTTCTTCCCTCCTTTATAAACCCGCTCATAGATAATTTCTAATTATAATAATTCCATTCAAATCCCCATTTTCCTGCCTAAGTAGTAGATAAATTGGAGTTTGAGGAGATGAGTGTAGGAGAAGAACGCCTTGTACCAGTCAATAAAACTGGACACAGGGGTAGTATTTTTTAGACAAGAGCTTACGTGAAGGCGCCCCTTTAGGGGAGCTGGCTGCGAGCGTAGCGAAGCAGACTGAGGGGTCAATTAGGTGTTTAGATAACACAAATGCATTTATATAACTAAATATTTATGTCATACCGTAACATTTTGTTTAGACAGCTTAGCTTTCATTTGCGTTAAAGCACCGTGACCCCTCAGTCATCCGCATTTAGTATCAAGTACTTGCGTAAGTTACTGCGCGGAATGACAGCTCCCCTACAGGGGCGCCTTTCCTAACGCTTTTTGTTGATAATTGCTTCCTATACTACATACTAAAGTCTTCAAAATAAAAACATCATATTCCTCCGTCAAACTCCAATTTATCATTACCCTATCCCTAAAAGCGATAAGAGTGATAAGTCCCGCCCCACTTATCACTCTCATCAGTCTTAGCACTTTTTAATTATATCTTGAAAAGTATACTTTCAAAGCTTAGCACATCCCGCGAATCTTCATCGCCTCAACCAAGCTAGAAAGCGCCACAATATAAGCCGCTACACGCATATCCACGCCATACTGCTCCGCCTTAGCGTGAACCTCCTTAAACGCCTTAATCATCATTGCCGTCTGCTTCTCGATTACCTCCTGCTCCGTCCAGAAGTAACGATACAGATTCTGTACCCATTCAAAATAGCTTACCGTTACACCGCCACCATTAGCCAAAATATCAGGCACTACGAAAATACCCTTCGCATCTAAAATTGCATCCGCATCCGGCGTCGTAGGACCATTCGCACCCTCGGCAATAATTTGCGCCTGTACCGCATTCGCATTCTCCGCCGTAATTTGCAGCTCCATAGCGCAGGGAGCAAGTACAGTCACTGGCATAGCTAAAAGCTCAGCATTAGTAATTGCTTTGCTACCCGGATAACCTACAACACTGCCCGTTTTCTTAACATGTTCATCCACAGCATAGCAATCAAAGCCCTCAGGATTATAAATCGCGCCAAAGACATCACTCAAAGCCACTACCTTTACACCAGCATCACAGAAAAGCTTCGCCGTCCAGCTACCTACATTACCGAAGCCCTGCACAGCTGCCGTCGCTTCACTAGGAGTAATCCCCTTTAGCTTCAGAGCCTCCAGAGCAGCCACTACGACACCGCGCCCCGTTGCTGCCGTACGACCGAGGGAACCGCCCACGGACAGAGCTTTACCAGTGATAAAGCCTGGTTCATACTGGCCCTTTAGCTTGCTAAACTCATCCATCATCCAGCCCATAATTTGAGCATTTGTATTCATATCAGGCGCAGGAATATCCAGCTTTTCGCCAATAATCGGCGCGATTTTATCGATAAAGCCACGCGTCAGAGCCTCCAACTCCCGTTTAGAAAGCTTACTCGGGTCAACAATAATGCCACCCTTGCCACCACCATAGGGCAGGCCTGCTACTGCGCACTTGCAAGTCATCCAGAAAGCTAGAGTTTTAACCTCATCCATATTTACATTCTGATGATAGCGTACACCGCCCTTCGCAGGTCCTAAAATAGTACTATGCTGACTGCGATAGCCCGTGAACACCTTTGTCGTACCATCATCCATTTTTACTGGTATGGAAACCTCTAATGTACGCTCAGGTGTAGCAATGATTTGCGCTGCACCTGCATCAAGCTTCATTACCTCTATCGCTTTATTCAAGGGAATCTGTGCCATTTCAAAAATATTCATATTCACGCCTCCTTCTTAAGGAGCTAGGCTCCTTGCTTAAATATATTATAGCGTGTATACAGAATACTTGTAAATAATTTTCTGTTATTTTTCACAAAATCTCCACATCTAGCATATACTATTTGTGTTTTTACTGTACATAAATAAACAGACCTGTTACTCAAGTGCGAGCTACAGGTCTGTCTTATTTATTAATTATTTAAAGGGAACTCATCATATACACTACCAAAGTCTATCCCGCCGATAACCTTTCCCTTATAAAGGTCGCGAATGCCCTTCTCTCCTTCCTCTAAATGCTTCGAGGTAATGCCATAGCGCCTGCTAAGCCATACTTCAACAAAAGCGGCCAAATTATCACAGGCCTTAAGCACAGTACCATCAATGGCATGATAGCCTGCTCTATTATACTTTTCATTTATCTCCTCGATGCTTGTCTCGACAATCTTCCCCTCTACCTTGACGCGATTAGTAAATTCATTTTGAGTGTAATAGATAATATCCTCGTGCCAGCTATAAGGCAAAAGAGGCAGAATCTTCTCTGCTACAAGTCTTTCTTCTATTTTTTTAATCAATTCATCCAAGCCTGGCACACTACGTTTTACCGGACTTACAATGTCACGAGTTAATACCTCAGGCAAATCATGAAAAAGTCCGCAGAGAAAATCCCCTACAATGCGCTCATCACAAGCTCCCAGCTTTAATGCGCAAAAATAACCCATAATAGCCACTAGAAGAACATGGCCCATAACTGAAGTCTCTGGTACACGTGGAGATTGCGCCCAACGCTTCTGAAAGCGCAGCTGTCCTATTAAATCAATAAATTTACTGCTTTTGCCTTTTAAAGCAAGCTTTTTCACAGCTGCCAAATCATAATGATCCTCTAGCTCACTTTCAATAACGGCCTTTGTATCCTCGCTTCCATATATACCTTCGTTGAAGTGATAAATTATTTCAAACTCCCACTTCGTAGCTAAATAATGCGCTGCACGCAAGAGCTTCTTTTCCATAACGCAATAAGAAGCATCCTCCATATAGCACTGCATCTTTTCCATAAAATCATCTTGAATATCTGGTATACGTCGACGCAGTTCATTATAAACCCATTGATTGAGCTCTTTACCATAGACACGCATCATTTCATGATATACCGTTGGTTTGATATCAGTAAGCACATTTCGATGCAGAAACTCAAATATACCTCCTTCAATCAAACTACGCCAGTTAATATTTGCACCATGGTCATCCTCTTCGTGTCGAGCAAGAACATAGACTATCATCATCTTATGCGCTTGTTTATCAAGCTCTGTAAAGCCACCTGGACGAATATGCTCATTCCATCTAGAAATATGCGCTGCCTCATATAAAAATTCTATAAAGCTTTTCGTTAGCATCTAATCATCTCCCTAGCAAGAAACTCATTTTTACTGTCTACCTATAATTAAATAGCAAAAATCATTTTTTTGCAAGTAAAAAAGAAAAAGCAGGAACCGAAGTTCCTGCTGTATGCTCTTTAAAATTAGATGAGCTCGATGATAGCCATTTCTGCAGCGTCACCGCGACGAGGACCTACTCTGTAAATACGAGTAAAGCCGCCTTGTCTGCCTTCATATTTCGGAGCGATTTCTTCAAACAGTTTTTTGGTAACAGTTTCGTCAACCAGTACTGCCAGAACCTGACGACGAGCGTGCAGGTCATTGCGTTTAGCCAAAGTAATCAGTTGTGCGGATTGCTTTGCAACTTCTTTAGCTTTGGTAATGGTGGTTTCGATTCTACCATATTTGAAGAAGGAAGTTAAAATGCTGCGAAACAGAGCTTTACGGTTGCTGGAATTACGACCCAGTTTTCTGTATGCCATGTGCTTCTGACCCCCTTAATTATTCTTCATCGGTTTTGCGTAAGGACAATCCCAGATCGCTAAGTTTTTTCTTAACTTCATC
Source organism: Phascolarctobacterium sp. (assembly GCA_034117325.1). Classification (GTDB taxonomy): domain Bacteria; phylum Bacillota; class Negativicutes; order Acidaminococcales; family Acidaminococcaceae; genus Phascolarctobacterium_A. The sequence goes on along the minus strand of JAXEPX010000013.1, from coordinate 5,777 downwards.
CAGAGATTTCTTACCCAGGTTACGAACCTTCATCATATCTTCTTCAGTCTTTTGCGTCAATTCATAGACGGTATTGATACCTGCACGACGTAAGCAGTTATTGCTACGTACGGACAAATCAAGCTCGTCTATAGACATTGTGTTAATAGGAGAACCCTCGGGCTCGTTCGGAGCATCACCAGTAGCCGGATCCGGCTTAACAGTGATACCACCGGTTTGAGTGTCTCCCGTGTGGAATAACTTCAGATAATCAATTAAGATGCCAGAAGCCATATTAATTGCTTCGTCAGGCATAATGCTACCATCAGTCCAAACCTCTAAGGTAAGCTTGTCATAGTTAGTAACATTACCTACGCGGGTATCATTAACAGCAAATTTTACTCTGGTAATAGGAGAGTAAATGGAGTCTACCGGGATAATGCCGATAGGCTGATCCGGTTGCTTATTTTTATCCGCGGGCACATAACCAAGGCCTTTATCAACATGGATTTCCATATTGAAAACTGCGTCCTTATCCAAAGTAGCAATGTGCAGCTCAGGGTTTAAAATCTCTACATCGCTGTCAGCAATAATATTAGCAGCAGTAACTTCTTGCTCACCAGAGCATTCAATTCGCAGGACTTTTTCCTCTTCGCCTTCCATTTTCAGGCACAATGCCTTAATGTTCAGGATGATGTCTGCAACATCTTCACGAACACCAGGAATAGTAGCAAACTCGTGCAGCACGCCGTCAATCTTGACGTAGGTTACTGCGGCACCCGGCAGGGAGGACAGCAATACACGACGCAGACTGTTGCCCAGTGTAATGCCATAGCCTCTCTCCAGCGGCTCCCAAACAAATTTGCCATAGCGACCATCTTCGCTGATCTCAGCTGTAACCATCTTAGGTTTTTCAATTTCAATCATTCGGAAAGCCTCCTTCTTTCGCGTATTACCACAATACGTCTCTCAGTGGGTGGCACAAGATGTTCACTAATTATTTAGAGTACAACTCAACGATGAAGTGCTCTTCGATAGGAACATCAATTTCCTCACGAGTCGGGAAACGGTCTACTTTGCCGCTCAGGTTAGCAGCATCCAGAACCAGCCAAGCCGGAACTGCTTTAGTAGCCAGAGTTTCGTCCATGCCTTTGAAATATTCTTTAGCACGGCTGTTTTCCATAACGGTAACAACGTCACCAGCTTTAACCAAAGCGGAAGGAATGTCCAAACGCTTGCCGTTAACAGCAATGTGGCCATGTCTTACGATTTGACGAGCTTGACGGCGGGTGTTAGCCAAGCCCAGACGGAAAACAACGTTATCGATTCTTCTTTCCAACAGGATCAACAGGTTTTCACCGGTGATGCCTTCCATTTTCTTAGCTTTATCATAGTAGCCACGGAATTGTTTTTCCAGGACACCATAGATAAATTTAGCTTTTTGTTTTTCAGTTAATTGAATGCCATACTCGCTTTTCTTTCTGTTTTGGCGTTTAGCTTGGCGTTTAGATTCCTTGCTAATGCCCAGAAATTGAGGAGCAAGACCTAAAGATCTGCATCTTTTCAGGACAGGCGTTCTATCAATTGCCATCTATGTACACCTCCAATTATACTCTACGACGTTTCGGCGGACGGCAGCCGTTATGCGGAATCGGAGTTACGTCTTTAATGGAGTTAACTTCGAGACCTGCAGCTTGAAGTGCACGGATAGCAGCTTCACGGCCAGCGCCAGGGCCTTTAACGAATACTTCAACGTTTTTCAAGCCATGTTCCATTGCAGCTTTGGTTGCTTCTTCAGCAGCCATTTGTGCAGCAAACGGAGTGCTCTTACGGCTGCCACGGAAACCGAGGCCACCTGCGGAGGCCCAGCTCAGAACGTTACCTTCAGTATCGGAGATGGTAACAATAGTATTATTGAAGGTGGAGCGAATGTGTGCTACACCGTTAATTACGTTTTTGCTAACTTTCTTTTTGTTGCGAACAACTTTCTTGCCAGCCACTGGTTTATCCCTCCCTCGCTAATTATTTCTTTTTGCCTGCAATAGTACGTTTCGGACCTTTACGGGTGCGGGCATTGTTCTTAGTGTTTTGACCGCGTACGGGCAGACCCATACGATGTCTACGGCCACGATAGGAGCCAATTTCAATTAAGCGTTTGATGTTGAGGGATTCCTCACGACGGAGGTCACCTTCTACTTTATAGTCGTTATCCAGGGTCTCACGAATCTTGGAAACTTCTTCCTCGGTCAGATCACGAACGCGAGTGTCAGGATTGATACCAGTTTTAGCTAAGATTTCACGAGAGAGAGTCAGGCCGATACCATAAATATACGGCAGTGCATACTCAATGCGTTTATCTCTCGGCAAATCGACACCAGAAATACGTGCCATTAATGTGCACCTCCTTCTTAACCTTGTTTTTGTTTATGCTTCGGGTTTTCGCAAATTACCATTACATGGCCTTTACGTTTAATGACTTTGCATTTTTCACATATTGGCTTAACAGACGGTCTTACTTTCATAATTTAAACCTCCTCTTTGCCTGTCTTGGTTATTTATACCGATAAGTAATTCTTCCACGATTGAGGTCGTACGGAGTAAGCTCCACGGTAACCTTATCACCAGGCAAAATCTTGATGAAGTTCATACGAATCTTACCGGATATATGTGCTAGAATTACGTGACCGTTTACCAGTTGTACCTGGAACATAGCATTGGGAAGTGCTTCAAGAATTGTGCCTTCAACCTCAATTACATCCTGTTTGGACACTTCTTTACCTCCTTATTTGCTACATCCGAGACTAGCCTTAACGTCAGCATATACCTTGTCGATAGCTTGCAGACCATCGATATCCTTGAATAAGCCTTGTTTAGTATAGTACTCAATCAACGGTTCAGTTTGAGCATGGTATGCTTGTAAACGATTCTTTACGGTTTCCTCTTTATCATCATCACGTTGATAGAGGTTGCCGCCGCACTTATCGCAAACGCCCTCTACCTTGCTAGGGTTGAAGCTTACGTGATAGGTAGCACCACATGCTTTGCAGATGCGGCGACCAGTTACACGGCCAACCAGCTCGGAGTCAGGAACAGCGATATTAACAACACCGGTCAATTTAATGCCCAGGTCTTTCAGGATTCCGTCGAGAGCAACTGCTTGCTCCTCGGTTCTCGGGAAGCCATCTAAAATGAAGCCATTTGCACATTCGGGTTTGGACAAGCCTTCACGAACGATGCCAATGGTTACGACGTCGGGAACAAGTCCACCAGCGTCCATGTATCTTTTCGCCTCTTTACCAAGCTCTGTGCCAGCCTTTACAGCTGCACGGAACATGTCTCCAGTGGAGATATGAGGGATTTTAAATTCATCAATGAGTCTTTCTGCTTGAGTGCCTTTGCCAGCACCCGGAGGTCCCATTAAAAGAATGTACATTCTGAATTCCTCCTATTTCATAAAGCCATGATAATGACGCATCAGTACCAGAGACTCTATCTGCTTCATAGTATCCAATGCAACACCAACTACGATCAAAAGAGCAGTACCGCCGAAGTAGATACCTTCAATGCGGGTCATCCAGCCAATAGCATGAGGCATCAGCGCGATTAAAGAGAGGAAGATAGCGCCTGCCAGAGTTATTCTGGACATTACTCTGTCTAAATAGTCGGTTGTAGGTTTACCAGGACGAAGTCCGGGAATAAAGCCGCCGTTCTTTTTGATATTGTCGGAGAGATCTCCGATATTAAAGCTTACTGCTGTATAGAAGTAAGTAAAGAACAAGATCATCAGAACGTAGAGAGTGGTTTGTACGGGGCTGCCCCACTCGAACCACTTACCCAGGGTTTTAACCCAAGGTACATCTACAAACTGGGCGATAGTCACCGGAAACATCAGCACTGAGGAAGCGAAGATGATGGGGATTACGCCAGCCGTATTGACTTTTAAAGGAATATAGCTGGTATGACCACCATACGCTTTCTTACCAACAACACGCTTAGCATATTGAACGGGGATTTTGCGAATGCCCTGGGAAATCATAATTACGAAAACTATCATTGCCAGTGCAATAGCCGCGAACAAAATAACGTTCAAAATGTTGACCGTACCTGCTTGCAAGTATTGGAAAATTATTTTGAGACCGTCAGGCAGTCGGGAAACGATACCGGCAAAGATGATCAAGCTGATACCGTTGCCGACACCGCGAGCAGTCATCTGCTCACCGATCCACATGAGAAGGATAGTACCAGTAGTCAGAGTGAGGGCAATCAGCAGAATCGACATGATTCCGGGGTTATTGATTGCCATTCTCAGACCATAGGCCATGCCGCAGGCTTGGATAAACGCTAAAGCTACGGTCAGCACACGCGTAAGCTTCATAGTTTTCTTATAGCCTTCTTCGCCATCCTTGGACCATTGTTCCAAGGTCGGTACAACCACCTTCAAGAGCTGCAAAATAATTGAAGCATTGATATATGGGGTAATACTCATAGCAAAAATTGAGAATTTGCTCAAGGCGCCGCCGCTAAACATATCAAGCAATCCGAACAGATTACCAGTGCGGAAGAGCTGCTCAATAACAGAAGCGTTTACGCCAGGAACAGGTATATGTGTTCCAGCCCTGAATACGATGAACATGGCGAGAGTAAATATAACTTTTTGCCTGAGTTCTGTAATTCTAAAGATATTTGCGAGGGCTGCTAACACTTTAGATCACCTCAATCTTACCGCCAGCTGCGATGATTTTCTCTTCAGCGGATTTGCTGAAGCCCATAGCTTGAACAGTAAGCTTTTTGGTCAATTCACCATTGCCAAGAATACGGATACCGTCGCGAACATTCTTAACGATACCTTCTTCGATGAGCATTACGGGTTCAACAACGGTGCCATCCTCAAAGCGGTTGAGAACGGAAACGTTGATTTCAACATAATCTTTACCAAATTTATTGTAGAAACCGCGTTTCGGAAGACGCAGGTACAAAGGTCTTTGACCACCTTCGAAACCAGGGCGTTTAACGCCGCCGGAACGGGATTTTTGACCCTTTTGGCCTTTGCCGGAGGTCTTGCCGAGGCCGGAGCCCAGACCACGACCTACGCGAACTGCTACACGTTTAGATCCCGGAGCGGGAGACAATTCATGTAAATTCATCTTCAGTACACCTCCTTGTCTTACGCTTCTTCAACTTTCACGAGATGTTCTACTTTATGAATCATGCCGCGAATAGTCGGAGTATCTTCTTTAACTACGCTAGTATTAATTTTGCCTAAGCCCAGAGCTTTAACGGTTGCACGTTGATCTTTCGGGTAACCGATGAGGCTGCGGGTCAGAGTAATTTTAACTTGTGCCATTATAATTACCTCCAATTAGCCCAGCAGTTCTTCTACGGTTTTACCACGCAGAGCTGCAACGGATTCAGCAGATTTCAAGGATTTCAGACCCTCGATGGTTGCGCGAACCATGTTGTTCGGGTTGTTAGAGCCTTGAGATTTGGTCAGGATGTCACGAACACCTGCCAGTTCCAATACGGCACGAACAGGGCCACCAGCGATAACGCCGGTACCTTTTCTAGCCGGTTTCAGGAATACACGGCCTGCGCCGAATACACCGATATTTTCATGAGGAATGGTGGTACCTACCAGAGGAACGCTTACCAGGTTCTTCTTAGCGTCTTCAACGCCTTTGCGAATAGCTTCAGGAACCTCTGCAGCTTTGCCCAGGCCCATGCCTACATGACCATTTTCATCACCTACAACAACAAGTGCAGCGAAGGAGAAACGACGTCCGCCTTTAACAACCTTAGCA
>JAXEPX010000012.1:0-23331 GCA_034117325.1 Phascolarctobacterium sp. | reverse complement strand
GGCATCCTTTAAGGTGGGGTGACTGGTGGGAGTCGAACCCACGCGTAACGGAGCCACAATCCGCCGTGTTAACCACTTCACCACAGCCACCAAATTGTTTCCAAACTCAATAGCTTGGCGACGAATGTTATTATACTATATCAGGGTCTATTCGTCAACCCTTTTTAGCAAAAAAGTAGAAGTTTTTTTAGATTTTTTTCAAAGCACCTATGCTGCTCACGTCAAAACGTCTAGAAGGTATTAGAGGCGAGGCAAAACGACAACGGCGTACTAGAAGTACGTCTAGGAGTTTTGCTGAAGCATATGATGCCTTATAGACGTTTACTTGTATGCTACAGCCTCGATTTCTACGCGAGCCCCTTTGGGAAGTGCTGCCACTTGAACAAAAGAACGAGCCGGAGGATTAGTCTTGAAATATTTAGCATACACGCCATTAATGGCCTCAAAATCTTTGATATCAGTAGCAAAAATAGTCGTCTTTACTACATGCATAAAGCCATAGCCAGCTTCATTTAAAACAGCCTCTAAATTATGCATAATTTGTTCAGTTTCAGCTTCAATGCTGCTTTGCACAAACTCACCCGTCTCGCGATTAATAGCGATTTGACCGGACATATAGAGGGTAGAACCAACTAAAATTGCTTGAGAGTAGGGGCCTAAAGCCTTCGGTGCTTTCTCACTTGCGATAACCTTCATTTTTCTGCACTCCTTTGTAGCATCAAAATATGATCTAAATTTATAAATTAGCCAATCGGTAAAATCCAACTAACTATTCGATTTCACTAAATTATTTATTGGACTTAGCGAAATACTGCTTCGCCCAAGCCAAGGCCGTCGGACTAGTAGCCATGCCACCACCTGCAGTTTCCTTCAAAGCGCAGGGCAAACCATCACCCACGCTCTTCATAGCATCAATCGCCTCATCCGAAGGAATAAAGCTGCCAATACCGGATAAAGCCAGCTGTGCTGCCAGAAGCGCTTGCAGAGCACAGGCACCATTACGCTTAATACAGGGCACCTCGACAAGGCCCGCTACAGGGTCACAAACGAGCCCTAGCACGTTTTTAAAAACAATGGATACAGCAGTACCGACCTGCTCAGGAGTACCGCCCAGCATGGACACAGTCGCTCCTGCTGCCATCGCTGCCGCACTGCCACATTCCGCCTGACAGCCACCAGTAGCACCTGCAAGAGAAGCACGCTCAGCGATAACCATACCAATGCTACCAGCTACGATGAGGCCACGTGCCAACGTCTCCTCGCTCAGCTGACAATGCTTCTTCAGTGAGAAAAAGACACCCGGCAATACACCGCTCGCTCCAGCTGTAGGAGCTGCCACAATACGACCCATAGCCGCATTGCACTCGCCCACCGCCATAGCGTAAATCACTGCATCCATCGCCTTTTCGCCTAACAGGCTCACGTAATGCTCGCCTAACACAGCCTCTGCAAGACGCTTGGAATCGCCGCCCGTCAGCCCACTATGGGAGCGAACACCGGAAAGTCCATGCTCCACGGATTTTTCCATCACATGCAGCATATCCACCATTTGCGCTAGTAAGTCCTCCGCAGAGCACTCCAGCTCACGCATATTATAATCAAGTAAAAACTCATCCAGGGATTGCTGCCAGCGCGTAGCTTCGTCAATCCAGCTGTTCAATGAAAGCATCTCTTTTTTCATTTGCGACTACTCCCTTATAAAACACTGGCGATAAAACGCACTGACTCGATTTGCTGCAGCGCAGCAATCAGATTAATAATTCCTTCCGGAACTGCCTCATCACATTCGATAACCATGGAGGCCATGCCGCCCTTATCGCTACGGAACAGGCGCATCGTCGCGATATTCACGCCTGCGTTAGCGAGCGTACTCGTAACAAGGGCGATAACGCCGCGCGTATCAATATGCACTGTCAAAATAGCAGGCAATCTGCCCGTCAGCTCTACAGGGAAGCCATCGATTTCCGTCACCTTTACCTGTCCACCGCCCACGGAGGAGCCTACAATTTCCAGATAATGCCCCTCGGCGCTAGTTAATTTAAAGAGCACTGTATTAGGATGAGCCATATTGCCCAAATCTATTTTGTGGTAGGAATACTCCATGCCGCATTCATCGGCATATTTATTAGCCTCAGGAATGCGCGCATCATCGGGAGCCCAGCCCATTAGTCCAGCTAGAAGCGCCATATCCGTACCATGTCCCTGGTACGTCTCAGCAAAGGAGCCATGCAGATTAATCTCTGCCTTCACCGGTGTAGAGCCCAGAATGCTCGCCGCCAGTAAGCCCAAACGCACAGCCCCCGCAGTATGGGAACTGGAGGGTCCAATCATCACAGGACCGATAACGTCGATAAGATTCATGCTAGCCCCTCCTTATTCATCACTAGCCAGGCTGCGATGCGCCAGACCTACGCACATCTCGTTCAGGTTCAGCACACCTACACCCATATAAATAGCTACGCATAAATGCTCACCACAGCGGGCAATACCGATCTTACCGCCCACATTAAAGCCCACAGCCTTATTCTTCACCTGCTCTAGAGCTTCATGAGCAGCACCGGCCACAGCACCCGCGCCCACATGGGTCTCAGTAACTAGTCCTTGACGCTGCGCCGCCACCACGGCACGCTCTATAATTTTTACAATGGAAGGAATAAATTCACCACCAAAATCAACAGCAGTGGACTTAATCCCCATTGCCGCCAAACGCTCCTTGACCCGCATTTCCTCAGGGCGATTGGCCGTGAGCGCAATATGCAAAGCAGCGCGACCTATTTCAATACTGTTCAAAGAGTTTTTGGCATTTTCGTGCATAATCTCAGTCCTTTTCTAAAATTTCCAGATTCTTAATCTTGTTTTTATCGAAAACAGATACAAGCAGGAAGGTAACAATGCAAATTACCCATTCGAAATATACTACTTCCTTGAAAATCGGCTTAATAGCGCCGAGAACATTACCAGGCATGAACCACAGGAAAATACCTGCCAGACCTACCAGCGTGGTCCAGAAGGCACTGCTCTTGCGGCAGAGACCGGGTGCATAAACAGTGAAGAAGAAGACGCAGGTCAGAGCAGTCGTCATAGAAAGGCCTGCAATCATAGTCTTCAGAATGCCCACAGCATTGAATGCGAACCACAGAGTGATAAGGCCAATACCGAAAATTACGATACGGCTAACAGTGAGGAATTTTTCTTCCGTAACATCAGGATTAATAAAGCGTTTGTAAATATCCTGGCTGAACAGAGTACCTGCGCCCAGCAAAATGGTGCAAGCAGTGGAAACGTCCGCAGCCCACAGAGCTGCCAGTGTCAGACCAGAAGCCAGCGGATTCAGGCCCATAACAACCTTTGGCAATGCCATTGCTGCTTTCTCAACAGGAATATCGGGATACATAACCTTAGCAACGAGACCTAAAAGAGCGCACAGGAAGCCAATCGGGAAAATCAAAAGGCCGCCCAAGAGGAAGCCCTTGCGTGCTGCATCCTCGCTAGCTGCACCACACACGATGGGCACAGGGCCGGAGGTAATAGCTTGGGTAATCATTACGACGAACCAGCTAATAATAACAACGATGGGAATACCTGCCAGCGGGTCAAGCATTACAGGAGCATTGGGCAGATTAGCTGCCAGTGCATCCAAACCGCCAACCTGTACTACGCCCTCGCAGCAGGAATAAATAACGCCTAAATAAATCAGCGTTACGCTAACGATATTTGCCAAACCACTGGACCAAAGGCCACCGATCAGGGTAATGCCGATAAATACTACTGCACTCATCAGCATGCCGCCGCGGAAGGAGAAAATGTTCGGCAGCAGAGAGGACAAAATAGCGCCACCTGCCAGATATTGCAGAGCAGTAATAACGCTCAGGATGATAATCAGCCCTACTGCACAAATTACGCGGCCTTTAGTATCATAGAATTTCTCAAAGAATTCAGGGATGGTAGAAACCTTAGTTTTGCGCAGCTTGCCTGCAGCAAAAAGGCCTAAAACAACGGAGCCTGCAGCCCAGGCTGCATTGTACCAGCCCGCAGCCATACCAATGGAGAATGCTCTCTCCGCTACACCTACAGTAGATGCCGCACCTACAGCCAAGCCTGTAACATTGACACCGATGAGAACAGGCCCAAGCTTACGACCTGCCAAAAGGTACTCCGTAGCACCCTTGTCAGCACGACGCTTAACCCAGAGACTGATGCCAAAGAGCATCACGATGTAGAGAACTACAATCACTAATTGAATAGACATAAAAAAACACACTACCTTTCTTCCATGCTTCCTTGCATGACTATATGCTTCCCAAAAGAAGCCCTCACTACCATGCTACCTACCAAACTACGTGCTACACGGTAATAAATTACCTTTAATTATATCAACTCTTCTCCAGATTGTCCATAAGGAAAAGACTTGCCGCACTTTTGCAACAACTTAATAGAAGAATAACTTTTACGTAAATTTTTCTCATAATAACTGGCCAAGAAAAAGGATTTTGCTTTTTCTTGTCGAACTTTGTAATGTATGTTATATGTAATGGAGGGATAATTATGTTTGAATATGCACCCACGGGCGTCTGCTCCCGTAAAATAAATTTTGATATCATTGATGGTAAGCTTCATAATGTCCGCTTTACCGGGGGCTGCCCCGGCAATCTGGTTGCCATTAGCAAGCTCGTCGAGGGTAAGGATGCCCGCGAAATCGCTGAACTTCTAGCTGGCAATCAATGTGGCATGCGCGGTACTAGCTGCGCTGATCAGCTGTCCAAAGCAATTTTATCCTTTTTATAATTTATAAACAGGAAATTTTAGGGAGTAAGATGAAAGGAGGGACACTATGTATAAAATCGTAAAAAGCACCGATAACGGTCTGGACGAGTTGGAGCTCGACTCCTTGGAAAAGGGCTATTGGCTTGACATAGTGGCGCCCTCTGAAGAAGAGCTACTGGACATTAGTGCGGCTACAGGCATTCAAATGGACTTTTTAAGCGCCGCACTGGACGAGGAAGAAAAATCCCGTATCGAGGTAGAGGATGACCAAATTCTGATTTTGGTGGATATTCCTTTCTTCCGCAGTAACAAGGATTACGACACTCTGCCCTTGGGTATCATCATCACAGAGCAGGGTATCGCCACTATTTGCCTGGAGGCTAATGGTGTCACTGCTGACTTTGGTAATCATAACGCGCGCCTATTCAGCACCTTTAAGAAGACACGCTTCTTATTTCAAATTCTGTATAAATCCGCCACTTTATACCTAAAGTATATTCGTATTATTATCAAGCGTACTGATGAATTGGAGATTCATCTGCGTCAGTCCATGGAAAATAATGAGCTCTTTAATCTGCTCGATTTGCAGAAGTCTCTCACGTATTTTTCCACCTCCCTGCGCAGCAATTCCATCGTTATGGAAAGACTACTGCGTCTGCGCAATGCTACTGCCTCCCAGCATCTGATTAAAGTGTACGAGGAGGACGAGGATTTACTGGACGACGTTATTATCGAGTACAAGCAGGCTGTAGAAATGGTTGAAATGTATAGCCACATTTTAAACAGCATGATGGAGGTTTTTGCTAGCATCATTAGCAACAACCTGAATCTAGTCATGAAATTTCTAGCCTCTGTTACTATTTTGCTCGCGATTCCTACTTTAATCAGCGGTCTCTGGGGCATGAACGTGCAGGTTCCCTTTGCTGAAAGTCCCTACGGCTTTGCCATCGTGGTCTGCCTAGCCTTCATCGTCGCCATAGGTAGTGCGCTGTTCCTGTGGAAGCGCCGCATGTTTTAAATTAACTCAAATTGTAAAATCCACTTCTTTTACTCGAAGGAGGTTACTCATATGTATTTACCCAAGCTGCACAAGGTTTGGCTCTGCCAAAACGAGAAAGGTGGCATTTACTTAACCCCCAAAATGGCCAATCGCCACGGCCTCATCGCCGGTGCCACCGGTACTGGTAAAACTGTTACCTTGAAGGTTATGGCAGAAAGCTTTAGTGAAATGGGCGTGCCTGTTTTCCTGGCTGATATCAAGGGTGACGTTTCTGGCATGATTCTGCCGGGCGAGGATAGCGAAGGCTTCCAAAAACGTATCAAAAATAAACTCGGTCTCGAGATGCAATGGAAATTCTCTGGCTACCCCGTACGCTTTTGGGATGTGTATGGTAAAATGGGCTTGCCCGTACGCACCACCATCTCCGATATGGGGCCCGAGCTTTTGAGCCGTCTGCTCGAGCTCAACGATACCCAATCCGGCGTAATGAACATTATCTTCCGCGTAGCCGACGCTCAAGGGCTGCTCCTGCTCGACTTTAAGGACCTGCGCAGCATGGTTCAATACGTGGGCGATCACAGCGCCGATATTAAGCTGCAATATGGCAATGTTTCTAGCCAGAGCATCGGTGCCATCCAAAGAGCACTGTTGCGCCTGGAGGACCAGGGCGGCAACATTTTCTTCGGCGAGCCAGCACTCGAAATCAAGGACTGGTTTGCTACCGATAGTGAAGGCAAGGGTGTAATTAACCTGTTGCACTGCACTGAGCTTTTCCAAAACCCGCTCTTATACTCCACCTTCCTGCTGTGGATGCTCTCCGAGCTCTACGAAATGATGCCGGAGGCTGGCGACCTCGATAAGCCAAAAATGGTCTTCTTCTTTGACGAAGCCCACCTTATTTTCAAGGATGCCCCCAAATCACTCTTAGATAAGGTCGAGCAAATTGTGCGTCTTATCCGCTCCAAAGGCATCGGCATTTACTTCATTACCCAACAGCCTGCGGATATTCCTGACAGCGTGCTTGCACAGCTGGGCAATAAGCTGCAACACGCACTGCGCGCCTATACCCCGAAGGAGCGCAAGGGTCTCAAGGCTGCAGCACAAGCCTTCCGCTCCAATCCCGAGCTTGACGCTGAAGCAGCCTTAGGCGAGCTTGGAACAGGCGAAGTGCTTGTCTCTTTGCTAGATGAAGAGGGCGTACCCACCATGGTACAACGCGCTTATGTAATGCCACCGCGCAGCTATCTGGGCACTTGCTCCGACGAAATCCGTCGTAAAGCAATCCAAGAAACTCCTCTCTATACGAAATATCAAGAAACAATCGATCGTGAGTCTGCCTACGAAATTCTGCAAAAGCGTGCTCAAGAAGCAGCGCAAGCTGAAGCAGCTGCTAATGGTGACGAAGAAGAATATGCTGAAGAAAGCGTACAAGACGAAATCCGTCGCAATGCGCCGAAGGCTACGAAAACCACTACTCGCTCCAGCTCCACGCATGCGACCAGCACTCGCTCTACCCGTACACCTAAGCAACAGCCCACTGTTATCGAGAAAGTCGCTACCAGTGCTCTGCAAACCTTCGGTAGAACGATTGCTACATCTTTAGCCCGCGGTCTCCTCGGCAGCCTGCTGAAGAAATAAGCGACGTATAGCTTTTGCCCAAGTTCAAGCTATAAATAAAGCAATATACTAGAACGTCAGCCCTACGCTGGCGTTCTTTTTTATGCTCCTCAATTCCTCTTCTCAAAACTAAGCATCTATTCTGCTCGAAAAAAAGTTAAAAATTTTTCATTTTACCACTTTACAAATTTACTATGCTAAAGTATAATGTAAACGTACTCAATAAACATGCTTGCCTAGAGCAGCAAATTTCAATGCAATTATGAGGTGTTAAGATGAAAAAGTTATTAGTAGTAATCATGGGTATCATGATGATGGTTATGATGGTTGCCGGCTGTGGCAACAGTGGCCCGAAAAAAATCGTTATTGGTCTGGACGACAACTTTGCTCCCATGGGCTTCCGCAATGAGAAAAATGAAATCGTAGGCATGGACATTGACCTGGCTCGTGAAGCTTGCAAACGTCTGAACATGGAAGTTGAATTCAAACCCATCGATTGGGGTGCAAAAGAAGCTGAACTGAAATCCAAACGCATTGACGCTATTTGGAACTGCTTCACAATCAACCCTGAACGCGAAAAGGTATATGGCCTCTCCAAGCCCTACCTGATTAACTCTCAATTAATCGTTGTACCGAAAGGTTCCCCCATTAAAAAAATCGCTGATCTGAAAGGCAAACGCATTGCCGTTCAAGATGACTCCACCGGCTCCTACCTGATGGAACTGCCGAAAAATAAAGACCTGAAGGCTTCCCTGGCTGACTATCGTAAATATCCTGACTTCGCAGCTATTTACATGGAGCTGGATAACAACCGCGTAGATGCAGCTATCGTTGACGCAGTTTTAGCTCGCGGCTACTATGACAAAAAGAAACCCGGCAAGTACACCATTCTTGAAGAAAACATGGGTGAAGAGGTTGTAGGTATTGCATTCCGCAAGGACGACAAAGAGTTCCTGCAACGTATTGACAAGGTTATGGACGAAATGAAGAAAGATGGCACCTGCAAAAAGATTTCCGAAAAATGGATGGGCGCCGACATTATCAAATACTAATATCCTTGCAACAGAGGGCCGAAGCGATTCGGCCCTTTCTTTTTAAGTAAAATACTCTTAGCTTCAAGACAGAAAAATCGTCTAACGCAAAAGAACTTGAACTCCTTTTTTCTTGTCTCTACTTTAGTAAAGTGATATAATAAAGGAAGCATTCTGCGTTACCAGTAGTACTAACGCAAAAATTTAACGAAAATGGAGATTATTATGGATTACGTTTGGAAAATTATTCCCCAGATGCTGGACGGCTGTCTGGTTTCTGCTCAGGTTTTCGCCATTACCATTGTTTTGAGCATTCCCCTGGGCATTCTTTTGAGCTTAGGTCGCGTATCTGCTATTACGCCACTGCAAAAAATAATTGGCTTCTATGTATGGATTATGCGTGGCAGCCCGCTGATGCTGCAGATTTTCTTCGTTTACTTCGTGCTCCCCTCCGTGGGCATTCGCTTGCCGGACTTTGAGTCTGCGATTGTTGCCTTTGTGCTGAATTATGCAGCTTATTTCTGCGAAATCTTCCGCGCGGGCATTCAAGCCATCCCCAAAGGACAGTACGAGGCAGCGCATACCCTGGGCATGAACTATGTGCAAACCATGCGCCGTGTTATCCTTCCCCAGGTGATTCGCATTATCCTACCGCCTATTAGCAACGAGACCATTACCCTCGTTAAGGACACCTCCCTCGTTTATGTCCTCGCGATGAACGATTTGATGCGCACTGCTCGCAACCTCGTACAGCGCGACTTCAGTATCACCCCCTTCATCGTAGCAGCCTGCTTCTACCTTTTTGCGACGCTGATTTTAACCTTTGTCTTCGAGCGTCTGGAGAAGCATTTCTCTAAATACGAGCAATAAGAAGAGGCAAAGGAGCAACATCATGAATAAAATTAATGCCAAAAATATCTGGAAAAAATTTAATAAATTAGAGGTTCTCAAGGGCATTGACCTCGAAGTCAACGAAGGCGAGGTTGTCGCAGTCATCGGTCCCTCCGGTGGTGGCAAGAGCACCCTCCTGCGCTGTCTGAACAAGCTGGAAACTATAGACCGCGGCAGCGTTACCATCGATGGCGAAACGCTCTGCACCGAAACTAATGGCGGCACCGAATATGTCAATAAAGACGAGATCCGCCGCATCGTCTGCAAAATGGGTATGGTATTCCAGCAATTTAACCTCTTCCCCCACATGACGGTCCTGGAAAATCTCATTGAGGCGCCTGTTAACGTGCAAAAACGTGATAAAGCGCAGGTCATTAAGGAAGCAGAGGTACTGTTAGCGAAGGTAGGTCTTTCCGACAAGCGTGATGAATACCCCCGCAAGCTTAGTGGTGGTCAACAGCAACGTGTAGCTATTGCGCGTGCACTGGCAATGAAGCCCGCCATTATGCTTTTTGACGAGCCCACGTCCTCCCTCGACCCCGAGCTTACCGGCGAGGTACTGCGTACCATGCGCGAGCTCGCAGAGGAAAAGATGACCATGGTGGTTGTAACCCATGAAATGGGCTTCGCTCGTGAGGTAGCAACAAAGGTAGTCTTCATGGCTGACGGTTACGTCCAGGCCCAAGGAACACCTGCAGAAATTTTCGAAAATCCCACTAATGAACGTCTTAAAGCCTTTTTAAACGTTATCCTGAAATAGCTTAATAGTTCACAATTAGTTTACTCCTTAGTCTTACTTTAGACATATCCATTTGCTACAATATAAGTGAGCCAAGGAAGAAGCCCCGAGCACACAGGGCTTCGACCAAACTCCCCTAAACATATCTTTTCATCATACACCTCTCCTTGACTACACCGCACGGCTTCGAAAGAGTGCGGTGTAGTTTTTTGTTACATTTTTGTGAAAATGTTTTACGCTATATGCTTTTTAATGTATAATAAAGGCGTGAATGTTAAATTAACGTAAATCTTGGGTAACTAAATAATTTGAGGTGTTCCATGCTAGTTTATTTTCTTGGCTTTTTAGGCGGTATCGCCTTATTCATGTATGGTATGCAGCTCATGGGTGATGGCCTCCAAAAGGCTGCCGGTGCGAAGCTGCAAAAAATTCTTGAGGCGATGACGGGCGTACTTGCCATGGGCATACTGCTGGGAGCAGTAGTCACGGCTGTACTCCAGGCCAGCGGTGCTACAACCGTTATGACCGTAGGCTTAGTTAACGCAGGCCTGCTGACACTGAAGCAAGGCTTCGGCATCATCATGGGTGCCAACGTCGGCACCACCATGACGGCGCAATTAATTGCCTTTAAGCTTTCTAATTATATTACTGTGCTGCTTTTCGTTGGCTTTCTGATGCAACTCTTAGCCAAAAAAGCGCGAGGCAGATACCTGGGTCAGGTTATTCTCGGCTTTGGCATCCTGATGTTGGGCATGGACATGATGGGGCGCGCTGTAATGCCCCTGCGTGCTTATCCTGGCTTTGTTGACTTTATCGGCCATTTCTCCAGCAATCCCCTCCTGGGCATTGGTATCGGTACCATTATGACGGTGCTGATTCAGTCCAGTAGTGCCACTATAGGCATTTTGATTGCCATGGCAGGTCAGGGGCTTATCCCGCTTGAGGGCGCTATTCCTGTGCTACTTGGCGATAATATCGGTACCTGTATCACGGCTGTACTCGCCTCCTTAAGAGCAAACCTGACTGCGAAGCGCGTAGCTGTTGCGCACGTTATGTTCAATGTCATCGGTAGTATTATCTTTGTTGTCTTTATGCACTGGTTTGTCCAAATAGTCATGTACGTTTCTCCCGAGGGCGATATCGCACGCCAAATTGCGAATGCGCACTCCGCCTTCAATATCATCAATACGCTGCTCTTCATGCCCTTTGTGGGTCCCTTCATTAAGCTCATCGAACGTCTTGTGCCTGGTGATGCAGAGGGTATCAGCCTGCGTCCAGTATATCTGGACAAGAGCATGCTCAATACCCCCTCTATTGGTCTTAGCCTCGCTGTGAAGGAGGTTGTCCGCATGGGCAACCAAGCTCGTGAGGATGTCCGCCTCGGCATGGAGGCTATTCAGACCTACGATGCTGAAAAGGTTAAATATGTGCTGGAGCACGAGCCCGTAGTCGACTCCCTCGAGCGCGAGATTACAGATTATCTTACGGAAATGAGCACGGCACAGCTTGATGCCAGCCTTTCCATTCGCCATACTGGTCTGTTGCACGCGATTAATGATATCGAGCGTATTGGCGACCATGGTGAAACACTTGCGAAGAAAGCGCGCCGCATTTTTGAGGACGATGTACACTTTTCAGATGAAGCTATGCAGGAGCTCGCACAGCTGAGCGAAATGGTATTACGTGCTAGTGGTCGTGCCCTTGAAGCACTTGAGAAAAACGATAAGGATATTGCAGCTGACGCTGTGCGTCTCTGCCGCGAGGTCAAGCAGTATCAGAAGGAAATTCGCAAGAACCACATCGTGCGCCTCAACGAGCACCGTTGTGAGCCCATTGCAGGCTTCGTCATGCTTGAGCTTTTAATTAACATGAAGCGCGTCAGCGACCATTCTAAGAACATTGCACAGCTTGTGGCTGGCACCTTCTAAAAAACAATTTTATATTTTTAGACTAATAAGCTTTTGCTTTTACACAAAAATTTAGACTCCTGTACTAAAAACAAGGTACAGGAGTCTTTTGCTTTCTTTTAATTACCTATTTAATTTCCTTTTCTTTAATTAGTTCATAAAAAATTTTCATTTTTGTTACTTTTTTAAGCGCTTAACATTTTACTAATCTCGAACAAAGTATTAAAATATAGGATGAGAAAGTATGAAATGATGCAGTACTATAATTATAGATTAGACAGTGCTTACGGAGGTTACTATTTACTATGCAGATAGGTTTAGATATTGGTAGTACCACAATTAAAATCGCTGTTTTAGATGACGCTGGCACCCTGCTTTTCAGCAAATATCAACGTCATTACAGCCAGATTGCTACCAGAATACTAGAATTACATAAGGAGCTGCTAGCTAAATTTCCTACCCTCCGCAAAGCTCGCCTTGCTATTAGCGGCAGTGCAGGTCTTGGCCTTGCTGAAAGCTGTGAGATTCAGTTCGTCCAAGAGGTTTTTGCAGAAAAGATTTGCACAGAAAAGCTGCATCCTGGCACAGATGCTGTCATCGAGTTAGGTGGTGAGGATGCAAAAATATTATTCCTCGGCCGCCATTTTGACGCACGCATGAATGATAGCTGCGCAGGAGGTACTGGTGCCTTCATAGACCAAATGGCCTCCCTACTTCACGTGGAAACGGCGCAAATGAACGAACTTGCGCAGCAAGCTACTACTAGCTACACTATTGCTAGCCGCTGTGGCGTCTTCGCTAAAAGCGATATTCAGCCTCTGCTTAATCAAGGTGCTGCAAAAACAGACCTCGCCGCCAGCATTTTCCATGCCGTAGCTAGTCAAGCTGTTACCAGCCTCGCAAAGGGCCGTCCTATCGAAGGCAACGTGCTCTACCTAGGCGGACCATTGACCTTTATGAGCTGCCTACGCGACAGCTTTGACAATATCTTGAATATCAAGGGCACATGCCCTGAAAACAGCCTCTATTTCGTAGCGATGGGCGCTGCTTTCTGTGCTGAACATGAAGTGGATTTCACTACTCTGCCAGCCAAGCTTGAAGCTGCCATTAAGAGCCACACCTTTGAGCATCTGCCGCCCCTCTTTCAGAATGAGGCTGAATATGAAGCCTTTCGTACTCGCCATGCGCGCAATGCCGTAAAAATTACTACACCAGCTCAGGCTAGCACTGCCTTTATCGGCATTGATTCTGGTAGTACGACTATCAAGATTGCTGTAATGAGTCCCGAAGGCGAGCTCCTTGATTCCTTTTATCAAAGCAACAAGGGAAATCCTGTTATCGCTGTACGTGATTATCTAACGAATTTTTACATGAAATATCCCCACTGCCAGCTCCTTGCCGGCGCAGTTACTGGCTACGGAGAAGATCTGATTCGTCACGCCTTCGGCCTAGACTACGGCATCGTCGAGACCATGGCTCATTTCTATGCCGCTCAGCATCTGGAGCCAGAGGTAGACTTTATCCTCGACATCGGCGGGCAGGATATGAAATGCCTCAAAATTCATAACGGGGCTATTGATAATATATTTTTAAACGAAGCCTGCTCCAGTGGCTGCGGCAGCTTTTTGCAAACCTTTGCAGAAATTCTTGGCTATAGTGCAGAGGAATTTGCTAAAATTGGTCTTTTTGCGGACATGCCCGTAGACCTCGGTAGTCGCTGCACCGTCTTTATGAACAGCAGTGTTAAGCAAGCGCAGAAGGATGGCGCTTCCGTCGCTAATATCAGCGCGGGCCTATCCATTAGTATCGTTAAAAACGCTTTATATAAGGTTATTCGCCCCAGTAGCAAAGCTGCTATTGGCCAGCACATCGTTGTTCAGGGCGGTACCTTCCTCAATGACTGTGTGCTCCGTGCCTTTGAGCAGGAAATGGGGCTAGAGGTCATTCGTCCCAATATTGCAGGCCTGATGGGTGCCTATGGAGCGGCTCTTTACGCGCAGCGTCGCTATGCTGATGCCCCCAAGCCCACCACTATTATCAAGCTTACGGAGCTCGAAAAATTCCAGCATACAGTAAAGGGAGTTACCTGCGGCCTCTGTAATAACCATTGTCATTTAACTATCAATATATTTGCCAGCGGCAAGCGTTTTATTAGCGGCAATCGCTGTGAACGCCCCATCACCCATATGGCACCTAAGGATGATTTAAATCTTTATCGTCAGAAGCTAGAGCTCTTAAAAAATTTACCTACCAATGAAACGCCTACACGCGGTACGATGGGTATTCCTATGGGGCTCAATATGTACGAGCTATTACCCTTCTGGAAAGGCTTACTGGGAAAACTAGGCTTTAAGGTCATCACAAGCCCCATTGAAGATAAAACCATCTATCGCTTAGGACAAAACACCATTCCTAGCGATACTGTTTGCTACCCTGCCAAGCTAATGCACGGTCACATCAAATGGCTACTCAATCAGGGTATTACGCAAATTTTCTATCCTTGTATGACCTACAACATCAGCGAGGACGGTACGGAAAACTGTTATAATTGCCCAGTAGTGGCCTATTACCCCGAGGTCCTCCATGCCAATATGCAGGACCTGGAAAAGGCTAGCTTCTTCTTTGACTATTTGGGCCTCTTGCACAAAAAGGTCTTAGTGCAAAAGCTTTATGAAATGTTCCATCCTACCTTCAAGGATATGACAAAACAGGAGCTGAAAGCAGCAGTAGAGGCTGGCTTTACTGCCTTCTATAGCTACGAGGAGCAGGTTAAAGCAAAGGGGCAGGAAATCATCAATACTGCCCGTGCCGAGCACAAGCCCATTATTGTCCTAGCAGGCCGCCCCTACCATATTGATCCAAAAGTCAACCATAGCATCGACCGTCTCATTACAACCATGGGCGCAGCCCTCGTTAGCGAGGACGCCGTTTCAAGCCACGTAAAGCCACAGGAGCTCGCAACTGACCTGCAGGTTCTCAATCAATGGACCTATCATAGCCGTCTTTATGCTGCTGCTAAATACGTGACCGAGAACCCCGATATGCACATGATTCAGCTTGTCAGCTTCGGCTGTGGCTGTGATGCTATTACTGCGGACGAATGTCGTCGCATCTTAGAAGAGGATGGTCGCATTTATACGCAAATAAAAATCGATGATATCGACAATCTTGGCGCGGCAAAGATTCGTATCCGTAGTCTTTTCTCAGCTGCCAATTTGCACGATTTAGATAATAAATAGTTGAGCTATTTTAAAGGAGTCCTTCCCATGCAAACGAGCACTAGCTCTACGTTTGTCCCCTTTACTGAGGACATGCGCCAGACCCATACAATTCTTATTCCCGGTATGCTGCCCATGCACTTTTCATTGCTACAGGCTGCTCTCTCCAGCTGTGGCTACAGAGCTGAAATTTTAAGCAATACCGGACGTGAGGTCATCGAAACCGGCCTCAAATATGTTAATAATGATATCTGCTATCCTGCACTCCTTGTCATTGGGCAATTAATCAATGCCTTAGAGAGCGGCAGGTATGACCCTAAGCATACCGCCCTCCTTTTGAGTCAAACCGGTGGCGGCTGCCGTGCCTCCAATTATATTTACCTCTTGCGCAAAGCTTTGGAAAAGGCGGGCTTTGCTAATATTCCTGTCATTAGCCTTAATGTAAGCGGTCTCGAAAAGCAGCCAGGCTTTCATCTTAATGCTACCATGCTACGCAAATTTCTTGCTGCTATTATTTATGGCGATGCACTGATGTATCTAACGAATAAAATCCGCCCCTATGAGGTAGTACAGGGAGCTACGGACGCACTCGCGCAAAAATGGCTCACCTGTATCAGTAATGCTTTTCACGATGGCAGGGCGCAGGCGCTCAGCAATATTAAAAAGCTGACAAAGGCTCTCGCTAGTGAATTTGCCAATGTACCTATTAGCGCCAAACCTAAGATTAAGGTTGGCATCGTTGGTGAGATTTATATTAAATATGCCGCGCTCGGTAATAATAGTCTCGAAAAATTCCTGCAGAAACAAAATTGCGAATATATGCTTCCAGGTGTACTCAATTTTATCATGTACTGTGTGGACACCTATCTCACAGATTACAAGCTCTATGGCGGCAGCTTTCTCAAGTACGGCGCCAATAAGGGCGCTATGTGGTATTTAAAGCATCTTGAAAGCATCCTGCATCAAGCTCTCTCTATACCGCCCTTCAGCGCTCCTGCAACCTACGAGGAAACAAAGGCCATGGTGAAGGGTATTATTGGCTACGGCAATAATATGGGCGAGGGCTGGCTTTTAACAGCAGAAATGCTGGAGCTAGTTCATAATGGCTATACGAATATTATCTGTGCCCAACCCTTTGGCTGCCTGCCCAATCATATTGCAGGACGTGGCATGATTAATAAAATCAAGCAAATCGCAGAGGAGGCTAATATCCTTGCCCTAGACTACGATGCAAGTGCTTCCCGCGTTAATCAAGAGAACCGCATTAAGCTCATGCTGGCAACAGCTAAATAAATAAGTCTAAGTATACAAAGAAGTGACAGCAAGTGTCACTTCTTTGTTCTTTTTTAATGTCTTATTCACAAAAACATGGTATACTTAGGAAAATACTTAAAGGAGGTAATATTATGTGGGTTGTATTTGCATTGCTATCAGCAGTTTTTGCTGCTTTAACCTCTATTTTTGCGAAAATCGGTATCGAAAATGTTAATTCTAATCTAGCAACTGCCATTCGTACCGTAGTAGTCCTCGTTATGGCCTGGCTTATAGTTTTTGCTACAGGAAAGCATCAGCAAATTGCCGATATCAGCACACGCAGCTGGACCTTTCTTGTGCTTAGCGGCCTAGCAACAGGCCTCTCCTGGCTCTGTTACTTTTATGCTCTGCAAATTGGCGAAGCTAGTAAGGTCGTTCCTGTCGATAAATTCAGTGTAGTCATTACCATGGTTATGGCCTTTTTCATTCTCGGCGAAGCTATTACCACTAAGACCATTATCGGTGGTCTTTTAATTACAGCTGGCACCCTGGTACTCATTTTTTAGCAACATTAGTCGTTAAATCTAGCAAAATCATCTATTCACCTAGCAAAAAAGCCTCGTAGCTATACGCTACGAGGCTTTTTTAGTACCTCCCGTCTATGCGCTTAAAAGTCGAGCTTATATAGCAATGCTGAACAAGTAAAAGAAGGCATAAGAAAAGAGGGCACGCTTTACGCGCGCCCTCTTAGGGGAGTTGCAGAAGAAAATTATTTAACAGGACCAATCATAGCCAGCATGGTACCAGCTGCAACTGCGGTACCGATAACGCCTGCAACGTTCGGGCCCATAGCATGCATCAGCAGGAAGTTAGCAGGGTTGCATTTTTGACCAACTTTTTGAGATACACGAGCTGCCATAGGAACTGCAGATACGCCTGCGGAGCCAATCAACGGGTTGGTTTGGCCACCGTCCAATTTGCACATCAGAGTACCGAACAGAGCACCTGCAGCGGTACCAGCGATGAATGCAACCAGACCCAGGCAAATAATCAGGATAGTTTGATAGTTCAGGAAGGACTCAGCGCTCATGGTGCAGCCAGTACCGGTTGCCAGCATGATGGTTACAATGTTCATCAATGCGTTTTGAGCGGTGTCGGACAGACGATCCAGGCAGCCTGCTTCTTTGAACAGGTTACCAAGCATCAGCATACCAATCAGAGCGGTTACGGAAGGTAACAGCAGAGAAATGATGATGGTGCACATGATCGGGAAGGTAATTTTCTCGAAATGAGAAACCGGACGCAGCTGTTGCATAACGATCTTACGGTCATGCTCAGTGGTGCAGAGCATCATGATAGGAGGCTGAATCAGCGGTACCAGAGACATGTAGGAATAAGCAGCAACGGCGATAGCGCCCAGCAGTTGCGGAGCCATCTTTGCAGCCAGGTAAATGGAGGTCGGGCCGTCAGCACCACCGATGATGCCGATAGCAGCAGCCTCTTGTACGTTGAAGCCCAGCAGCATAGCGCCCAGCAGAGCGATAAATACGCCAGCCTGAGCAGCAGCGCCCAGGAGCAGAGTTTTCGGGTTAGCCAGCAGAGGACCAAAGTCGGTCATTGCGCCTACGCCCAAGAAAATCAACGGCGGGAATACTTCGTGGTGAATGCCGTATGCGATTACGGACATAACGCCAGGTTGTTCAAAACCGTTTTTAGGAATGTTAGCAAGAATACAACCGAATGCGATCGGGGACAACAGCAAAGGCTCGAAACCTTTGCCAATAGCCATATAAAGCAGAATCAGACCAACGCAAATCATGATTACATGACCGCCGGTCAGAGCGGAGAAGCCAGAGTCTGCCCATACGGATGCCAAAGCAACTACAAATGCTTCCATGTAAAATTTTCCTCCTTGTGGCCCATAGCGGGCTTTGATTAGTGCGAATTGCCTTCTTGGGCAATTAAAATGCTTCATTAGTCAAAAAGACACCCTTAGAACCAACGCTTCCCTCAGTCTCCCCTAGCCTGGAGGATGAGTGCGAAACTCAAGCACAGCTCTAATGGCTCATTTTTCCTTAATGAAGCAGCTTTAAAGCAGTAGTACTGCTTCTAAAACCTAAGCTTATTTAGATTTGGTGGGATCTACCACCTGCAGCAGGCTCATCATAACACCCAATGCGATCAGAACACCGAAAACGATGGTCATATTAATGAGTGCGATCAGCCAAGGATTAGTTGTAACAGGACCCATAAATTCACCTCTTTCCAAAGATTCAAAGGGGATTATATCCGGTAAGATAATGCACTTATCTTACTTTAATAAGTATAAAAGTAAATTTCTTTATCATCTGTTGCGCACGTCACACTTTGTTTTTTGTATGTAGTTACATTAATTACAAAATAGCTTTACTTTAAAAACATTATAATTACTATAGTTTACAAATAGTTTTCTGTGACCTAGGCAACAGACTTCTACCGCGTCTCTGCTAAAATAATTACTGCAAAGCAACCATTTAATATCCTTCCAATCTTCAATTTGCGAATAGTAGGATTTGGGAGAAATTGCTGAGGTAGCTGCGAAATGCCTCAGCAATAAAAAAATAACCAGATGCGAACTGGTTATTTTTTTATGCCATTTTATAAGAAAGAGCTAGAAGACTTTTGAAAGTCTCCTAGCTCTTTTCTTATTTCAACTAAAGCTTATCGGGTGCCTTTTCTATCTTATCTTACATAAGGCAGTTGAGAAGGTGTCAGATACGAATAACAGCGACGACGGCGTACTGGAGGTACGTCTAGAAGCTGTTATGAAGTAGATGACGCCTTATCGGCTGCCTTTTTCTATTGGATTACTTTACAGGTCCGATCATTGCCAACATAGTCCCCGCTGCAACCGCAGTGCCAATAACACCTGCCACATTAGGACCCATAGCGTGCATCAACAGGAAGTTAGCCGGATTAGCTTTCTGACCAACAATCTGGGACACACGAGCTGCCATAGGAACTGCAGATACGCCGGCAGAGCCAATCAAAGGATTAGTTTGACCACCGTCAACCATGCACATCAGCTTGCCAAAGATAACACCAGCGGCAGTGCCTGCGATAAATGCTACTAAGCCTAAAATAATGATCAAAATGGTCTGGTAGTTTAAGAAGGACTCTGCACTCATAGTAGCACCAGTACCAGTTGCCAGCATAATGGTTACGATATTCATCAATGCGTTTTGCGCAGTATCAGAAAGACGATCCAGGCAGCCTGCCTCTTTGAACAAATTACCAAGCATCAGCATACCAATCAATGCAGTTACAGAGGGCAAAAGCAAAGAGATAACGATAGTGCACATAATTGGGAAAATAATCTTTTCGAATTTAGAAACAGGACGCAGCTGCTTCATCACGATTTTACGATCAGCCTCAGTAGTGAAGAGCTTCATGATAGGAGGCTGAATCAGCGGTACTAAGGACATATAGGAATACGCTGCAACAGCAATAGCACCTAAAAGCTGCGGCGCCATCTTCGCAGCCAAATAAATAGAGGTAGGTCCATCCGCACCACCAATAATACCGATAGCGGCAGCCTCCTGTACACTGAAGCCCAGCATCATAGCACCTAAAAGTGCTACGAAAACACCTGCCTGTGCAGCCGCACCTAGGAGCAGAGTCTTAGGATTAGCCAGCAACGGACCGAAGTCGGTCATCGCGCCTACACCCATAAAAATTAAGGGAGGGAATACCTCGTTATGAATACCGTAAGCAATGACTGACATAACACCAGGCTGCTCAAACCCATTTTTAGGAATATTTGCCAGAATACAACCAAACGCAATGGGAGACAACAGCAAAGGCTCAAAGCCCTTGGCAATAGCCATATACAATAATATCAGGCCAACACAAATCATGATTACATGACCTCCGGTCATGGCTGAGAAACCGGAGTCAGACCAAACGGACGCAATAGCGACAATAAACGCCTCAAACATAAAATTTTCCTCCTTATTCCTTAATCAGGAACCATTAATGATTTTTAGTAGGGTCCACTACTTGAATCAAGCTCATCAACACGCCCAGTGCAATCAAGACCCCAAAAACAATAACCATATTAATAATAGAAATTAGCCAGGGATTTGTAGTTACCGAGCCCATAATCTCACCTCCATCTTAAAGCAACTCTGCATTCAAAGCGCAGGATATAATAGCGGACAAGCTTTCTTGTCAAAATCATTATAAATTTTATGTTTGGCAGTAACTGTTGCCTCTGTCACCCTTTGTAATGTACCCAGCCTTAGTCTATTTACTTAATAGAATTTTAATGTTTAGTATGTTATTTAAATTTATTTATACTTACTTAAGTATCAATTTGAGCGCAAAAAAAGAGCTAGAAGACTTTGATAATCTTCTAGCTCTTTCTTTTTTATCATTAAGTTTACTAAGACGGGGGAGAAGGCATTAGAGGCGAGCAACACCGACGAAGGCGTACTAGAAGTACGTCTAGGAGGCGTTGTGAAGCATATGATGCCTTATCGCCTGTCTACTAGCCTTCTTTCTTCTTTTTAGAGAAGAAACGTTCAACTACAACGAATAGTACCGGAATCAGGAAGATACCGAACATAGTCGCAATCGTCATACCGCCAACTACGGCGTTACCCATGGATACACGCGCACCAGCGCCCGGGCCGGTAGCAATAGCCAAAGGCAAGCAGCCCAAAATGAACGCAAAGGAGGTCATCAGAATCGGGCGCAGACGCAGGTGAGCAGCCTCAACAGCAGCATGCACAACGTCCATACCATTTTCCTCCATATTCATCTTCGCATACTCGACAATCAAGATGGCGTTCTTAGCTGCCAGACCAATCAGGGTAATCATACCAATCTGCATGTACACGTCGTTGTTTTGACCACGCAGGTATTGGGACAGGAAGCAACCAAAGATTGCGGAGGGCACGGACAGCAGTACGGCCAGAGGAATAGTCCAGCTTTCGTACAGCGCTGCCAGGCACAGGAATACGAAGATCATAGAAATAATGTAAATCTGGGTAGAACGGCTACCAGCCTCGATTTCGTCGCGGCTCTGGTCAACCCATTCATAGGTATAGGAGCTCGGCAGAGTTTCCTTAGCAACCTCCTCCAGTGCTGCCATCGCAGAACCAGTGGAATAACCATCAGCAGGGTCGCCTGCAATCTTGATGGCACGCGCACCATTGAAACGGGTCATAACCAGGGAGCTGTTCTTTTGAATCGGATTTACTAGAGTGTTCAGCGGTACCATGGTACCATTATTGCTGCGCACGAAGAAGTAACGCATATCGTCGACATTTTGACGATATTTAGCGTCAGCCTGCATTACTACCTTCCATGTACGACCGAAGTTGTTGATATCGTTAATTTCGTTACCGCCAAGGAAAGCCTGCAAAGCAGAATAAACACTGGATACAGGTACGCCCATGGACTGAGCCTTTTCGCGGTCGACATCAAAATTATATACAGGAGTGGTGGTGTTCAGAGTGGTATAAATCATACCAATCTCCGGACGTTGACGAGCCTTAGCCAGGAACTCATTAGCGCGTTGGCCCATGGTCTCTACATCCTCACCAGCCAGGTTCATCAAATACAGACTCAGCGTACCTGTATTGGAAGCGCCAGGCAAGGAAGGCGGCTGGAAGGCCATTACGGAAGCATCAGGATACTGTGCACCGAGGCCAAAAATCATCGGAATAACCTGTTGGGTGGTGGTAGTACGATTGCTATAGTCATCCATACATACAACCATCAGTGCAGAGTTAGCCTTTTGTGCATTGGACAGAATATCTACACCGGATACTGCAAGTACATTCTTAACACCCGGCAGCTTCTGAGCTTTAGCACCAATCTCATTAGCAATTTGCAAAGTACGGTTGCTCGATGCAGCCTCCGGCAGGTTAATGGATACTGCACTCATACCCATATCTTCATTAGGTACGAAGCCTGTAGGGGTATGCTTAGCAATAACACCGGTCAGAATAACGATGACTGCCAGACAAGTCAGCACTAGCTTGGACTTACGAATGCACCATTCTACGTTCGTAACATATTTAGCCAAGGTTTTCTCAAACCAACGGTTGAAGGCGGCTACAGCCTTACCAACAATGCCCTTCGGAGCTTCGTCCGCCCCTTTCTTGACAAGAATCAAGGAGCACAGTGCAGGAGTCAGGGACAACGCTACGATTGCGGAGAGCATCATAGATACGGAAACGGTAATAGCAAACTGTTTGTACAATTCACCTACAGTACCGCCGGTAAAGGCTACGGGGATGAATACTGCTGCCAGAACGAAGGCGATAGCTACTACAGGGCCGGATACCTCGTTCATAGCGCGGTAGGTTGCCTCCTTCGGAGACATGCCATTCTCTTGAATATGATGCTCTACTGCTTCTACTACGACGATCGCGTCGTCGACTACGAGGCCGATAGCCAGAATCATCGCAAACGCGGTAAGAGTATTAACAGTAAAGCCTAAGATTACGAAGGAAGCGAAGGTACCAACCAGGGATACAGGTACAGCCAGCATAGGAATCAGAGTTGCACGCCAGCTACCCAGGAACATAAATACTACCAGCAGAACCAGAATCAATGCTTCGAAGAAGGTATGTGCTACCTTTTGCAAGGACTCGGTAATGAACTGGGTATTATCCTGCATGATAAGGAGCTTCATATCCTCGGGGAAACGAGTTTCTGCTTCCTTCAGAGCCTCTTTAATCTTGCCAACAGTTTCGATAGCATTCGCGTCGGAGGTCAAGGAAACAGGGAATACTACGGCGTCACCGCCATTTACACGGCTGACAACCATGTCGTTACGAGGACCTTGCTCAATAGTAGCAATGTCGCGCAGTTTCAGGTTATCACCATTATTAGTGCGGACGATAACATTGCCAAATTG